>NZ_JFBD01000014.1 GCF_000709085.1 Virgibacillus alimentarius | reverse complement strand
AAAAAAAGCCGATGAATCCATTGTCAATTTGGCTCAAAAGGTTCAAGATGAGATGGTGATTCAAGTTCCCGCAAAAGGAGTCGATAGTGGTCACCTCGCTGACGCTAGTCAAAAAACTAAAGAGAGCAATAAAATAAAGATAAATGAAGCTACACAAGAAGAAATAGAAAGTTTATCCGGGATAGGACCAGCTAAGGCCCAAGCAATTATACAACATAGAGAGGAAAACGGATTCTTCCAAACAACAGAAGACTTGCTAGAAGTAAGCGGGATTGGAGAGAAAACCCTGGAAAATCTGCAGGATGAACTGCAAATCCCATAGTTTTTGACGAATTAGAATAAAGAGTTGTAAACTATATAGGTATAGGGGGAGTGAGGCATGGAACGAATTTCATGGGATCAGTATTTTATGGCTCAAAGTCATTTATTAGCACTAAGAAGCACATGCACAAGGCTGATGGTCGGTGCAACGATTGTCAGAGATAAGCGCATCATAGCAGGTGGTTATAATGGAAGTGTTTCTGGAAGTGTTCATTGTAACGATGAAGGTTGTTATGTGATTGATGGACACTGTGTAAGAACTGTACATGCGGAAGCAAATGCATTATTGCAATGTGCTAAATTTGGAGTTCCAACAGATAATGCAGATATTTATGTTACACATTATCCATGTCTGCAATGCTGTAAGCAACTAATTCAAAGTGGGATCAAAACGGTATACTATGCGGAAGATTACCGAAATCATCCATATGCAATTGAATTATTTCAGGAAGCAGGTGTGGAAACGAAAAAAGTAGAGCTGAATTATTTGGCAGTTGATACAAAATATAAAGAAAAATCAGCATATGTACAACATTTACTTGAAAAACTTGAATTAAATACAAATGAGCAGGAATTAAGCGTGTTAAAAAAACAGGCGAAACAGCTTTTCACACCATATAGTCAATCAAAATAGGACGAGATCCTTCGCTTAAAAAAGTGAAGGGCCTCTGCTAAGAACTTCATAAAATATTTGTAGAAGAACGATTAATGCAGGTGAGTAATGTATGAGAGGATACTGGCATTTTGCAGCATTTTCAGTAGTTGTAAGTATTTTAACAATATATTTTAAAACTAATTGGTTTATTGTTGGATTTTTTTTATGGTTATTGTATTTGTATTATTATCGAAAATTAGGATCAATCCCAATAATTATGTCCATTATTTCCTTTCTCTTTTATTGGGTATATATACCCAATATTGATGTGGATATGCCCCGAAATGATTTGATCTCCAAAGAGACCTCCCATAGTGGTAAAATTACCAGTCCCATATCGTTAACTTCTAATAAAGTTGAATTTCTATTTCAAGAAAGACAAACCCAAAACAAAGTCTCCGTCATTTTCTTTCCGGATGAAAAAAGTTCTTCTAAAAGCTTTTTAAAGCATACCTCGATAAAACATGGTGCAAAATGTATCGTTCACGGTGAATTAGAGCTTCCAGAACAAACCACTAATCCTGGTCAATTTGATTTTCATACTTATTTACTAAAACAAGGAATCACTCATCAAATTATTCTTCAATCTTTCGATGATATTGAATGCCATGGAGGGTCAAGACTTAACCAAATTTTTACTCTGAGAGACAATTTATTAAATTATGTAAATGATAAGTATAGTAAAAAAACGAGCAGTTGGCTAAACGCTCTCGTATTAGGAGACGATTCGTTTATAAGTGAGCAGACTGTAGATTTATTTCAAAGGTGGAATCTCTCACATATACTTGCTATTTCCGGTCTGCACGTTGGATTAGTAGTAGCTCTCTTGTATTTTTTGCTTATCAAGTTAAATATACTGACAAAGGAAAAAGCTAAATTAATCATGATTTTTTTCTTACCTCTTTATGCATTACTTGCTGGGGGAGAACCATCCGTTTGGCGTGCCAGTTTATCCATCATGATTTTTATTATTCTAAACAAAGCTAAATTAAAATTTAATTATACTGACGTTTTAAGCATTGTCTTTCTTTTATTTATTCTTTTTGATAAATATATCGTTTATCATGTAGGCTTTCAATTATCTTTTATCGTTACATTTGGATTGATTTTATCAAAAAACTGGATTGCACAATCTAATTCATCCATATTTCAATTATTACAGATAAGTTTTGTATCCCAGATGATGATTTTACCGCTGCAACTTTCTTATTTTTCCACTTTTCAACCACTATCAATTTTATTAAATGTCATCGTAGTTCCTTATTTTTCAATATTTGTTATTCCTTTAATGTTTATTTTTTTGTTTCTCTCACCGTTTCCAGTATCAATCGTTAAATTTTTAGACTATTTTTTTGTTCACATCCATTCGATATTTATACATTTGGTCACACTTATTGATAAGCATGCAGATTATCCATGGATTATTGGCAATATGCCAATCGTAGCTACAGTCTTATATTATGTTTTATTTTTTATGCTTATGAAGTATCTTCAAAGTGCTAATCATCCTAAAGCTTTTACCTATGGATGCAGTATAAGCTTATTGATTGTATGTTTGGCTTTTCGTCCATATTTATCTCCAATTGGAACTGTAACAATGCTAGATATCGGACAAGGTGATGCATTTGTTATCGAATTGCCCTATCGAAAAGGAGTAATTTTTGTTGATGCAGGAGCGAATTTTACCTTTAACGATTTTGGGTCATCTGACAAAGTATATAAACAAATAATTAAACCATACTTATATTCCAGAGGAATTAATTATATTGATGCTATTTTTTTGAGCCATGAAGATATTGATCATATGGGAAGTGTTGAATATATACTTAGAGATATGAAAGTAAAGGAAGTCATTATTAGTGATTACTATGAGCTCGATCGTCAAACAGTAAAATTATGGAAGGAGTACGGGACACATATTAGGAGATTGAACGATAAAATTGATATAAATGGGCAAGTTTTTCAAACGATTGGTCCAACGAAAGATATGAAATCTCCAAATGAGAATTCTTTAATTTTATATACAAAGTTTGGTGGTATGAGTTGGCTTTTTACTGGGGATAGCGGAAAAGATTCAGAAAACGAAATAATAGATCGATACCAAAATCTAGCCATTGATGTTTTAAAAGTCGGCCATCACGGAAGCAGAACCTCAACAAGTAAAATATTTGTCAATCAATTAGATCCAAGCTATGCACTTATATCAGTTGGAAAAAAAAACACCTATGGACATCCAAGTGCAGATGTATTGGAAATACTTGAAAAAGAAAAGGTACAACTATTTCGAACTGATTTAGATGGTGCAGTTCAATTTCGATATAAAAATACGGAAGGAACATTTTATAAGTTTTTACCATAAGATGGGAGTGCAGGGGCTGACGGTTAATACAAAAACAATAAACAAAGAGACTGTCTCATGATCAGTCTCTTTGTTATAGAAGATATTTTTGTAAGTTAAGCCACCACATTGATAATAGCACCAATAGCAAAAAGTACAACAAAGAATACAAATGAAGTAACAAACCCGATAATGGAATCGCTGACGTCATTATTTTTCGATTGGACATCGTTTTCAAATTCGTTCATATCTATCCCTCCTATACCATTTCAAGTATAAAATAAAACGGAAATAAAATCTACTTTTGGTCTTAAATTTCTTCAAGAACTACGTCCTTATGCATCGTTATTTTTAGAAAGAGTTAACAGCTATACTTTTATTAAAAATGGTCAATCTATAACTAATAATCAAATACCGTTTAAGATTTAGTATCCCGGGGCTGAATTTTAAGCGTTTATATAGATTATAGAGGGAAATGAATGAGGTGCGCGTTTCCCTCTAAATTATTACTTGCTATTCTCATCTTTCCGTTTTACCATTGTTATAGCTAAACAATGGAGTGAATATCATGTCGTATTTAGAGGTCTTTAAACAGGTTAAAAATAAAGAAATAAGTCCGATTTTTCTATTATATGGATCTGAGACTTATTTCATACAAAACCTAAAAAAACATATCAGTAACACAGTAATAGGGCACAAAGAGAATGAAAATTTATCTACATACGATTTAGAGGAGGTACCCATTCAGGAAGTAATCTCAGACGTTGAGACGTATCCCTTCTTCGGCGATCGGAAGCTAATCATCGCATCAAATCCCGTTTTTTTAAAAGCAAAACCAGATAAATTACCCTTTGAGCATGATTTAGATGCTTTACAGCAATACGTAAATAATCCTGTTGACTACTCGGTTCTTATATTAACTGCTCCATACGAGAAGATTGATGAAAGGAAAAAAATAAGTAAATTCTTAAGGAAAAAAGCAGCAGTTGTTGAGTGTAATCCACTCAAAGATCATGAATTAAATAAGTGGATAACAAACATTGCAAACAGTTTAAAAATCACCATTAATCACGATGTTTATGAAATTTTTGATGCGGAACTGGCCTCTGACCTTAATCTGATGCAAAACGAACTAAACAAACTGGCAATGTATGTTGGGGAAGGAGGAACAGTTACTAAAGAAATAGCCGAGGACTTAATCGCACCTACAGCGAATAGCACCTCTCTCAGACTGGTTGATGCGGTTATTGAACGTAATTTACATAAAGCAATTACCATTTTTAAAGATCTTGAAAAAATGAAAGAAGAGCCAATTGCTCTTATTGCTTTGCTGGCTTTTCAATTTCGCATGATCTTTCGAGTAAAACTTTTAAAACAAAAAGGATATAGTCAATTTCAAATGCAAAAACAGATAGGGGCCCATCCTTATGTTATCAAAATTGCACTCAGTCGGGAAAAACAATTCTCAAAACGAAAGCTCGAGCATATCATGGACCAATTGGCAGATGCAGATTCCGCGATGAAGCGTGGGCAAATGGAAAAAGATTTAGTTTTTGAATTACTATTGTATGAATTAGTTAAATAAATATAAAGAAAAAACGATCCTACCTAGGGATCGTTTTTTAGTGCCCCCAGCATGCGCGAACTCTAACGCCATGTAGTGGTAAGCACATAATTAAAAGCAAGGGTATCTACAGTGATGTAGAATCTGAAGGAAGCTCAAGACAAACCTCCGGTCTGACGAACAGAAATCATATAAGAGGCAATCGCTCCTCCTAATCGTTTATTTTAAGCACCCAGTTGATTGATTTTTTGCTTTAGACGTGATTTTTGACGATTTCCATTGTTAGGGTGGACTACACCTTTTTGTATCGCCTTGTCAATTTGTTTGATTGTATTTTCTAATGCTGCTTTTGCATTTTCAGCATCATTTTCTTCAATTAAGTTTTCAACATGTTTGATCTGTGTACGCATTGCTGATTTGAACACCCGATTATTTTCACGTTTCGTTTCGTTTGTTTTAACACGTTTAATAGCTGATTTAATATTAGCCATCGTTTCACCTCCTCAAAGTTCACCATATAGGATACTTTATCAAAGGATTCGATTCTTTTCAATTTTAATTCACCCGCCAACGCCACTGAAAAACTGTTTTTCATCTACATATACTTTTCTGCTATCTTATACATAAATTTCCATTAATTTGTGAACGCTATTATAAAGTGTAGTAATACGCATGAAAGGAAGAGTGAGGAATGAAAAAACGTGAACATATGCACAAACAAGTACGAACGGATTTAGCTGTTGAAGCTAAGAATATGTATGTTGAAAATGAGCACACAGATAACAAGCAGATACAAGGTGTTACTGTAAAAGAGCAAGTAAAAGAGAATATTAACATTTCTTATGTAGAGATAAATGAAAAAGGAGCCAAATTGCTCGAAAAAAAACCTGGTTCCTACGTAACCATTTATGCGGATGGTGTAAAAAAACAAGATACGAAGCTACAGGAGAAGGCAGCTAAAGTGTTAGCTGGAGAGTTAGAACAGTTGTTAAAAAAGAATAATATAAGTTCAGGTAGTACTGGATTAATCGTCGGACTTGGCAACTGGAATGTGACACCTGACGCACTTGGGCCAATGACAATAGAAAAAATTCTCGTAACAAGCCATTTATTTAAATTGGAACATGAAACAGTTGCGGAGGGTTATCGTTCCGTTTCTGCAGTGACTCCGGGAGTAATGGGTGTTACCGGAATTGAAACAAGTGATATTATCTTTGGGATCGTAGAGAAGGTAAAACCGGATTTTGTTATTGCTGTTGATGCTCTTGCTTCAAGGTCAATAGAACGTATAAATGAAACAATACAATTATCTGATTCTGGGATACACCCAGGTTCAGGTGTGGGTAATAAACGCAAAGAACTAAGTCAGGATACACTAGGTATTCCAGTCATTGCAATTGGCGTACCAACAGTTGTAGATGCAGTCACGATTACTAGTGATACAATCGATTTCTTGTTAAAGCATTTTGGCAGAGAATGGAATGAAAGAGACCAGCCATCAAAGGCTTTAGCACCCGCTTCCTTATCCTTTGGTCACAAAAAGCTAAAAGAAGAGGACCTTCCCGATGAAGAACAACGAAAAGCCTTTCTTGGGATCGTAGGAGGCTTATCCGAAGAGGAAAAAAGATCATTGATTACTGAAGTATTAAGTCCCATTGGTTATAATATGATGGTTACTCCAAAAGAAGTGGATGGTTTTATGGTCGACATGGCTAATGTGGTTGCTAATGGTATTAATGCTGCATTACATGAAAAGGTGGATGTTGATAATTTCGCATCTTATACTAGATAATTAACGTAATCTTCTATTAAAAAAGAAAGATTTTGTTCTACCATCTAAAGTTTAGACATAGATTTTACTATAGAATCAAACTAGCTTTAGAAAGGGTGGAACGATGTCTGTAAAATATAATAAAAAATATAGAATGACGCGGTTTAATCCTTTTTATAAAAAAGGCGGATTGTATCTGATAAGCATCATCGTTTTATTTATTTCAATTGGTATATTAACAACAATTAAACCAGCTTATCGTTTTTCATCCGACACCATTACTAGATGGACAAGTGATATAGATAGTTCCACGTTTCTGTATTTGATGGGGACAGAGAATAGAATTTTTAAGGAAGCTTTTCCAAAAGATAAAAAACTTCCAAAGTTATCTACTACTTTATTTCAAATAGCTACGAACATAAAGCCTTCTGATCCCAGCAGTTTGCTAGGGCAGGAGTTACCAGGTTTCTCATCTTTCGGAAGTAAGGTTATTGTTGCTGGTGAAGGAACAGATTACACAAATCTGGCTATGGAATCCTCTCCACCTTTAGAAGATGTATTAGAAGATAGAGAAGCTGTATTGGATGAACCATCTGAAGAAGAGTCTGATAGAGAAGATGAAAATAAAGAAGCAAACCAAAGCACAGGAGAAAAAGACACTGTTTTTATATACAATACGCATACACGGGAATCTTTTTTACCACACTTGCCAAATGTAACGGATCCGAATCAAGCGCATCATGATGAGGTGAATATTACAAAGGTTAGTGATAGGATTGCCAAAAAGTTAAAGTCGAACGGGATTGGAACGAATGTAAATAATACAGATGTAATGAATATTTTAAAAGAAAAAGAATGGGAATACGGACAGTCCTATGATGCTTCAAGAAGTATAGTAGAAGAAGCTGTAGCTTCAAACAAGCATCTTCAATATGTATTTGATATACACCGAGACAGCTTGCCACGAGATAAGACAACAAAGAAAATCAATGGTGAATCTTATGCGCAGATTTTATTTGTTGTTGGAGCTGACTATGACGATTATGAGAAAAACCTAGCGGTAGCTACTGAGTTGAATTCACTTATAGAAGCAAAGTACCCCGGTCTGAGTAAAGGAGTAATTACAAAAGAAGGTGCTGGTACAAACGGCATCTTTAACCAGGATTTGTCTGAAAATGCTCTGTTAATTGAATTTGGTGGTTATGAAAATACTTTTGAAGAATTATACCGTACAGCAGATGTTGTTGCAGAAGTGTTTAGTGACTATTATTGGGACGCTGAAAAAGTAGACGCAGACTAAACGGAGGTATAGCTTATGGTACGTTCATTTATCGTTTTTCTAATGTTAATCGTTGTTTTCTTAGCGGGTATGTTGTTTGGAATAGACCGGGGACAAATCGTTTCAAAACCTGTGGAGACGGATACAGAGAGAATAGTGAATCATGAAGAAGAGAAGATGGATGAAGGTGAAATTATAGAAAAAGAGCGAATTCTACAGATCGAAGAGGCGGATGAAACAACTACGGCTGACGTAGAGCCAGATAACCATTTGACTCAAAAAACGGCATCTGTTTTAGAAGCAGGGGTCAAAGGATTTTATGAAATAATCGTACAAATATTATACCAGATATCACAGTTGTTTATTTAGCAAATAATCCTTTTCCCGCCATAGATCATTTGGGAGAAGGATTACTTTATATATGTTCTAAATCTTGAAACTAAATAGTTCAATTGCTATAATCAACCTAGTTGTTAGTAGCTTTTTATGTTGATAAATAGACTGCAAAAACTAATTTCAAACATACAAAGGGACCATTTGTTATAGGTACCTTAGCTTAGTCTTTATCCTTATTAGATATATAGGAGTGAACGACACGAATGGAAAACAAACAAAAACATGTACGTAATTTTTCGATCATAGCCCATATTGACCATGGGAAATCCACTTTAGCTGATCGAATTTTAGAGAATACGAAAGCGTTATCGAAGCGAGAGATGAAAGATCAATTCCTTGATGGAATGGATTTAGAAAGAGAGCGGGGTATTACTATTAAATTAAATGCCGTTCAACTTCATTACCAAAGTAAGAACGGTGAAGAATATATATTCCATCTGATCGATACACCTGGACATGTAGATTTTACATATGAGGTCTCACGAAGTCTTGCTGCCTGTGAAGGTGCAATTTTAGTTGTTGATGCAGCCCAAGGCATTGAAGCACAAACCTTGGCGAATGTGTATCTTGCGCTAGATAACGAACTAGAAATTATTCCTGTTATTAATAAAATTGATCTTCCAAACGCAGATGTTGATGCTGTAACAAAAGAATTAGAAGATGTAATCGGTGTTGACAAAAGTGATATTTTGCTAGCTTCAGCAAAAGCTAATATAGGCATCGAAGACATCTTGGAACGCATTGTAGAGGCAGTCCCTCCACCGGTTGGGGAAATAGAACAACCATTAAAAGCGCTTATTTTCGATTCGCTATATGATCCTTACCGCGGAGTGATTGCCTACATATGTATTAAAGAAGGATCTGTAAAAGTTGGCGACAAAATCATGTTAATGGCCAACGGGAAGGAATTCGAAGTAAATGAACTAGGTGTTTTTACACCAACGCCCGAAAAGAAAGATGAATTAGTTGTAGGCGATGTAGGATATTTAACAGCATCAATTAAAACAGTCGGTGATACTCAAGTCGGTGATACGATCACATTAGCTGACAATCCAGCGGAAATGCCTTTGCCAGGATACCGACCATTAAATCCAATGGTATTCTGCGGTTTATTTCCAATTGATTCAAATAATTACAATGACTTAAGGGAAGCTCTTGAACGATTAGAATTAAACGACTCAGCTTTGCAATATGAACCAGAAACATCCCAAGCTCTCGGTTTTGGATTTCGTTGTGGGTTTTTAGGTCTTTTACATATGGAGATTGTTCAAGAAAGAATTGAACGGGAATTTAACATTGAGTTGATCACTACTGCCCCTAGTGTAGTTTACGAAGTAGAGAAGGCTGAAGACGAATTAATAGAGGTGGATAATCCATCATTTATGCCAGACCCACAACAGATAAAAGAAATCCGGGAACCATTTGTAGAAGCCACCATTATGGTTCCAAAAGATTATGTGGGAGCTGTTATGGAGCTATCACAAAAAAAACGAGGGCAGTTTGTTGATATGAAATACTTGGATGATATCCGTGTCAACATTATTTATAAGATTCCACTTTCTGAAATCGTTTATGACTTTTTTGATCAACTAAAATCACAAACGAAAGGATATGCTTCTTTCGATTATGAACTGATTGGTTATCAGCCGTCTGACCTGGTTAAAATGGATATCTTACTTAACTCTGAAAAGATTGATGCATTGTCCTTCATTGTTCATCGTGATTTCGCACATGAGCGTGGTAAGCACATTGTTGAAAAATTAAAAGATCTAATTCCAAGACAGCAATTTGAGGTTCCCGTACAGGCAGCTATAGGAAACAAAATCGCTGCTCGATCTAACATTAAGGCAGTACGAAAAGATGTAACCGCAAAACTATATGGTGGGGATGTTACACGTAAACGCAAACTATTAGAAAAACAAAAAGAGGGTAAAAAACGGATGAAAACCGTCGGTTCAGTTGAAGTTCCTCAAGAAGCCTTTATGGCTGTGCTAAAAATGGATGATGATTAAAGCTGCAAATATCGAAGCCTTGCTACAAACATTTGAAGCAAGGTTTCTTTTCTATATAAACGGCATATTTTTCATAGTGTTTATACAGGTTATCGTATACTAAAAACGGATAAATCATGTCCGTTGACAAAAAAAACATCATTTGATAATTTATTATTAGCACTCAGTACAAAAGAGTGCTAACAGAGGTGATTATATGTTAACAGAAAGGCAGTTATTGATTCTACAGGTTATTATTGATGATTTTATCGCATCTGCACAACCTGTCGGTTCACGTGCGATTTCTAAAAAAACTAACATAAATTATAGTGCAGCCACGATTAGAAATGAAATGGCGGATTTGGAAGATATGGGATTCTTGGAAAAGACGCACTTGTCTTCAGGCAGAGTTCCTTCCGAAAAAGGATATCGTTATTATGTAGATCATTTAATAACTCCAACTGTTAAACACAAAGACGTGAGCTTGATTAAACATATTTTTAAGGAAGACTTTTTAGAATTTGAACAAATCGTTCAGATGTCGGCTGAAGTGTTGTCAGATTTAACAAACTACACGTCCATTATTTTAGGACCTGAAATTTATGAAACCAGATTAAAAAAAATTCAAATCTTTACATTATCACCACATGTAGCCGTAGCTATTTTAATAACAAACACAGGTCATGTAGAGCATCGATCATTTTCCCTTCCGGCTGCGATCCATGCAACAGATATGGAGAAATTGGTTAACATACTTAATGAACGGCTATATGACGTACCAATTGTTCATTTGCCTGAAATGATAAACACCGAAATAGTTTTCTTAATGCAACAGTATTTAGATGACTTTGAAACCTCTTATGACTATTTAAAAGCTGTGTTCTTCTATGAACAGCCAGTCAAACTATATATAGGCGGAAAATCTAATATTTTAATGCAGCCTGAGTTTAACGATGTTGATAAAATTCGTTCTTTTTATACAATGATGGAAAAAGAAGAGGAGATAGCGAATCTATTAAAAAATGCGACAGATGGTTTGAAAGTTACTATTGGGAATGAAAACAAAATAGATGCAATTAAAGATTTTAGTCTAATTACTGCATCCTATCAAATAGGTGATGATCAATTGGGAACAATAGGATTACTTGGACCAACAAGAATGGAATATCAAAAAGTAATTACATTGTTAAATGTTCTATCGAATGAAATGACTGAAGCTCTATATTTGTGGTTTAGACAAAACAAATGAGGATTTTAGTTTATTTCAATTACAATTCGTGATATAGTCTAACGTGGTTATTTTGTATATTGGAGGTGTTTAATGATGAATGAAAAAGCAAATGAAGCAATAACTGATAAAGACGAAGATTTAAATATAGATGCTGCCGAAAAAGAAGAAACTGAAGTAGTTGATTCAGGGGAAAAGGAAAATGTAGAATCAGCAGAAGATTTAAAAAAAGAAATCGCTCGTTTGCAAAAGGAAAACGAAGATATTTATGGTCAGATGCTTCGTGTGCAAGCCGAATTTGATAATTTTAAGAAACGCTCCCAAAAAGAAAAGGAAGCAAGCCTTAAATATAAATCTCAGGATATAGTAAATGAATTATTGCCCGCAATTGATAACTTTGAAAGAGCCTTACAAGTGGAGGTTACTGATGCTACAGCAAGTTTAATTGAAGGTATAACAATGGTTTATAATCAACTGAAAGAAGCCTTGAAATCGCAAGGAGTAGAAGAAATAGAAGCTGTTGGAAAAGAATTTGATCCTAATTTACATCATGGTGTCATGCAAGTAGAAGAGGAAGAATTTGAATCTAATATTATTGTTGAAGAATTGCAAAAAGGCTATATCCTTAAAGATCGCGTTATTCGACCTGCTATGGTTAAAGTAAATAAATAAACATCTTGTTGAAGTAATGAAGGAGGAAATGATTATGAGCAAAATAATCGGTATTGACTTAGGAACAACAAATTCATGTGTGTCCGTAATGGAAGGTGGGGAAGCTGTTGTAATTCCCAACCCAGAAGGAAACCGCACAACTCCATCTGTTGTTGCTTTTAAAAATGGAGAAAGGCAAGTTGGAGAAGTAGCTAAACGTCAAGCTATCACTAATCCAAATACAGTTCAGTCTGTTAAGCGTCATATGGGAACAGATTATAAAATAAAAATTGAAGATAAAGAGTATACACCGCAAGAAATATCAGCTATTATACTTCAGCACCTTAAATCATATGCAGAAGAATATATTGGAGAAAGTGTTGAAAAAGCAGTAATAACTGTTCCGGCATATTTTAATGATGCAGAGCGCCAAGCTACTAAAGACGCAGGTACAATTGCCGGGCTTGAAGTAGAACGTATCATTAATGAACCTACTGCCGCTGCATTAGCATATGGAATTGACAAAGATGATCAGGATCAAACTATTCTAGTATATGACTTAGGTGGAGGTACTTTTGACGTCTCTATTCTAGATATTGGTGATGGAACATTTGAAGTTGTTTCAACAGCAGGTGACAACCGCTTAGGTGGGGATGATTTTGACCAAGTAATCATTGATTATATGGTTCAAGAGTTCAAAAAAGAAAATGGTATAGACCTTTCCCAAGATAAAATGGCTACACAACGACTGAAAGATGCTGCTGAAAAAGCGAAAAAGGAATTGTCCGGTGTGTCACAAACCCAAATTTCATTGCCATTTATCACTGCTGGAGAAGCTGGACCGCTACATTTGGAAATGAGTTTAACACGTGCAAAATTTGAAGAATTATCTTCTGATTTGGTAGAGCGTACAATGACACCTGTTCGTAAATCATTATCTGACGCAGATTTAGCTGCTAATGAAATTGACAAAGTTATTTTAGTAGGTGGTTCTACTCGTATACCTGCAGTACAAGATGCTATTAAGCGTGAAATAAATCAAGATCCATCTAAAGGAGTTAACCCAGATGAAGTTGTCGCTTTAGGTGCTGCAATACAAGGTGGAGTGCTTCAAGGTGATGTAAAAGATGTCGTTTTACTAGATGTTACGCCACTTTCATTAGGTATTGAAACAATGGGCGGTGTTACTACGAAATTAATTGAACGTAACACAACGATCCCAACAAGTGAATCTCAAGTATTCTCAACTGCTGCTGATAACCAGACTGCGGTTGATATCCATGTGCTTCAGGGCGAACGTGAAATGGCTGCCGATAATAAAACCTTAGGTCGCTTTCAATTAACGGATATTCCACCAGCACCAAGAGGTGTGCCACAAATCGAGGTTACTTTCGATATTGATGCAAACGGTATTGTAAGTGTAAGAGCTAAGGATATGGGCACCAATAAAGAACAATCCATAACAATTAAGTCATCTTCTGGTCTATCAGATGAAGAAGTAGACCAAATGGTAAAAGATGCGGAGGAAAACGCTGAAGCAGATAAAAAACGCCGTGAAGAAATCGATCTTCGCAATGAGGCGGATCAGCTAATCTTTACAACTGATAAAACAATTAAAGACCTTGGAGATAAAGTTTCAGATGAAGAGAAACAAAAAGCTGAAGACACTAAAGAGGCTTTAAAATCTGCTCTGGAATCTGATGATATGGATCAAATCAAAGAGAAAAAAGAAGCCTTACAAGAGCAGGTACAACAGTTGTCAGTGAAACTATATGAACAAATGGCACAAGATACTCAAGCAAATCAAGGTGAAGGAAACCAAGAGAATAACGACGATGTAGTTGATGCAGATTATAAAGAAGTCAACGATGATGAAAATAAGTAACAATTAAACATTGTTTAAGATAATGAAGTCAAAGTCAGGATTTCCTTGGCTTTGACTTTTTTACAGCCTAGAATATTTTAAAGTTCATTTGCTATCAAAGGTTTAAAAATGATAAGATAACATTTATGTAATAGTGTGTCGGGGAGAGTGATTTACAAGTGAGTAAGCGTGATTATTATGATATCCTTGGAGTTGGCAAAGATGCTTCAAAGGATGAAATTAAAAAAGCTTATCGAAAGCTAGCTAGAAAATACCATCCTGATGTGAATAAAGAAGAGGATGCTGCAGATAAATTTAAGGAAGCAAAAGAAGCCTATGAAGTATTAAAAGATGATCAAAAACGATCTCAATATGACCAGTTTGGTCATGCGGGTGCTCAAGGACAAGGTTTTGGCGGCTTTGGCGGTGCACAGGATTTTGGCGGCTTTGGTGATATATTCGATATGTTCTTTGGTGGTGGTCGTAGACGTGACCCAAACGCACCACAACAAGGAGCCGATTTACAGTACACAATGGTGCTTGATTTTGAAGAAGCCATTTTTGGAAAAGAAGTAGATATTACTCTTCCAAAAGAAGAAAATTGTGAAAGCTGTAATGGTTCAGGAGCAAAACCTGGTTCGAAAGTGAAAACTTGTACGCATTGTAATGGTTCAGGACAGTTAAACGTAGAACAAAATACGCCGTTTGGAAAGGTTGTAAATCGTCGCGTCTGTCACCACTGTAATGGATCAGGTAAAATTATTCCGGAAAAATGTAAAAAATGCAGTGGTACAGGAAAAGTGAAGAAAAACAAAAAAATTCATATTTCTATCCCTGCAGGAATCGATGAAGGGCAGCAAATTCGTGTTACTGGAAAAGGGGAGCCCGGAAAAAATGGCGGCCCTGCCGGAGATTTATTTGTAGTAGTTCAAGTAAGAGCCCATGAATTTTTTGAGCGTGATGGGGACCATATTCATTGTGAACTACCTTTGACATTCACCCAAGTGGCGTTAGGCGATGAAGTAGAAGTTCCAACTGTACACGGTAAAGTAATGCTGAAAATCCCTGCTGGAACGCAAACAGGTAAAGTGTTCCGTCTAAAAGGAAAAGGAGCTCCAAATGTTCGAGGATATGGGCACGGGGATCAACATATTCAAGTGAAGGTAATCACACCAACCAAATTAAATAAACGACAAAAAGAGCTTTTAAAAGAGTTTAATGCAATTGGCGGTAATCAATCAACGGACGATCATAGCAGCTCTCTTTTCAAGCGATTTAAAGAGGCATTTAAAGGGGAGTAATCAAAGTGTTTCCAAGCTCCCCCTACTATCATTAATTCATATAGAAGAGAGTGGTTCCTATTGAAATGGTCGGAAATGTGTATTCATACAACCAATGAAGCTGTCGAACCAATTTCAAATATACTGCATAACAATGGAGCAAACGGGATTGTAATAGAGGATCCATTGGATTTAGTCAAAGAACGAGACACTTTTTTTGGCGAAGTTTATGAGCTAAATCCTGCTGAGTACCCTGAAGATGGAATTTTCATAAAAGCTTATTTACCTATAGACGAGTTTCTAAATAAAATAATTGGAGTAATAAAGGATTCTATTAATGAGCTACCTTCCTACAATATAGATATTGGACAAAACAATATTACTTTTAGTGAAGTTTCTGAGATAGATTGGGCAACAGCTTGGAAAAGATATTATAAACCTGTAAAAATCTCAGAGAAGGTTACAATAGCCCCGACGTGGGAAAAATATGAACCTAAATCAGAAGATGAACTTATTATTGAGCTTGACCCTGGCATGGCATTTGGTACAGGTACACATCCGACAACGATGTTAAGCATTCAGGCATTGGAACAATATATAAACAAAAAGGACACAATTATAGATGTCGGTTGTGGTTCTGGTGTATTAAGTATAGCCTCTGTCTTACTCGGTGCAAGTAAAGTTTATGCTTATGATTTAGATGACGTTGCGGTGAAAAGCACGCAAATTAATATGAAGATTAATAAACTAGAAGATAAAATAATAGCCAAGCAAAATGATTTGCTTCATAATGTAACAGTTCAGGCGGATATAATCGTTTCCAATATATTAGCTGAGATCATTGTACGATTTGTTGAGGATGCCTGGAATAACTTAAAGCAAGGTGGTTTATTTGTTACTTCAGGAATAATTCAAACGAAAGAGCAGGATGTTCAATTAGAAATGGAAAAACATGGGTTTAGCATTTTAGAAACATTTCATATGGGTGAATGGGTATGTATGATAGCCAGAAAAAATGAATAAAATTAGAGGTGCATGTCTTGCAACGTTATTTTGTTCCTAGAGATAATTGGGAGAATGATCAGGTTTATATACATGGAGATGATGCTCACCATATATCGAAAGTCATGCGATTTAAGATAAACGACAAAGTGATCTGTAATCATCCTAATGGACAAGCTGCGATTTGTACGATTACATCGTTTGATACAAACCTTATTAAATTAGCGGTGATAGAATGGTTAAACGAACAAGTAGAACTTCCTTTTCAAATTACAATAGCTCAAGGGTTACCAAAAGGAGATAAACTTGACTTTATCCTTCAAAAAGGTACAGAGCTTGGTGCACACTCCTTTATTCCATTCCAAGCTCAACGTTCCATTGTTAAGTGGGATAAAAAAAAGACTGAGAAAAAATTAAATCGTTTTGCTAAAATAGTTAAAGAAGCAAGTGAACAGAGTCATCGGAATAAAATACCGATCATTCAAGATATAATGGCAATTTCTGATCTCGTTCATGAAAGTAGAAATTACGATGTAAAGTTATTTGCCTATGAAGAAGAAGCAAAAGTGGATCATGAACATTCATTCGGAACGCTAGTGTCGAACTTAAAAGAAGGGCAGCGTGTTTTAGTTTGTATTGGACCCGAAGGAGGGTTCTCAACAAACGAAGTTGATCTGCTGAAAAAGAATAACTTTACGGCAGTCCGGCTTGGTCCTCGTATATTGCGGACAGAAACTGCAGCTCTATATGTATTAGCAAGCATATCTTATCATTTTGAAGAATTGAGGTGTTAATGGTGCCAACAGTAGCGTTTCATACATTAGGCTGTAAGGTAAATCATTACGAAACTGAGGGTATATGGCAAATGTTTATGAATCAAGGCTATGAACGTGTTGATTTTAATCGGCAAGCAGATGTCTATGTCATCAATACATGTACCGTTACAAATACAGGAGATAAAAAGAGCAGGCAAACGATTCGTAAAGCTGTTCGACAAAATCCGGAAAGTGTAGTTTGTGTTACTGGCTGCTATGCGCAAACATCACCAGGTGAAATCATGGAAATCCCCGGTGTAGATGTTATTGTTGGAACACAAAACCGGAGCAAAATGATCGAATATATTGAAGAACATATACAAACACGTAAACCAGTCAATGGTGTAACAAACATTATGAAGAGTCGAGTATTTGAAGAAATGGATGTCCCTGAATTTACAGATCGTACACGTGCTTCATTGAAAATTCAAGAAGGCTGTAATAATTTTTGTACCTTTTGTATTATTCCGTGGTCACGCGGGCTGCTAAGATCGCGAGGCCCAGAAAACGTAATAAATCAAGCACAACAACTTGTTGATGCAGGGTATAAAGAAATTGTACTAACAGGTATCCATACAGCAGGTTATGGAGAGGATATGAACGATTATAACTTCGCTATGTTACTTCATGACCTTGAAACAAAGGTAGAAGGTTTAAAACGAGTTCGTATTTCTTCTATTGAAGCTAGTCAAATTACGGATGAAGTTATAGAGGTGCTTGATAAATCAGAGAAGATTGTTAGGCATTTACACATCCCGCTTCAATCCGGATCAAATACCGTCCTGGCAAGAATGCGTAGAAAATATACAACAAATTATTATAAGCAAAAGGTAGATAAAATACGAAAAGCGCTTCCTAATCTTGCAATTACTTCAGATGTTATTGTAGGTTTTCCAGGTGAAACTGATGAAGAATTTAAAGAAACATATGATTTTGTTAAGGAAATAGGATATTCAGAACTACACGTATTTCCTTTTTCTAGACGTACTGGTACACCTGCTGCAAGAATGAAAGATCAAGTGGAAGATGAGCTTAAAAATGACCGTGTTCATCAGATGATCGAATTATCCAATCAACTTGCAAAAGAATATGCTTCAAAATACCAAGATGAGGTATTAGAAGTGATTCCAGAAGAACGAGTTCATGATGAGGAACATCCTGAATTATTAGTTGGATACACCGACAACTATTTAAAAGTACAATTTGAAGGAACACCAGATTTAATAGGTAAAATTGTAAGAGTTAAAATTACAAAATCAGGTTACCCATTAAATAAAGGTAAGTTTGTCCGCATAATGGACAATGCTACACACAGTCAGTACCAACAAACAGCACAGTAAACAAAAGGTCTGCTCCTTAACGACATACTGTAATTTTTCTATATTATTCCATGTGGAAAAATAAGGAGTGGACTGTGTTTTAATATAGTACGTGCAAATTTGGAAGGGAGTTTATCATGAGTAAAGAATATGCAAAGTATATTGATCTTACTCAATTAAAACCAGAGACAACACGCGATAAAATAAATCAAATCATCCAAGAAGCAATAGAATATGAATTTGCATCCGTATGTGTTAATCCCCATTGGGTATCTCATTGTTATCAACAATTAAAAGACACCTCTGTAAAGGTATGTACAGTAATTGGATTTCCGCTTGGTGCTACAACCACTGCAACAAAAGTTTTCGAGGCAAAACAAGCAATTAAAGATGGCGCGACAGAAATTGATATGGTTATCAATATAGGAGAATTAAAGTCAAATAACGATTCTTTTGTAAGAGAAGAAATAGAAGCAATTGTCCAAGCAGCAGATAAACAAGCATTAGTTAAAGTAATCATAGAAACTTCATTATTAAACAAAGATGAAAAGGTTCGTGCATGTTTGTTAGCTAAAGAAGCTAATGCGGATTTTGTTAAAACATCAACAGGTTTTTCCGGTGGCGGCGCTTCACTAGAAAATATAAAATTAATGCGACAGACAGTTGGTCCAGAAATGGGTGTAAAGGCTTCAGGCGGGGTACGTGACTTATCATTTACAAAAGCATTAATTGAAGCAGGTGCTACAAGGATTGGAGCAAGCAGCGGGAAAGATATAGTAAAGGATAATCAAGGAACATCAGATTATTGAATGTCCTTGAAAATCTGCAGTTGACCTAAAACGGTAGATATATTATAATAAACCAAGGCGTATAAATGTTTACATATGTCTGTCTAACTTTGTTCTATGCTTCGGAGGGAGGGAAAATAGCATGTCAAATACAACTCGCATTCGTAAAAACGAGTCCCTTGAGGATGCTCTTCGTCGCTTTAAACGTAATGTTTCAAAAAGCGGTACATTATCCGAATATCGCAAGCGTGAATATTATGAAAAACCTAGCGTTCGCCGTAAAAAGAAATCGGAAGCTGCTAGAAAACGCAGATACTAAAGAGGTGCTCGGGACATGTCATTGTTAGAACAGCTGAATAACGATATGAAGCAGGCAATGAAGAATAAAGAAAAAGAAAAATTAAGCATAATTCGTATGGTGAAAGCTTCCTTACAAAATGAAATGATCAAGCTTGGTAAAGATAAACTTTCTGAGGACGAAGAATTAACAATACTGTCCAGGGAGTTAAAGCAGAGGAAAGATTCCCTCCCAGAATATAAATCAGCTGGTCGAAATGATATTGTTGAGAAACTTGAATATGAAATACTAATTATCCAAAAATATATGCCTGAACAGTTATCAAACGAAAAATTAGAGGCACTTATTCAAGAAACAATACAGGAAGTAAATGCTATATCTAAAAAAGATATGGGAAAAGTAATGAGTGCCATTATGCCAAAGGTTAAAGGAAAAGCTGATGGCTCACAAATAAATAAAATTGTTCAAAAATATTTGAATTAATGTTAAAAAAGTCCTTGTCATTTGTGGCAAGGACTTTTTTAAAGCTTGATTTACATCCCAATACATTTGTAATATATGTTACTATTTATTTATCCGAGTAAAAAGGCATACTAAAAATGAAAAAATTGATAAGGGGGTGATTTATATTGTCAGGAAAAAGCCCATCATTTACATAGTAATTGCATTATTAGTAACCTTTTTTATTCTCCCATTTCTTCCTGAATCATCAATAGAAGCTAAAGAGAATGGAGAAGGAAAATTAGTATATGTTATACCAGTAAAAAAAGAAGTTGAAAGAGGATTAGAGGCTTTTCTAAAGCGTACAACAAAAGAAGCAATCGAAGAGAACGCTGATCATATTGTATTTGAGATTGATACTCCCGGAGGAAGAGTTGATTCTGCGGGACAAATTGCTAATCTTTTGCAAGACTTAAAAATTCCAACCACTTCTTTTATTGTTAATGAGGCATTGTCCGCTGGCTCTTATATTGCGTTAAATACAGATACGATTTATATGAAACCCCATGCAACAATGGGGGCAAGCGGAGTAATTAATCAAGACGGTACGGCAGCAGATAAGAAAGCACAATCTGCATGGTTGGCCGCAATGAAAAGTGCTGCCGAATCTAAAGATAGAGATCCCCTTTATGCTGCAGCCATGGCTGATTCAAGTATTGATTTACCAGAGTATAATGCTGGTAAAGGAGAATTTTTAACCTTAGATCCTAAGTCCGCATTAGAGGTTGATTACGCTGAAGGTATAGTGAATCATCGTACTAAATTATTACATGATATAGGACTAGAAAATGCAAAGATTGTAGAAACAGAACCAACATTTGCGGAAGAAATTGCAAGATTTTTAACAAATCCTGTAGTTGTTCCAATTCTTTTATCGGTAGCAAGTCTTGGACTGATTGTTGAGCTATATTCACCAGGTTTTGGTGTTCCAGGAACCATGGGATTATTAGCCTTAATACTATTTTTCTATGGACACATTATTGCCGGTTTGGCAGGCATGGAAGCTATCATATTGCTTGTGTTAGGAATCGTTCTTATTATAGCGGAATTTTTTGTGCCCGGAGGAATTATGGGTTTACTCGGAATTGGTTCAATAATTGGATCGTTACTTATGTCTGGATATGATTTAAAACATATGTCACTTAGTATTAGCATAGCCTTTGTGGTAGCAGTAATTGCTTCCATCATATTATTTAAATGGGTTGGTATGGAGAAAGGCTTCTTCCGCCATATAATATTAAAAGATCGGACTACAACAGATTTAGGATATGTATCTTCTGACAATCGTACTGAACTTGTTGGGTTAGAAGGGCTAACTTCAACACCACTTCGTCCATCTGGAACGGCTGTATTTAACGATGAACGTATCGATGTCGTTTCAGAAGGTAGTTTTATCGATAAGAATAAGTCTGTAAAGATCATTAAAGTTGAAGGAATGCGAGTTGTTGTTCGCGAACTATAACGCGAGCTATAAATAAAAAATTTGAGGAGGAATAAAAATGGAATTTGTAGATATTGCACCAATCATTATAATTGCAGTTATCTTAATTGCAATTGCTGTATTGTTTACATTCGTTCCAGTGATGCTTTGGATTAGCGCCTTAGCAGCTGGTGTAAAAGTTGGATTGTTTACTTTGGTAGGTATGCGTTTGCGTCGAGTGGTACCAGCTCGAGTAATTAACCCTTTAATAAAGGCATATAAAGCTGGGTTGGATGTTAAAACGAATCAATTAGAAAGTCATTACTTAGCAGGTGGTAATGTTGACAGGGTAGTTAATGCCTTAATTGCAGCACAACGAGCTAATATTACTTTATCATTTGAACGTGCTGCAGCAATTGACCTTGCTGGACGTAATGTGTTGGAAGCTGTACAAATGAGTGTTAACCCTAAAGTAATTGAAACGCCTTTTATTGCAGGTATTGCAATGGATGGGATTGAAGTAAAAGCATTAGCGAGGGTTACAGTGCGTGCTAACATAGACCGACTTGTTGGTGGAGCAAGTGAAGAAACTGTTATTGCACGTGTAGGTGAAGGTGTTGTTAGTACAATAGGTAGTTCAAAGACACACAAAGAGGTTTTGGAAGATCCTGACTCAATCTCTCATACTGTACTGGCGAAAGGATTAGATGCAGGTACTGCCTTTGAAATTTTATCCATTGATATTGCTGATGTTGATATCGGTAAAAATATTGGTGCGATATTACAATCGGATCAAGCTGAAGCTGACAAGAACATTGCTCAGGCAAAAGCAGAAGAACGTCGCGCAATGGCTGTTGCACAAGAACAAGAAATGGTTGCCAGAGTACAAGAAATGCGTGCACAAGTGGTGGAAGCTGAAGCTGAAGTTCCAAAAGCACTTGCTGAAGCATTACGATCTGGAAATCTTGGTGTTATGGATTATATGAATTACAAGAATATAAATGCTGATACGGATATGCGAGATACCATCGGTAAATTATCAGAAGATGATCATCATGATGATCATAAAAATCAATAACCTTTTGAGGTGTAAATTGGAAGGAGGCCTATCATGGAAGCCTTATTAGAAGCTATTTTTGGTAACTTCATGATAATATTAATCATTATTGGTGGAATTATAGGCTTTGTGAAAGATAAGTTAGAGAAAGAAAAACATTCAAGACAGCAAACTGAGAAGTCTAATAAGAAACCATACACAGCATCCGCTCCTCCTACCGGGGATCATCAAACAAATAAACAAGCTAAACCTCTCAGGCAACTGAAACCAAGGCCAGAAAGTAAAACAGTTTCTACTGAGGAACAACGAGAGGAACAATTAAAACGTTTGACTGGAAATATAAATATGAGAACAAAAGAAGCGTTAGAAGACTTTCAACATTCGGCAATGAAAAAAAATACAGAAGAAAAATTAGACTCAAAACCCAAAAAATCACAATTACAACATAAACCTATGAAAGAAAGAATGAAAAGAAATCTATCTCGTGATGGTTTAGTTGACAGTATCATTATGTCCGAAGTACTTGATTCCCCTAGGCTATTAGGCCATATAAAAGTGTTATTCAATCCCGAAAAATGAATAGATAATAAAGCAACCTCAACTGGTAAGCTGAAGCATATCCGGTTGAGGTTTTTTTATATGCTATAATATTTAAATTTTCTTACAAAGGTAAGTTTTAATTTTTTGTTCTTATCCATTCTCCTATTTCATAAATATAATGTTGAGAGGGGGATGCCATTAGTGAAGAAATGGAATCAACGAATTCGTCCATGGTTAATTAAATATTTAGCTCTACCTTCTGATGTCATTCTCGAACTTCCCAGAATTACGATGATTGGGCAAATTCATGCATATATCGAAAACCATCAGGGGATTGTTACATACTCTGATACAGAACTTAAATTAAAAACAAATAAGGGGTTTGTGCAGATTACAGGTTCTGCTTTTATTATAAAAATGATGTTACCTGAAGAAATATTATTAGAAGGAACAATATCCGAGGTGAAATTTATCCCTCAAAATTAACATTGGATATGATACAGGAGGAGGAAATGAAACATATACAAGGAGCTTTTATTACTGGATATATTACTGTTGTTGTGAAAGGGAATACGCCAGAATTATTTTTTCAGGCATGTATGAAACACAAAATACCGGTATGGAATATAAAAAAGATCGGTAAAGATACGTGTGAAGGCAATATTAAATTACAGCATGTAAAGTATATAAAAAAGATAAAAAAAGAAACAGACTATAAAATATCATTATTAATAAAAAGGGATATCCCTTTTTATTTAAACGTTTTATTCGAAAAAAAGAACTCCTTATTGCCCTTTTTCTATGTTTCTTTTTAATTATAGCATTATCCAATATCGTATGGAAAGTGCAGATTACCGGTGTTCCTAAAGATATAGAGGAAAAAATAAATAAACAATTAGACAGTTATGGCATTCGCCCTGGAACGTTAAGTTTTTCTCTAGATTCAGCCAGTTCTATTCAACAAAAATTAATGAATGATATACCTGAGTTACTATGGGTAGGTGTGCATAAAAAAGGGACAACCTTTTTTCTAGAAGGCGTTGAGAAGATTATAGTGGAAGAAGAAGAGAATGCAGGTCCACAAAATTTAGTAGCTACGAAAAAGGGAGTGATTAAAAATATCTATGTTTCTAAAGGACTTCCTAAAGTTAAGGTAAATGACTATGTGAAACCTGGAGATATCTTAGTGTCAGGAGATATTACTGAGGACAATGAAGAGAATGAAGAAGAGGATAAGGAAGAAAAAAAGAAATCAAAATTAGTAGCTGCTGAAGGCGATATTACTGCTAAAACATGGTATGAGATGACAGTTACTGTTCCTTTGCAAACTAAAAATGAAGTATTAACGGGAAATAACGAGAAAAAGCATTATATACAATTAGGCGGTTTTAAAATTCCGATTTGGGGATTTGAAGATCCGGATTATCAAGCAATCCATACAGATACAACCAAAAATTCTGTATATTTTTTTAAATGGAAGTTACCTATAAAAATTGTTCAGTCGACATTAAGTGAAAAGAAGTACAATAAACTATCTCGAACAAAAGAAGAAGCGATAAAAACTGGAATCAAACAAGCAAGGAAGGAACTTCAATTACAATTAGGTCCTGATGCAAAAATTTTGACTGAAAAAGTTTTGCATGAAACTACGGAGAGTGGTAAAGTTAAATTAAACTTATACATTGCTGTAGAAGAAGATATAGCTCAAGCAGAACCAATAAAATAAAAAACAAAATATGCCACTACAATGTAGTAACTTTCTAAATCAAGGAGATTGATTATGTCGGAGAATCTGAATGTAATTGACTTACAAGTGACAAACCCCAGTGAAGCGTTAGCCTTATTTGGCACAAACGATAAACATTTAAAACAAATTGAGGAAAAGCTCAATGTATCCATTGTCACTAGGGGAGAACAAGTCAGCGTTTCTGGAGAAGATAAAAATATATTTCTTGTTGAAGAGGTGCTTTTAACACTTTTATCTGTGATCCGAAAAGGGCTGCCGTTATCAGAAAGGGATGTAGTCTATGCAGTTGATTTAGCGAAGGAAGGCAAGATTAATAAGTTTGAAGCACTTCTCCAAGATGTTATAACCAAAAATACGAAAGGCAAACCTATACGGGTAAAAACGTTAGGACAAAAAGGATATGTAGATGCGATAAGATCACATGATTTAGTTTTTGGAATTGGGCCAGCAGGAACTGGAAAGACATATTTAGCTGTAGTTACAGCTGTTCAAGCATTAAAAAACGGACTAGTCGAAAAAATCATCTTAACCCGTCCAGCAGTTGAGGCAGGAGAGAGCCTTGGCTTTTTACCAGGTGATTTAAAAGAAAAGGTGGACCCGTATCTGCGCCCTTTATATGACGCTTTAAATGATGTTCTAGGAGCAGAGCATACCATGAGGCTAGTTGAGCGTGAGGTTATAGAAATCGCACCACTAGCCTACATGCGTGGAAGAACTTTGGATGATGCTTTCGCTATCCTAGATGAAGCACAAAATACGACACCTGAGCAAATGAAAATGTTTTTAACGAGACTGGGATTTGGTTCAAAAATGGTAGTCACGGGGGATATAACACAAGTTGATTTACCTAAAGGGGTTAAATCAGGTTTACAAGTAGCAAATGACACCTTATCGGCTGTAAAAGGTATTTCTTTTAAGTATCTTGATCAAACAGACGTAGTAAGACATCCCCTGGTGCAACGGATTATTGACGCCTATGAAAAAACAAATTAGTTTCTTTTAAGTATAGTAAGACCCCCGATTTAGTGGGTCTTATTTCTGTATTACAATTCACAACCTGAATAAACACTGTTAACTGCTGTTATTTAATTTCTAACATGAGGTGAAACAAGTGAAAAAGAAAATAGCAGTATTTATAAAATCCATTTTAGGCATTAATAATAAATGGGTTACCATGATTATTCCCCTTCTTATTTTGGGTATATTTTTCTTTCTGATAACAATAAATAATGTGTATACAGAAACATATGATATCGAACGGTTTAACCGTGCTAAAGAAACGATCCGTTCTCCAGTAACAATCGAGGATGAGAAAGAAACAGACCGGAAAATGAGGGAAACCGTTCAATCAGTTAAAGACAGATACAATATATCTAAAGAAATTACAAATGAACAAATAAAATATGTTGAAGAAGTATTTGAGGCTCTCTCAAAAGTAGAAGAGGATGAAAATAAGTCAAAGAAGAAAACGAAGGATCAGTTGATGAATCAAGAAAAGGTAGATCAACTAAAACAAATCTTGTCCTCTGATATTACCGATGATGTAAACGAAAATGTTTTTAATCAACTGATCAAAACTGATCCAGATGAGCGTGAAGAAGGAAAAAAGTTATTAATTTCTTCACTTACAGATGTGATGGATGATGGAGTTCGGGCAGAAAATATCCAAAGTGCAAAAACAGAAGTTAAGCAACACATAAAATATTCCAATCTAGATGAAAATATAAAAAAGCCATTATTGAAGCTTAGTGAGTTTTCCGTAGTTGAAAATTCTTTCTTTGATGCTGAAAAAACAATGGAGGCACGAAAAAAAGCTGCAAGCAGTGTTGAGCCTGTTATCATTCGAGCAGGTGAAATTATCGTAAGAGAAGGCCAAACGATAACAAATGAAACGTATGAAGAACTAAAATTAACTGGATTGCTTAACAAAGAAAGAAATGTTTATCCAATAATCGGGTTAGGGTTATTAATAATTTTAATTATTAGTGTTATCGGGTATGAAATGTTTTTGATTGCAAAACAATCAAAATTAGACAAAGGTAAAATTGCTACCATTTTATTAAACAGTTTTATAGTTATTTTTTTAATGAAAATTGTAAGCTTATATACCACACAAACGAATCAGTTATACCTTATTGTACCTGTAGCTACAGGAGTATTGATGTTAAAACAATTAATACATGAACGTTTAGCTATTGTCTCTGCATGCTTGTACGCAATTATAGGAAGTATTATATTTAACGGGGAAATACCGGGCTCTCTAAACATGGAAGCAGGTATATATTTTTTCTTCTCGCAAATGGCTGGGATCATCTTCTTAGTTCATGTGAAAGATCGACTAGCCATTATGAGAGCAGGTTTAGGTGTTACCATCATAAATATCATTACCGTACTGTTATTTATATTACTATCTTTTGAAAAGTATTCATTAAGTGACTTATTTGTGCAATCTGGCTATGGTCTTGCATCAGCATTTATTTCCGTTGTGTTGACAATTGGGCTATTACCATTTTTCGAGACAGGCTTAGGCATTTTATCTGACGCAAAATTATTATCCCTATCAAGTCCAAACCAGCCTTTGCTGAAAAAAATCTTAACGGAAGCACCTGGTACTTATCATCACTCTATAATGGTTGCCAATTTGAGTGAAGCTGCATGTGAAGCTATTGGTGCAAATGGTCTTTTAGCCAGGGTTGGCGCGTATTATCATGATCTAGGTAAAACGATAAGACCACATTATTTTATTGAAAATCAATTAGCAGTTAAAAATCCACACGATGACATAGATCCGAAAAAAAGTGCAGAGATTATTATTTGTCATCCGTATGATGGAGCAGAAATGTTAAAAAAGCATCGATACCCTAAGGAAATTATTGACATCGCCAAGCAGCATCATGGTACAACCCTATTAAAGTATTTTTATTTAAAAGAAAAAGAGATAAATGAACATGCTAAGGAGAGTAATTACCGTTACCCTGGGCCAAAACCACAAACAAAAGAAGCAGCTATCATCTCAATATGTGATTCTGTAGAAGCAGCAGTTCGCTCCTTAAAAGAGCCTACTGAAGAAAAGATAGAAGAAATTGTTACATCGATCATCAATGACCGTATAATCGATGGGCAATTAGATGAAAGTCCCATAACCATTCAAGAGTTAAATCAAATTCACATAACCGTTTGTAAAGCTTTAAAAGGGATCTTTCATTCAAGAATACAATATCCTAAGGAGGAGGAAAAATAAAACATGCATATTGACTTTCACGATCAAACTCGAACTGTTCCAACAGAATATATCGATTTACTGCAGCGATTAATTTTATTTAGTGCTGAAAAAGAAGGGGTTTCCAGAGAAGCTGAAATTTCTATCAGTTTTGTAGATAACAAGGACATCCAAGAACTTAATCGAAACTATAGACAGCAGGATAAGATAACCGATGTTATCTCGTTTGCATTACAAGAAACAGTAGATGGGGAAATGGATATTTGCAGCGAGGATGATGATTTTCCATTAGTACTTGGTGATATTGTAATATCTATCGATAGAGCGAAAGAGCAAGCAAAAGCATATAATCATTCATTAGAACGAGAACTTGGTTTTCTAACAGTTCATGGTTTTCTTCATTTATTGGGGTACGATCATATGAACACAGATGAAGAAAAAATAATGTTTCAGAAACAAGAAAGAATTTTAGAGGAGTTTGGTCTTGAGAGATAAAAAACGTTCAATTGGTCTTTCTTTTGCTTGGAATGGATTATTAGAGGTTATCAAAACGGAACGAAATTTTCAAATCCATTTATTTTCTGCGTTGACAGTTATATTAGCAAGTATGCTTTTGTCTCTATCTCAAATGGAATGGATCATAATAGTTCTCGTTATCGGATTCGTCTTTGTTGCAGAAATTATAAATAGTGCTATAGAAAGAATCATTGATTACCTTAGACCGGAAATCCATCCAGCAGCAAAAGTGATAAAAGATATTGCAGCAGCCAATGTTTTAGTAGCCTCTTTTATAGCAACTGTGGTTGGCTTCCTTTTATACATTCCAAAGATATTGGCATTATTTAAAGTCCATTAAGGGCTTTTTATTTTTATTTAAAGTAGCAAATTATGACTTGTTTTCATGAAAAAGAAAATGTTTTGTCGTTTGCATGAAAGTGAAATCTATTTATAGTATTATTATGGTACATACAATGAAATGATACTTCGGAGGAAATAAAATGGAAAATAATTATAAATCAGGATTTATGGCAATTATAGGCAGACCCAATGTAGGTAAATCGACGTTTATGAATAATGTTATCGGACAAAAAATTGCAATCATGAGTGATAAGCCACAAACAACACGAAATAAAATACAGGGTGTGTATACTCAACAAGATGCTCAAATTATTTTTATTGATACACCTGGTATTCATAAACCGAAACATCGGCTAGGGGATTTTATGGTAAAAACTGCAGAAACAACTTTGAATGAAGTTGATGCTATATTATTTATGATTGATGCGAAAGAAGGTTATGGAAAAGGCGATCAGTATATTTTAGATCGCTTACAAAACATCAAGCGTCCCGTCTTTCTAATAATAAATAAAGTTGATTTAATTCACCCTGACGATTTGTTTCCTTTAATCGAATTATACAGAAACAAATGTAAATTTGAGGAAATTGTCCCCATTTCGGCACTACAAGGAAATAATGTTAACCACTTACTTGATATGTTAAAACAACATTTACCAGAGGGGCCGCAATACTATCCAGAAGATCAAATTACCGATCATCCTGAACGATTTATTATTAGTGAATTAATTAGAGAGAAAGTTTTATTATTAACAAGAGAAGAAATTCCCCATTCGATCGCTGTAGTGATTGAAGATATAGAGAATAAAAATGCTAACAAAGTATTTATTCAAGCTGTTATTATTACAGAACGTCAAACTCAAAAAGGAATCCTAATAGGTAAAAATGGCAGTATGTTGAAAAGCATTGGAAAGAAGGCACGAAAAGACATCGAAGCATTGCTTGGAACAAAAGTATATCTGGAGCTATGGGTTAAGGTGCAAAAAGATTGGAGAAATAGACAGAGTCATCTACGCACATATGGATTTAATAGTGATGAATATTAAACATGGAAAATTTTAATACTTATTTTTTTAAAAAATATGGTCAATCTAAGATATACACAGTTACCAAAAATCATGTTTAAGAAAGGTGGGGTTTCTTGTGTTAGACTTAACTTGGAAGCTATTTAGTCAAACAGGAAACATTGAAACCTATTTATTATTAAAAGAAATTGAGCATGAATTAAATGCTCAACATACCGATGGTAAAAAAATCACTTCATTTGATTCAAAATGGTAGTTTTTACACAGCATTATTTGATTGATAAACAAGAAAGGTGAACTGTGTGCTAGAAAAAATAGCAGGTATTATTGTTAAAACACAAGATTATGGAGAAACACATAAAATTGTTACGATTTTCAGCAAAAAGATAGGTAAATTTGCCGCTATTGCAAGGGGCGCTAAAAAACCAAAAAGTCGAATGGCTGCTGTTACGCAGCCATTCATATATGGTGAGTTTTTAGTTTATGTTAATAAAGGATTAAGTACGATACAGCAGGGGGAGATAATTGATTCTCTAAGAGCGATTCGCGAAGATATTATAAAAACCTCCTATGCTGCCTATTTGATGGAATTAACAGATAAGATGATGGATAATCATCTGCCTGATCCTTATTTATTTGACCAATTATACTTAACGATGCAATGGGTTGCAGATAATGATAGTGTAGACATTCCAATGATGATGTATGAAATGAAGTTATTTGCAATAGGCGGATTTGCTCCCACAGTTGATCAGTGTGTTCGTTGCGGTCGCAAGGAACTTCCTTTTTCCTTTTCGATAGCAGAAGGCGGATTACTTTGTAAACAGTGTAAGTATATCGATGGCTCTAGGATAGATCTGCCCGATTCGATAGCAAAGTTACTGCATTTGTTTATGGCAGTAGGGCTAGAACGTATTGGAACTATTTCAGTTAAAGCGAAAAACAGACAACTGTTACGCGAAATTTTAGACGCATATTATGATCAATATGGTGGTTATTATTTAAAAACAAAAAGATTTTTAAAACAAATGGATCGTCTCCATTAGCTTGATCATTGACAAATGAACGTTTTTAACGTAATATTTTGTACATAATTAAAAACTAATTTTGCTAGGAAAGAGAATAGTACTTATTAACTTCTATCTATAGCGAATCCAGAATAGTGAGAGCTGGATATAGAAGAATAAGGAATGGCACTCTGGAGCAATCCATATAAAGTGGCTCTTTTAAATAGGATGAGCAAATAGGGTGGAACCGCGGAAAACTCCGTCCCTATGTCTTAAGGTCAGACATAGGGACGGAGTTTTCATTATTTTAAAAACGGAGGTTAATTGTAAAGTGAATATTCAAGAAATGATTTTAGCGCTACAAAAGCATTGGTCAGATCAAAATTGTTTATTAATGCAAGCTTATGATGTTGAGAAGGGTGCAGGTACGATGTCTCCAATGACCTTATTACGCAGTTTAGGACCCGAACCTTGGAATGTTGCTTATGTTGAACCATCAAGGAGGCCTGCGGATGGCCGATATGGAAAAAATCCTAATCGATTATACCAACATCATCAATTTCAAGTTATCATGAAACCTTCTCCGGCTAATATCCAAGAATTATACCTAGAATCTTTAAGAAAACTTGGAATTAATCCGCTTGAACATGATATCCGGTTCGTTGAGGATAACTGGGAGAACCCAACACTTGGCGCTTCTGGATTAGGCTGGGAAGTATGGTTAGACGGAATGGAAATTACACAATTTACTTACTTTCAACAAATTGGCGGCCTAGAGGCAAATCCAGTGTCTGTCGAATTAACATATGGAATTGAACGTCTAGCCTCATTTATTCAAGACAAAGAAAATGTATTTGAACTAGAATGGACAAAGGGGGTTACGATAGGAGATATTTTTTACCAGCCAGAATATGAGCACTCTGTGTATACGTTCGAAGAATCAAATACAGATATGTTATTTAATCTATTTTCCATGTATGAACAGGAAGCAAAAGCTGCAATGGAAAAAGAATTAGTATTTCCTTCCTATGATTATGTATTAAAATGTTCACATACATTCAACTTACTTGATGCACGAGGTGTCATTTCTGTTACAGAGAGAACCGGTTATATTGCAAGAGTTCGTACATTAGCTCGAAATATAGCTAAAGCATATGTTGCTCAAAGAGAAAGGCTCGGATTCCCAATGTTAAAAAAGGAGGGGGAGTATTGATGACGAAAGGTATATTATTCGAAATAGGGTTAGAAGAATTACCAGCACGTTTTATTTATAATGCAGAAAAGCAACTTGCGACTAAAACTAAAAATTGGTTAGAAAAATTGAGGATATCCTTTGAATCGATTACTACGTATTCAACGCCGAGAAGATTAGCAGTTTTAATTAAAAAAGCAGCGGAAGAACAGACAACAATCGAAGAAGAAGCGAAAGGACCAGCAGAAAAAATTGCAAAAGACGAGCATGGGGATTGGACAAAAGCTGCTATTGGCTTTACTAAGGGGCAAGGTAAAACAACGGACGACATTTATACAAAAGAGGTCAAGGGTACGAACTATATCTTTGTAAAAAAACATATTATTGGAAAACGAACAAAAGATTTACTTCCATCTTTTCAATCTATTATCGAATCGATCCAATTCGCTAATAACATGCGTTGGGCTGAAGAAACAATAAGGTATGCCCGCCCTATTAGGTGGCTAGTTGCTTTATACGGTGAACATGTTATACCTTTTGAAATTGCCCATGTAAAAACAAGTAATATTACATATGGGCACAGATATTTAGGTAAAACCATTCAGCTGCAAAGCCCAGATGAGTATGAAACGAAATTAAAAGATAATTTTGTAATTGCAAATCCACAAGATCGGAAACAATTGATCTTGGATGGTATACAATCATTGGAAAGAAAAGAAAGTTTTCAAGTTCCAGTCGAGCAAGATTTACTTAATGAAGTATGCAACTTAGTAGAATATCCTTCTGTTTTTCAAGGTTCCATCGATCCGGATTTTTTACAGCTTCCTTCTGAGGTGTTAGTTACGTCTATGAAGGAACACCAAAGATATTTTCCTGTAAAATCAAATGAAGGAAAGTTATTACCTTATTTTATAGGTGTTAGAAATGGGGATTATCATGCGATTCATACTGTTATAAAAGGAAATGAAAAGGTTCTTAAAGCACGTCTTTCAGATGCTCAATTTTTCTACGAAGAAGATCGAAAACAGTCTATTTCTTTTTTTCAGAAAAAATTGGAACGTGTTGTTTTTCAAGATAAATTAGGAACTTTAAAGGATAAAGTGGATCGAATTGTTGAGATTAGCGAACAATTGGGAAAGTTGCTAAACTTAGATAAAAATACTTTAACGAAGGTGAAAAGAGCGGCAGAAATTTGTAAATTCGACTTAACAACAAATATGGTTAATGAGTTTACGGAGCTACAGGGAATAATGGGGGAAACGTACGCACTTCATTTTAATGAGGATGCGGAAGTAGCCAAAGGGCTAAGAGAACATTATCTGCCAGATCATGCAAATGGAGAATTGCCCGTTACCATACTAGGATCCATTGTAAGTGTAGCTGATAAATTAGATACCATCGTCGGCTGTATAGCTGCTGGCCTAGTCCCATCAGGTTCACAAGATCCATATGGATTACGCCGTCAAGCTGTTGCTATCTTAAGAATTATGGAAAGTAACAGCTGGAACATATCCTTGGAAAGCTTAATTAATATCACACTAAACCGGTATCAAGCTCTACCTGTTGACCTGAAAATTAATAATGATGTTAAAAATGAACTAAACAAGTTTTTCCGTCTACGTGCAACATTTCTCTTTAAAGAAATGGGAATTGAGCAAGATGTTATTCAAGCTGTATTACACAACGAAATTGGAGTTTTTGGATATACAGTTGACAAAGCAAGTGTTTTATCTGAAAAACGGAATGATGATTCATTTAAAAATGTGCAGGAAGCATTAGTACGTATTTTAAACCTATCCAAACATTCCCATCGAGATGAAGTAAATCCAGCTATTTTTGAAACTTCTTCAGAACAAATGTTATTTGATAAATATCAAGAAACTCATCAAGCATATAAAACAGCAAATAAAGACCGCAATGCGGATGAGGCTTTAAAACAATTAGGAAAATTAGCTGAACCAATTCATCACTTTTTTGAGCATAACATGGTTATGTCTGACGATGAAAAAATTCGAAACAATCGACTTTCCCTTGTAAATCATATTGCAATGTTAATTAATGACTTTGCAGACTTATCTGCTGTAGAATGGAAACAGCATTTTTAGGACTACCTGTCAGACTTTCTCATAGCTTGCCAGCTAAACAATAACTTAGATTTACAAATGATTTTTTCCTTTTTACTATATTTAGTATATAATAATAGGAGAATAGTATGTCATATTGTCTTTAGGTGGTGACAAAGTGGAATTATCAGACCGGCAGGAAAAAATTATAGAAATTGTAAAAGAAAACGGTCCTATTACCGGTGAAAAAATAGCAGAAAAGTTAGGGTTGACAAGGGCAACATTACGCCCTGATTTAGCTATATTAACAATGGCTGGATTTCTAGATGCAAGACCCCGCGTTGGATATTTTTTCACTGGAAAAACAGGAGCGGAATTGCTAACAGAAAAAATTAAGAAGTTTAAAGTGAAAGAGTTTCAATCTATTCCAATAGTTGTTAAAGAGGATGACTCCGTATATAATGCTATATCTACTATGTTTTTAGAAGATGTTGGAACATTATTTGTAATAAATAATCATTCCTGTTTAATTGGTGTCCTGTCAAGAAAAGATTTATTAAGAGCTAGTATTGGTAACCAAGATTTAGATGCAGTGCCAGTACACATCATTATGACCAGGATGCCTAATATAACGATATGCCAAAAAGAGGATTTGTTAATAGATGCAGCCAACAAATTAATTAATAAACAGATTGATGGTTTACCAGTTGTTAAAGAAACGCAAAATGGTTTAGAGATTGTAGGTCGTATTACAAAAACAACGATAACAAAAGCATTTGTTGAGCTAATTATGAATGAACATTTATAATGCTAAAGCAGAAAGGAGTAGTTTAAACATGAGTGCTGAGCCCACTATTTATGTTTTATCTGACTCCGTGGGAGAGACAGCAGAATTAGTAATAAAAGCTGGTTTAAGCCAATTTAATAATGGTGAATATAAAATACAGCGAATTCCTTATATTGAAGATAAAAGTACAATTGATGAAGCGCTGCAACTTGCAAAAGAAAAGGAGGATATGATTGGGTTTACTTTAGTAGATCCAACACTTAGAAACTATTTGAATGCGCGCGCTGCCGAAATGGATATTGAAGCTATAGATATAATGGGACCGATGCTTAAAGCAATGAAACGTGTCTACGGGAAACCACCCCGCCTGGAACCAGGTTTAGTTCACAAGCTTGACGAAGATTACTTTAAACGTGTAGAAGCTATTGAATTTGCGGTTAAATATGATGATGGGCGAGATTCAAGAGGAATCGCACGAGCTGATATAATATTAATCGGTGTTTCCCGGACATCAAAAACACCATTATCACAGTATTTAGCACATAAACAACTAAAGGTGGCAAACGTACCGATCGTACCTGAAGTAGATCCTCCAGAAGAATTATTTGACGTAGATCCATCAAAATGTATTGGCTTATTGATCAGTCCAGAAAAATTAAATGAAATTAGAAAAGAACGACTCAAGGCTTTAGGACTTGGTGATCAAGCAACTTATGCTAATATGAAAAGAATCCACCAAGAACTTAACTATTTTAATGAGTTAGTGAACAAGATAGGCTGTAAAGTAGTAGATGTTTCTAACAAAGCCGTCGAGGAAACTGCTAATACTATATTACATATGATGCTAAAATAAAATGGATTGGATTATATATACACCCTATCATCTTTTCAAAGAAAGCATTCAGATTGAAATAAGAATGCTTTCTTTTTAACTTATTTTTTAAGTAATTTTTCTAGTAAATTCATTAAAATTGTATTATAATTACTACTTGTGTAATGATAGAAGTAATTATTTAAACTCTATATTGCATATGATTAACTAATAATAGTTCTGTGCAGATATTCTGAAAAGTTAAACATTCCAAAATGAGAAGGATTCTTTACAATGCACATAGAATACTATATTTAAGACAAAAAAATCGACAAATTTTTGAGCTAAATTACAGATATGCGTTGTATTACAAAGAATCCCCTTTTGTTTTTCTGAAAAATTGTCGAATCTTGAAGGATATTATTTGTTAATCACGAATAAGTAATAAGCAGGCATGGTGATGTGTATGCTCAATCGTATTCCTGAGGAAACAATTGAAAGTATTCGCAAAGCTAACGACATCGTTGATTTTATAGGAGAGTACGTCCAACTTAAAAAACAAGGAAAAAACTTTGTAGGTTTATGCCCATTTCATAGTGAAAAAACCCCATCCTTCACTGTTACACAAGAAAAGCAAATTTTTCATTGCTTTGGATGTGGCAAAGGAGGAAATATAGTCACATTTTTAATGGAAATGGAAAGTTATTCATTTTATGAAGCTTTAGAGCTACTTTCTAATAGAAGTGGGATTCACTTACCAGATACAGGCATAAAAAAAGAATCATCACTTTCTCAAGAAAACCAAAGCATATTATCAGCATATAAGTGGTTAACGAAACTGTATAATCATTTATTAAGATATACAAAGGACGGTAAAGAAGGTTATCAATATTTTAAAGACAGAGGTATTAGTGATGAAAGCATTGAGGCCTTTCAACTTGGTTTTTCCCCGCGTGTGAAAGACTTCACGGCTGAATTTCTTGAAAAAAAGGGGTTTCACCAGCAGTTGCTTATAAAAGCAGGATTACTTTCCCTTCAAGATGATCAGGTAACTGACCGATTTATGGGTAAAATTATTTTTCCCATACGTAATCATCTGGGAAAAACAATTGCATTCGGCGGACGCAACATCTCGAATCAAGATGGACCTAAGTATTTAAACAGCTCTGAAAGTGATCTTTTTCAAAAAGGCAAGCTTTTTTATAATTTCGATTTAGCAAAAAGGCATATTCGCAGAGAAGGTGAAGCTGTTTTATTTGAAGGTTACATGGATGTAATTTCCGCTTACCAAGCTGGAGTGAAAAACGTCATTGCAACTCTAGGAACCTCTTTAACACAATATCAGGCTAAACTGTTAAAAAGATATGTTGATACAGTGATCCTTTGTTATGATGCTGATAATGCCGGAATGGAAGCAACTTATAAAGCATCTATCCTATTACGTGAAGCTGGCTGTACTGTGAAGGTGGCAAAACTTCAGGAAAATCAGGATCCAGACAGTTTCATCCAAGCTCATGGTGCTGAAGCTTTTAAAAACGAGGTAATCCAAGCAAGTGATACATTTATAAACTTTTACATGCGTTATTTAAAAAAGGAATATAATATGAGCCTGGAAGGAGATCGTATCCATTATATAGAAGAAGTTCTTAAACAAATTGCGATGATTAGCAGTTCGGTTGAACGGGAATATTATTTGAAAGAACTAAGTAATGAATACGATCTGTCATTGAATTCACTAAAAGATGACATTCAAAAAAACCGGCAAAAAGGAATTCAAAGGGATAAGAGAGAAAAGAACAGATATACTACTAACAGTAAGCAAAATTTTTATCAATCGAAAAAACTGCTTCCTGCTTTTCAAAATGCAGAAAGACAACTTTTGGCATATATGTTGCAAGATCTGTCTATTACTAATAAAGTACAGAAAGAATTAGGTGCTAGCTTTAACATTGAAGCACATAAGATTATTGTGACACATTTATACGCTTTTTACGAAGAAGGTAATCCAGCAGATGTTAGTTTATTTATAGAAAGACTAACAGATCAAAATTTAAAACAATTCGTATCGGAAATAGCTATGCTGCCTGTAAATAAAAATATCGATGATCAAGAAATCGACGACTACCTTAGAACGATTCGAACTCAAACAAACGATGTTCCAAGCATAAAAACATTAAAACAACAGCAAAAACAGGCAGAACAACATAACAACCCGATCAAAGCGGCGCAGATAGCCATGGAAATCATCAAGATACAAAAACAACTAAAAAATACGAATTGAATCTTTATATAGTTTGAAAGGAGGGGCACTCATGGCTGAAAACAAAACTTCACAAACAATGGAAAATGAACCAGAGCAAACACTTGAACAAGCAAAAGAACAATTGCTTGAGATGGGGAAAAAACGTGGTGTTTTAGCTTATGAGGAAGTAGCAGATCGCTTGTCCAACTTTGTTATAGAATCAGACCAAATGGACGAGTTTTATGAGTACCTTGGAGAACAAGGAGTCGAAATTATAGGTGATTCCGAAGACGATCCTAAAATGAAAGAAATTGCTAAGGAAGAAGAAGCGAATATAGAAGAGGATCTTAGTGTTCCGCTTGGCATAAAAATAAATGATCCGGTCCGAATGTATTTAAAGGAAATCGGTCGAGTAGATCTGCTATCTGCAGCAGAGGAAATTGATCTGGCTGTTCGAATAGAACAAGGGGATGAAGAAGCAAAAAGAAGACTGGCGGAAGCGAATTTACGTCTGGTTGTAAGTATTGCAAAACGGTATGTCGGAAGAGGTATGTTATTTCTCGATCTAATCCAGGAAGGAAATATGGGTTTGATCAAAGCAGTAGAGAAGTTTGATTATCAGAAGGGCTTTAAATTTAGTACGTATGCAACATGGTGGATTCGACAGGCTATTACACGAGCTATTGCGGACCAAGCAAGAACCATTCGAATTCCTGTACACATGGTAGAAACAATTAACAAACTGATCCGGGTACAGCGTCAACTGCTACAAGACTTTGGACGTGAACCAACGCCAGAAGAAATTGGTAAAGAGATGGATTTATCACCAGATAAAGTTCGTGATATACTAAAAATTGCACAAGAACCTGTTTCACTAGAAACTCCGATAGGTGAAGAAGATGATTCCCACTTAGGCGACTTTATTGAAGATCAAGAAGCAGTTTCTCCTTCCGATCACGCAGCATATGAACTTTTAAAAGAACAATTAGAAGATGTGTTAGACACACTTACGGATCGTGAAGAAAATGTATTACGTTTACGTTTCGGACTTGATGACGGGCGAACTAGGACCTTGGAAGAAGTAGGAAAAGTGTTCGGAGTAACCCGAGAAAGAATTCGTCAAATTGAAGCGAAGGCGCTACGGAAATTAAGACATCCAAGCCGCAGTAAACGCCTAAAAGATTTCTTAGAATAGAATACTTCTTTTCTATTTAACCATCCTGGAGAAAAACCAGTAACCTTTCTAAGCAATAATTCTGTTTAAAGGGCATAAAGGTTTTTCTTCATACCTTTTGGTATCGTTTTCTTTTTCTTGTTATTTATTTTACGCAATTTCTGTTGATATTGCAAATAACGATTTAAATTTATTCTGCCTACCTAACGCTTTTTTACATTTTTAACATATTTATTTTAATTCATAGCTTAACCCTTTAAACTAATTTCATTTTCGAGTAAAATATATATAGTCTTTGTACATTGTTTAACTACCATAAAAGGGATTAGTAAAACCTTATAGATGGTCAGTTGAATAAAACAGGTTGCTTTCCTTTGTTAAACATCTTACATATATCATCAAAAAAAATTTAACAGATGTTAGCAACGTGATATAATACGTACAGGATAGGGATTACATAAGGAGGAAATACAATGAAGAAAAATGCAGTTGTCCCTTATGCAATTATAGCTGTTCTTGGGATACTAACCGTAATCATCATTTCTTTTGTTGGTGTAAACCAACGAGACGACATCCAGCAAGCTGAAGAAGGTGGAGAAAAGGCAACAGAAGAGACACAAGAAGGTGAAACGTCAGATGATCCTGAAGCAATTTTTGAATCCAATTGTGCTTCTTGCCATGGGGCTGACTTATCTGGTGGAGCAGGACCAGACTTAACAAAAGTTGGTGGAAACCTTTCAGAAGAAGAAATTCATGATATTATTATTAACGGAAAAGGCTCGATGCCTCCTGGTATGGCTACTGAAGAAGAAGCCGGTGTATTAGCAGGATGGCTTGCAGAAAAAAAATAAATTAAAATTTTCTTCATGAGGACAAGCTTTCTGATATATAAACAGAAAGCTTTTCTTTAATTATAAAACTTTAAGGAGAATCGAATGAAACACACAATAAAACTTTCCAGACGCCTAACAAATGTAGCCTCATTTTTATCTCCTGGTTCGCTTTTTGCTGATATTGGTTCTGACCATGCGTATCTTCCCTGTTATATATGCTTACAGGATAATGAGGCAAGAGCTATAGCTGGTGAAATTAATGAAGGTCCTTATCTCAGTGCTTGTAAAACAGTTGAATCATATCAATTAACAAATGTAGTAGACGTCCGTCTCGGTGATGGTTTAGAAGTGTTAAATAAAAATGAGGTTACCGAAATCGTAATAGCAGGAATGGGTGGTTCGTTAATAAAAAGTATTTTAGATGATGGCCGGGATAAACTTTTGAATGTAAAGCGAATAATTGTTCAACCTAATGTAGAAGAACAAAATGTGCGAAGTTGGCTTTTATCGAATGGCTTTAAATTAACAAATGAAATTATTTTAGAAGAAAACAACCATATTTATGAAATAATTGTCGGAGATAAAGCAGATGAGATAAATTCTAGTAAGTCAACGCTGGAAGAAAAACAGCTATTTTTCGGCCCCTTATTAATGTCAAATCCAAATCCAGTTTTTTATAAAAAATGGCGTTCAGAGCATTCTAAACGAGCAGCAACGCTTGAGCAGATAAAAAAAGCAAATACTTTACATAAAGAAAAAATCAGACAATTTGAAATGGAATTAGATTGGATAGAGGAGGTTTTGCAGAATGAAAAAAAGTATTATTAATTCAGAAATTTTTAAGGTAATGGAAGAATGGGCACCAAAAGATTTTGCATATGATTGGGACAATGTCGGCTTACAAATGGGTTCCTTTAATAAATCTGTTAAAAAAATTATGATTACCTTGGATGTATTGGAATCAGTGGCAGATGAGGCTATAGAAAAAGAGGTAGATTTAATTATAGCTCATCATCCATTATTATTTAAACCTGTAAAGCGGTTGAACACAGATCAATCAAAAGGTCGAACCATTCAGAAACTATTACAGCATCATATATCTGTTTATGCCTCTCATACAAATTTAGATATAGCAACAGGAGGCGTTAATGATATATTATGTGATTACTTAGGAATTCAAAACAGAAAAATACTTATCAAAACGCATTCTGAAAAACTTTTTAAAGTTATCGTTTATGTACCTAATACCCATATAGAAAATGTACGTGAAGCTTTAAGTAATGCAGGTGCAGGTCATATTGGGGATTACAGCCACTGCACATTTCAATCAGAAGGTCAGGGTACATTTAAACCGCTCGAAGGAACAAATCCTCATATTGGGATACAGAATAAACTGGAATATGTTAATGAACATAAAATAGAAACAATTGTACAAGAGAGGAAGCTTAATGATGTTTTGGATGCAGCTATTCAAGCACATCCATATGAAGAAGTTGCATATGATGTATACCCCGTAAACAACGAGGGCCAGGCATATGGCATTGGGCGAATTGGTTCATTAAACAAGGAAATGACCCTGCAGTCGCTGGCTGAAAAAGTAAAAAAGGATTTTAACATACCACATGTTCGTGTAACAGGCGATTTAACAAAAAAAATAAATAAAGCGGCTATATTAGGAGGAAGCGGTGAAAAGTATATTTATCAAGCGAAGCAAATGGGAGCTGATGTTTATATAACTGGTGATATGACTTTCCACAATGCCCAAGATGCGTGGGAAATGGGTTTATCCGTAATTGATGCGGGGCATTATATTGAGAAGGTCATGAAACAAGCAACAAAACAATATTTAGATCAAAAGCTTCCAAATGAAAATTTAGAAATAATTGTATCAGAAACAAAGACAGAACCGTTTCAATTTATTTAAATCTATAGCTTGATGATCGTAATCATCAAAAGGAGTTACAATGATGAAAAATACTGATTTTAAGCAATTTGCTTTTCATTCTTTACTTAATAATGTTATAAGGCAATTAAATTTTCAAAAACCTACTGAAATACAACAAAAAATTATGCCTTCCATTCTAAAAGGGGAAAGCGTAATTGGACAATCTCAGACAGGATCTGGAAAAACACATGCCTATTTACTTCCTCTATTTCAAAAAATGAAAACAGAGAGACAAGAAGTTCAATTTGTTATTACTGCCCCAACACGTGAACTTGCTACGCAGATTTATGAGGAAGTTAAGAAAATTACGCACTATGCCAATAAAGACGGCAAATGGATATCTAAACTTTTGGTTGGTGGGACGGACCGAGAAAAGATGGCTGAAAAGCTAAAACAACCGCCACATATTATAGTTGGAACTCCTGGAAGGATACTTGACTTAATTAAAAACGGAGCAGTATCAATTTATACTGCTCAATCCTTTGTTGTTGATGAGGCAGATTTAATGTTAGATTTGGGATTTCTCAGTGACGTAGATCGGTTGTTAACTCGATCAAAAGAAGATATACAACTGCTTGTCTTCTCAGCAACAATTCCGCAAAGACTAGAGCATTTTTTCAAAAAGTATCTAAAAAATCCTATACATGTTAAAATAAAGGATCAGTTATCTCCTGAGACAATGAAGCATTATGTGATTGCATTAAAACATCGAAATGAAGCAGATGTTATTAAGGAGTTTTCGAAAGTAGTAAACCCTTATTTAGCTATAATTTTTACTAACGGTAAAGATAAAGCAAATCAATTGGAGGCTGACCTACAAGAAAGAGGATTAAATGTAGGACTTATACACGGTGGTTTATCTCCCAGAAATAGGAAACGTACGTTAAAAGACATTCAAAACCTGCGTTATCAATATATTGTCTCAACTGATTTGGCTTCAAGGGGAATTGATATAAAAGGGGTCAGTCATGTTATTAATGCCCAGCTTCCCAAAGAAGAAGACTTTTATATCCATCGTGTTGGAAGAACTGCAAGAGCAGGAATGGAAGGAACTGCTATAAACCTTTACAATGATTCAGATTTAAATTTAATTAAAAAGTTAGAACAAAAGGGTTTACCATTTATATATACTGATATCAAAAATGGACAGTGGGTAGAAGCAAAAGCTTGGAATGAACGGAACCTGCGAACAAAAACAACTACAAACATAGAGAAAGAAGCATGGAGAAGAGTACAAAAGGCAAAAAAAGTAAAACCCGGTTACAAAAAGAAAATGAAAAAACAGCATGATGCAATCAAAAAACAATTACAAAAAAAATCGAACCCCAAAAAAAAGAGATAAAAAAGAAAACACAAATAAGATAGGAGAGGGCAAAGAATGGTTTTTTTAGGTTCTCATGTATCAATGAGCGGGAAAAAAATGTTATTAGGATCGAGTGAAGAAGCGGCCTCTTACGGCGCAAATACATTTATGATATATACGGGAGCACCTCAAAATACCCGCAGAAAACCAATTGAAGAACTGAATATTGAAAAAGGAAAAGCTCATATGGATGAGAAAGGCATGAATAATATTGTTGTTCATGCACCATATATTATAAATATTGCAAACACCGTTAAAAGTGAAACGTTTGATTTAGGTGTCACATTTTTACGCAAAGAAATCGAACGGACGGAGGCACTTGGTGCTAAACAAATAGTTCTTCACCCAGGAGCACATGTTGGAGCGGGAGTTGAAAAAGGTATAGCAAAAATTGTAGAAGGGCTCAATGAGGTATTAGATGATCAGAGCAATGTACAAATCGCACTTGAAACGATGGCTGGAAAGGGAACAGAAATTGGTAGACGTTTTGAAGAAATCGCATCCATTATAGATGGCGTTAACCATAATGAAAAACTTTCTGTATGCTTAGATACCTGCCATATTCATGATGCCGGATATGATGTTATTAACGATTTTGATGGGGTGTTGAATCAATTTGATAAAATTATTGGAATTGATCGTCTCAAGGTAATTCATGTTAATGACAGTAAAAATGAACAAGGTGCACAAAAAGACCGACATGAAAACATTGGTTTTGGTTACATTGGCTTTGAAGCTCTGCACTATATTGTACATCATCCACAACTAAAAGAACTTCCGAAAATATTAGAGACACCATATGTAGGGGAAGACAAAAAGAATAAAAAACCTCCTTACAAGTTTGAAATCGAAATGATAAAAAAAGGAGAGTTCAAACCTGATTTAAAAAATGAAATTATTAGCCAGTAAAAATGAAGGAATGACGCTCCCAAGGGCCTCATTCCTTTTTTGATATTTTAAATTAATAAAAAAGATGACCTAAACCTTGAGAATGTACCAGCTCATTAAATATTTTTTGTGCTTTCTTTGCAGTTTCAGCATTTGTTATTTGCGTTAAGGCTTGAAGCATTTTAATACGTTCATTCTCATCAAAGGGGTTTATAGGATGAGTTTTCACATAAGTCGTAATATCCTTTGCTTCCTTTTCAGTAACGGAAAATCCATATTGCTTAGCATAATATAATAATTCATCAGCCGTAAGGTTCTCTAACTTTTTTATGATTAAACTTTTTAAAAAATTAGACATATATTTATCATTCTCCTTAATTTATTCTCTTTACTATATGCAACAATGCTTAAAAATTAACCAATTGAAAGTAAAAATAACCAACCGAAGTAATCTTGGTAAAATGTAACATAAATGATAATTAGAAAGTAATCATAAACTATACATGCACCTCAAACAGCAAAAGGAGGTATTAGCATTATGGATGAACATGATCATACAAAGGAAATGGAAAAGTCAAACGATGATCTGGTATCTTCTAATTTAACTGAACCGCCTGCTGTCACCCCTGAAAGCAGAAGAAATGATGAAGAAGTAGCAGAAGAAATTAGTGCTGATGATTTTGATAAGCAGCTTCGTGTAGATGAAGAAGATAACGATACAGAAGTAAACAGTGTTTATGGATGGATTGGTATCGCTTTATCAGTCATATCCTTTTTTATGATGCCAATCATTTTAGGCGGCGCTGGGATTATTTTAGGTTTTATTTCCAGAAGTCGTGGTGCAGATGCATTAGGAAATACAGCTATAGCTGCGGGTGCAATATCAATTTTAATTACGCTTTTTGTTATTCCATTCGTGTAGAGAAAGAGGCTGATTATTATCGGCCTCTTTCCATTTATATGTTATTATGGTACAAGGGAAAATAATAATATTTAAAAATTTCTAGTTTATATGGATCCGCATCAGGGTTTATTTTTTTAAAATCAATGATAATTTGCTCAATGTCAATATTTGGTGTTTGGTGATGATTGTTATTTATTTGCTCAACTATTGATAATACTGTATCTCCGGGATATACTTTAATTTTTGCAGTACGAATATTAGCTTTTTCTGTAATTTCTGTATCAATTTTTGTATTTAGCGTATTTTTTATGATTCCTGTTGTTAAATCTTTATAGATACTCATAATAAATAAGAAAAGAAATAAAATGATACATATCCTTTTAAACTCCATATTTAAACTCCTTAATTAAAAAATCACCAAAAAATTATTTTAAAAAGGTGGTAAAATCGTGGAATTTTTTCTTTCATCAGATTGGTTGGCATTACTTTTTACAGGACTTGGTACACTATTTTTAATAGGAGAAATTCTTGTTAATATGCGTGGAGGATTTGCAATATTAGGGATAGGGTTTATCACTGTTTATTTTTCAGTATTTCTTCAAACTCAATCCTTTGTTCTTATGCTTATTATTTATTTTATCGGTTTATTACTAATTATCATTGATGGAAAAGTATTAAATGACGGAACACTTGCAGCAATTGGATTAGTTGTAATGTTAACCTCTGTTGCATTAGCTTCTCCTACATTTACTGCTGGGATATATGCCATTTGTGGTGTTTTAATAGGAGCGGGAACTTCCTTCATTTTCTTGAAAATCTTTAAGAAACGGGAGATGTGGAATAAAATTATGTTGAAAGACAGATTAACGAAGGAGGCTGGCTATAATTCTTTAAACGCTGATTATAATCAGCTACTCGGAGAAAAGGGAATTACACTAAATGACCTACGACCTGTAGGAACAATTCGGATTAATGATAAGGATTACAGTGCCATTTCAAATGGACAATGGATCCCCAAAAATAATGAAATACAAGTAATAGAAGTTGATGGTACAAAAATTTTGGTGAAGCAATTATAAAATAAAAAAACGCAATGAATGATCACTTTCGTTCATTGCGTTTTTTTACAGCCAACATATCAAACATATTAAACAAGTCAAGTTAAAAAACTAATTTAAGTATCATTTGTGATTTGTAAATTTAATGTAAAGTATTTGCGAAGATACTTTACAAAATAAAGTTATTTATTAATAATGGAATGGTATACGACATAATCTGACAGAAAGTGAAGGGAAGGTTTAACCATTGGAAATCGATGTACAAGCTATGCTGTTTGAATTTATTGGCGGTTTAGGTATTTTTCTATTAGGCATTAAATACATGGGAGATGGATTGCAGCAATCTGCGGGAGATCGGTTAAGAGATATTCTTGACAAATTTACAAGTAATCCTTTTTTGGGTGTATTAGCCGGAATTATTGTTACTGTTCTTATACAAAGTAGTTCAGGTACTACTGTGTTAACTGTAGGCCTAGTTAATGCTGGTTTTATGACTTTAAGACAAGCGATAGGCGTTATTATGGGGGCAAATATTGGTACCACCATACTGCGTTTATTATAGGCCTGGATATCGGGGAATACGCTTTACCAATAATTGCTGTAGGATGTTTTTTACTATTTTTCTTTAAAAATCAAAAAGTGAATGCCATTGGACAAACTATTTTTGGGTTTGGTGCATTATTTTTTGGGTTGGATTTAATGAGTGCTGGTATGGAACCGCTGCGCAGTTTAGAAGCATTCCATGAACTCACGGTCAGTATGAGTGATAATTCAATACTAGGTGTTGTTATTGGTACTGTTTTCACATTAATTGTACAAAGTTCTAGTGCAACAATTGGTATACTCCAAGGGTTGTTTGCTGAAGGAGCAATAGAACTAAAAGCAGCTATACCCGTTTTGATGGGAGATAACTTAGGAACCACTATAACAGCCATTTTAGCATCACTTGGTGCGACAGTTGCAGCAAAAAGAGCTGCATTTACACATGTTATTTTTAATTTAATGGGTGCAGCTATCTTTTTAATTTTTCTAAGTTTATTTACAACGTTCGTGAGCTATTTACAAGGCCAATTAAATTTAAATCCGGAAATGACAATTGCATTTGCACATGGAAGTTTTAATATGGCCAATACAGTTATTCAATTTCCTTTTATTGGTATACTTGCATGGATAGTTACAAAAATTATACCGGGTGAAGATACAATAATTGAGTATAAGCCAAAGCATTTGGATCCTATATTTATTCAACAATCATCGACCCTAGCGTTAGATCAAGCAAAATCCGAAATTGTTCGCATGGGCGAATACGCATACAAAGGCCTCGAGGAGACGAATTTATATTTAACAACGCAACAGCAAAAATATTCGGAGATGGCTGTTCAAGTTGAGGGAGCTTTAAATAACCTCGATCGGGAAATAACGGATTATTTGATAAGCATTTCCAGTGGAACAATGACAGAATTAGAAAGTGCAAAACACACTTCACTTATGGACACCGTTCGCGATATTGAACGAATTGGGGATCATTTCGAAAATATCGTTGAACTGATTGATTATAAAATTTCAAACAAAGTTAATATTACAGAACAGGCACAAGAAGACCTGAATGATATGTTTGACTTAACGATTTTAACCGTAAAGCAGGCCGTTAAAGCTCTTGAGACAATGGATAGAGAAGAAGCGCTTGCTGTTGCACAAAAAGAAGATCAAATAGATAAAATGGAGAGAAATTATCGTAAAAAACATATTATTCGCATGAATGAAGGAAAATGTAACGGTTCAGCAGGCATTGTTTTTGTCGATATATTAAGTAATTTAGAAAGAATTGGTGACCATGCAGTAAATATAGCAGAAGAGGTACTGGATTAAATCGCATCATTTATGTATTTAAGAAAATAATTGAATTTTAGTATTGAAAACTATATAAGAAAGTGCTATAGTATGTATTGTTGTTTCTAAAGACAACAATACATACTAATTATTTAAAAAATATTTTAAAAAATATTTCAAGAAAATAATTGACAGATCGTGTCGAACATGATAAATTATATTTCGTGCCTAACCAATATCAAAAAATATAAAGACATTATCTCATAGAGAAAATGAAAATTTGATTAACTAATTACTTGTTAAACTTTACCGATCTAGTTATAAGTAACCTTGAAGAACCAATTAACTGTAAATAAACATGTAGATGCCAGGGAAAAAGAACGATTGTTAATAGATACTAAAATCATTCCACAGTAGCTCAGCGGTAGAGCTATCGGCTGTTAACCGATCGGTCGTAGGTTCGAATCCTACCTGTGGAGCCTTATTTGGCGGTGTAGCTCAGCTGGCGAGAGCGTACGGTTCATACCCGTAAGGTCGTGGGTTCGATCCCCTCCGCCGCTACCAATCTACTTCATTTGGCGGTCGTGGCGAAGCGGTCAACGCACCGGATTGTGGCTCCGGCATTCGTGGGTTCGATTCCCACCGGTCGCCCCATTATATTAGTAAAATATTTTATTAAGGACCCTTAGCTCAGTTGGTTAGAGCTATCGGCTCATAACCGATCGGTCGCAGGTTCGAATCCTGCAGGGTCCACCATTATACGGAGGAATACCCAAGTCTGGCTGAAGGGGTCGGTCTTGAAAACCGAAAGGGGTGTCAAAGCCCGCGGGGGTTCGAATCCCTCTTCCTCCTCCATACATAAACTTGCTAAGATAAATAGAAATAATGGCTTGGTAGCTCAGTCGGTAGAGCAAAGGACTGAAAATCCTTGTGTCGGCGGTTCGATTCCGTCCCGAGCCACCACTAAATGACGTAACAAGCAAAAATGCTTGTTTTTTTTGAGGGTAATTTTTCTGAAATTTCATTGTTTATTTTATTGCTAGAAAAAGTATGTGAAAGCATAGATCATCTTTCATCCAACTTACATTAATCAAGGACTTCAAGAGAATGCAAAATATTTGCATGAGTTGAAACGCTTTGGTACTCTTGATAAGTAAAGGTGAATAATATATCCTTTTACTTTAGAATAATTTTGAAGGAGGAAATTTAATCATGGCTAAATTTGAATTACCTGAACTACCTTATGCATACGATGCTTTAGAACCAACAATCGACAAGGAAACAATGAACATTCACCATACAAAGCATCATAATACTTATGTTACAAACCTAAATGGTGCTTTAGAAGGTAATGAAACCCTTCAATCTAAATCGTTAGAAGACCTTATAAGCAATTTAGAGAATGTACCTGAAAACATCCGTACTGCAGTACGAAATAACGGTGGTGGACATGCTAACCACAGTCTTTTCTGGAAAGTTCTATCACCAAACGGTGGAGGAAATCCATCAGGAGAACTTGCTGATAAAATTAATGGTAAATTCGGAAGCATTGATAAATTTAAAGAAGAATTCGAAACAGCTGCAAAAAAACGTTTTGGTTCTGGATGGGCATGGTTAGTAGTTAATAATGGTGAACTAGAAGTAATGAGTACTCCTAATCAAGATAGTCCTTTAATGGAAGGGAAAACGCCTATATTGGGGTTAGATGTTTGGGAGCATGCATACTACCTAAACTATCAAAACAGACGTCCTGAATATGTTTCTGCATTCTGGAATGTAGTAAATTGGGATGAGGTAGCCAAGAATTATAACAATGCTAAATAAGAATGAGTTTAAAAATACGAGGAAATATCCTCGTATTTTTTTATGCAAAAACAGCTATATTGGCTTTATATAAATTTTTTTGTGAGGGCTTTTTGTATATCTCATGCCGATTTGCTCACACTATTTAAAGAGAAAAAGGAGCCTTGAGATATGCAAAAAAAACTTAGTTTTTTATCAGAAAAAATGGATATTGATCGTGATTTAATTTTTTTGTTAATTATTGGAGGGCTCTATTCGTTAGGGCTTTTTCTTTCTAACACTTTTGTAAATGTTTATTTATGGAAACAAGCGGGTGACTATATTACTATCGCTGTTTATAACCTAGCTATATACCTGTTTCAACCTATTACTTTCATTTTGGCAGGAAAGACTGCAAAAAAAATTGATCGTATTATTGTATTAAGACTAGGGGTTATTTTCTTATCTGTATTTTTTATGAGTGTATTAATCATTGGAGAAAAGGCAGCTACTTATAATTTCATACTCGGGAGCCTGCTCGGTATCGGTTATGGATTTTACTGGCTTGCTTTTGATGTTTTAACATTTGAAATTACCGAACCAGATACACGTGATTTTTTTAATGGATTCCTAGGTGTCTTGCAATCTTTTGGAGGAATGGTTGGCCCGTTAATTGCTGGGTTTATCATTGCGAAAATGTCAGATAATACAGGGTATACGACAATATTTACGATTTCTTTTATTTTGTTTATCTGTGCTGTAGCCTGTAGCTTCTTTTTAAAACGGCGTCAAGCAGAAGGAAGCTTTCAATTTAAAAAAATTTTAAGAGAAAGGCACCATAATAAAAATTGGAACCGAATTTTATATGCCCATATTTTCCAAGGTTTAAGGGAAGGGATTTTCCTATTTGTTATCACAATCTGGGTATTTTTAGTGACCAAAAGTGAATTTGCCTTGGGTATGTTTAATTTACTTTTATCTGGTTTATCATTAGTATTTTATTTTATTGCAACGAAATTCATTAAACCCGCCCGAAGGAAGTTAGCTATATTAATTGGAGCTGCCATGCTGTACTTTTCACTTTATATCATTTTATTTCAAATTAGTTATACCAAATTGCTTATATATGCGATTATAATTGGTATTGCCTATCCAATTATCAGTGTACCGTATGTATCATTAACTTATGATGTAATCGGTAAGGCGCGGGATGCAAAAGATTTACGTGTTGAATATATCGTTGTCAGAGAATTTTTTGTGAATATCGGGAGAGTAATATCCATTAGTATTTTTCTTCTGACTGTTATCAATTTCTCTTCTGAACTGGCAATTCCTATATTGTTAATGATTTTTGGTTCAGGTCATCTTTTTATTTATTTATTTGTAAAAAATATATATTTGACTAGCTCCCCAGAAAAAGAAATCATGATAAAAGATCGAATAACTGATGAAAAAAATCGTTAAATGAGTTAGAATTTCATAAATTAAATGCTATAATAGGAAAGGATTTATATAGCTTTAGACAAAATGAGGGGAATAAATAGTGAAAAATAAAAAAAGAAAAAAAAGACCACAACTTCCTTTCCGTTTAAATATCATCTTTTTTATCGTGTTTCTACTATTTTGTGGCTTAATTCTTCAATTGGGAGTTGTTCAAATACTACATGGCGAAGGGTTTCAGGAAGAAATTGACCGTACAATTAAAGATACAACCAAAATTCCTGTGCCTCGTGGATTAATTGTTGATCGAAATCAAAATGTAATCGTAGACAATAAACCTTTATATTCAATAACTTATACACCAGCAAAAGGTACACAGGCTGAAGATAAATTAAAAGTAGCGGAAAAATTAGCGGAATATATATCGATGGACAGTAAAGAGCGAATCGATGGCTTAACTGAACGCAACAAAAAAGAGTATTGGTATTTAAAAAATAAAAAAGAAGCAGATAAACGCCTTTCTGAAGAAGAAGCAAATGAAATGAGTAATGCAGAACAATACGATACGATTTTAGACCGGATAACAGAGAAAGAAATTAGTGATTTTACAAAACAAGAACTTGAGGTAATGGTCATTAAAAAAGAGTTGGATAAAGCATATTCCCTAACTCCACAAATAATTAAAAACGAAGATGTTACTCCGAAAGAATATGCACGTGTTGCAGAACATTTAGACCAACTTCCTGGAGTTAATGCTACAACCGACTGGAATCGTTCCTATCCTTTTAAGGATAGCTTTAAATCACTTCTAGGATCGATTACATCGCAAGAAGAGGGACTCCCTGCGGAAAAAATCGATTATTTCCTAACACGCGGTTATAGTAGAAATGATCGTGTTGGTAAAAGTGGTTTGGAAGAACAATATGAGGAAGTTTTACGTGGCAGAAAAGAGCAAGTGCAATATACAACAACGAAATCTGGACAAGTAATTGATTCCGAGGTTATTGTAGAAGGACAGCGCGGGAAAGATTTAGTTTTAACTATCGACATGGAACTGCAAAAACGCGTAGATAAAATTGTAAAAAAAGAGCTGAAAACAGCAATTCAAAAACACCCGCATGCAAACCGATTTTTGAACGATGCATTCGCTGTTGTCATTAATCCTCAAACTGGCGAATTATTAGCAGTGTCCGGCCAGCATTATGACCGTGAGGAAGGCAAGTTTGAAAATGCAGCCTATAAAGCATTATATGAGGCACATCGACCCGGATCGTCTATTAAAGGGGCAACAATAGCAGCGGGATATCAATCAGATGTTATTTCACCTGGTCAAACATTTTACGATGCCCCAATCAAGATAGCAGGTACACCAGAAAAAAGTTCTGTCTCTAACTTAGGATCCATTAATGATATAAATGCTTTAAAACGGTCTTCAAACGTATACATGTTTTATATCGCTATGCGCATGGGTGGGGAATATGATTATCAACGTGGAAAATCAATTCAATTTAATCCTGAATCCGTTCAAGAGATAAGGAATTATTTTCACCAATTTGGCTTAGGGGTTTCAACAGGAGTCGACTTTCCTTATGAAGCGACTGGGTATGTAGGACAAACACCACCTAATTTACTCGACTTTTCAATTGGCCAATATGATACGTACACAACAATGCAATTAGCACAATATATTTCAACAATTGCGTCAGATGGCTACAGAGTACGTCCTCATTTCGTAAAAGAAATTCGAGACCCTGATTCTGAAGGTGAGGGGACTGGCCCTATTCAAAAAAGTATTAATACGAAGGTACTAAATAAAATTGGGATTAAGGATGAAAATCTTAATCGAATTCAGGAAGGATTTCGTAAAGCCTTCCAGGAAACTGGAGGCACAGCTTCATCCTATTTTTCAGGAAAAGATTACGATCCGGCTGGTAAAACGGGTACTGCACAGCACGAAGTGTACGAGGATGGGAAAAAACTAGCTGAGACGGAAAATCTGACATTAGTCGGATATGCACCATTTGACGAACCTGAAGTAGCTTTTGCTGTCGTTGTACCTAATACGGGGAATGTAAGTGGACAACATCCAATTAACAATTTAATTGGAGAGAAGATTTTAGATGAATATTTTGACCTTAAAGAGGAACGAGATAAGAAAAGTAAAAAAGAGAATAATTAAAAAGGAAAAGAGGCCGGGACATAACT
>NZ_JFBD01000013.1 GCF_000709085.1 Virgibacillus alimentarius | reverse complement strand
TAGTAATAAAACATCCGGATTACCGAACAGCGCCTGAGCAAGAAGCACTTTCACTTTTTGATCAGCAGAAAGTTCAGCCATCGTTTTTGTATGCAGGGATTCTTCAATACCCAGTCCTTTTAACAGGACGGCTGCATCGGATTCTGCTTCCCACCCATTCATTTCTGCAAATTCTCCTTCTAGCTCAGCAGCACGTATGCCGTCCGCTTCAGAGAAATCAGGTTTCATATAGATGGCGTCTTTTTCTTGTTTAACATTGTACAATTTCTCATGACCCATTAAGACGGTTTCAAGCACGTGATACTCTTCATAAGCAAAGTGATCTTGTTTTAGAACTGCAAGGCGCTGGCCGGAAGCAAGGGAAACATCTCCAGTCTGAGGTTCTATTTCACTAGATAAAATTTTTAAAAAGGTTGATTTCCCGGCACCGTTTGCTCCTATTACGCCATAACAATTTCCAGGTGTGAATTTTAAATTCACATCTTCAAAAAGCTTTTTATCTCCATATCGTAAACTAACATTAGTAACAGTTATCATTCGCAGAAATTCCTCCAAATAAAAGTAATCTTAACGCTAGCTTACGGGATTTGAAGGCTAACGTCAATCAATATATAAATTGAATTTGCAGCATGAAAAAAGGGGATGTTTTTTAAAATAATCGTGTACCAATTCAATCGCAGAACGTATGATAATAATATACGCTCCATAGAATGATAGGGCTTCAAAGACGAAGGCGGAGGGGAAGGTTATGAGAGAAAAGACGATTTATTTTCTCTTTACAGATACAGGCACCTTATTATCGAAATTCATCAATTATTTTACGAAGCAAACACTTAATCATGTTTCGATTGGGTTTGATTCAACATTAAATGAAGTATATAGCTTTGGGAGAAAACGTCCGAGAAATCCGTTTATTGGAGGGTTTGTAAGGGAGGATATTCGTAATGCTCTTTTCAAAGACGCAAACTGTGCGGTGTATGTATATCCAATGACAAAAGGAGAATGGGAGACAGTTGTAAATAATGTTAAAAAGATAGAAGCAGAACAGGAATACTATAAATATAATTTTATGGGTTTACTGGGTATCTTGTTTCAAATTAAAATTAACCGGAAGCGTGCCTTTTTTTGCTCTCAGTTTGCAGCAAAGATGTTAAGCGATATACCATCCGTCCAATTAAATAAATCGCTCTGTTTCATTACTCCTGCCGATATTCGGGCGTTACCGGAAATGCAGTTGGTTTATCAGGGGAAACTTGGGTATTATCAAGCCTCCCAAGAAGTCGCAAACGAACAGGTCATCCTCCATCATCCTGCTTTTAGAAAGCGAATGCTATTTGTAGAAAAGATTAAACAGCTTGTTATTCGATGAGAAGAACGTCTACACGAAGGTAGATCGTTCCTTCTATGTCTTAAAATTCAGGTGGTGGCGGCTCTATTCCAAGTGTTCGATATGGTACTCGGATTTTAAATGCCAAATTATTCGCTTCTAGATCAATATGTTCAATACTTACTTGGAAGTTACTTCTAATATCCATTTCTGTCACTGCCACATAAATTTCTTCCTTTTGCGGATCCACGGATACCCATTTTGGCATTGGTAAATATTTCTTAATATATTCCATGATTTTCTTATTAGGAAGCTCTAATAAGCCAATGGAGATTGACTTTTGTTTCAAAATAACGTCACCGTTTTCTTGAACAAGCGGTTCAAGATGGACGGAGAGGGGGACAGTTGATGAGAAGACAGGTAACTCCCCCATTAAATGAACATCTTCCTCCAAAGATACACTGTATTGATGTTTGGTGTCACTAAGGAATTGATCAATATAGGCATTTACTAATTCATTTAGATTTTCTTTCGTCGTACGAACAACAAATTCAGAACTCTCTTCATCATATGAATCACTGCCCGGAGAGACCTCTGTATCAGCAACAGGCCAGTAAATGAGTGAAATAATGATAAGGACAACAACGATATTGACTGCCAGTAAAGTATAGAACCGTCGTTTCCATTTTTTATTGAGTCTTCTTTTAGACATCGGGCTCACCTTTCCTGTTTGGTTAAGTACATGAGAACACGTTTAGCCATTAATTGATAGCCCCGATTATTCGGATGAAAGTTATCTTCTGCAATCAAGTCTTTGTCTGTTTTATCAAATAAATCGCTTGTAGGGATAAATGCGACATTTTCAAGCTCTTCTGTGATCGCTTCTCCGGTGCCATTCCATTCATCAACAATAATAGCAAGTTCTTTAATGTCTTTAAAGTATTTATCATATGGGTTATAGAATCCAATTAAAAAAATATTTGCATCTGCATTTAAACGTCTTATTTCTGAAAAAATATCTCGCAGCCTAGCTTCATAGTGAACACGCTCTTCTCGAAACTTATTCAATGTTAGATTGGTAATATTATCTTTTAACACCTGCATAATATCGTTTGCTCCAATTGTAATTAAAATAATATCTGCATCTTGGATGGCGGATGAAACTTTTGGATTATCTAGGCGTTTTCGTAATTGAACTGTACGATCACCTCGATGGCCAAAATTATAGAAGTTTGCAACCTGATTATTTTGATTGATTGTATTGTCCAAGATTCCTACATAACCGCCTTGTTTAGTGCTATCTCCCACACCTTGGGTTAAAGAATCTCCAATAGCTACAATATTCATTTCTTTATTTGAAAAATAAGCAACTGTATCTTTAAAGGCTTCAGTGATTGCTCCTTTAAAGTTCTTAGTGGGTGCATTTTCTTCGTTTGTTGGAGTTTCCTGTTTATTATCGTGTATACTCTTTTCCCTTATATGTTCGTTATCTGTATGATTTATATTGGAAAAAGGGTGATTCATGGGGCTGGATTCATTGGTATTCATTTGGCTTATGAAAATAAATACCCCGAATCCTGATAACAATATAAGGATAGTAATGAGGAGGATTTTCGTTTTCATGTCATCACACCTAAAGTTGTTTATATTCTATGTATATAGCCGTAACATGTTGTCTCATGAGTATAGCATATCCTATTTGCTAAAAATCTTACCTTGATAGTTTAAACTTTTATGCTTCAATGTAAACTTCAATTTTCTATTATAAAGACAACTTAGGGTAGAAACCATAACAAGAAGATTACATAATGGAAAGAAGAAATAAAAAACCCGTCTTGCTGCAGACGGGTTTTTCAAAGTTTATATTTTTGCCACGTAATGCTCTCTGTTATTTTCTCGAAGCTGAACTGCTTCTTTGTAAAGATTTTTATTTGTGACTGTAACGATTCCTGACGTGTGTGCTACTTCAAGGGTTTGATCGTCGATATTCGCATGTTCCACCCACAGCACTTTTCCTTGTTTATTCCTTAGTTGTTTAAGGGCTTGAGGTGAAACATCCTTATTTATCCATAGAACATCAACGTCAGGTATATCGTTTAACTGGTCCTGGGAAGTTAATATCACTTCATATCCCAAGGCTTCTAGTTGTTTTGCATGTTCATTTTGTCCGGCAATTGCAATCACTTTTTTCCTGGCAACGCCACTGTTGCGATCAAAAGGGGAGTGCAATAGCCATTCAATCGCATCTTCTTCTGTCGTTTGGATCGTCGGTGTGTCGTTTACCGCTCGTGCGATAGCTTGATCTAGATCAAGCAAAATATCTTTAACGGATTCAATGCCTACAGAAAGTCGGACTAACTCTTCGGTGACGCCACTACGTTTTAAGTCTTCAGCACTTAATTGCTGGTGCGTTGTTGATGCAGGATGAATAATAAGTGATTTCGCATCACCCACATTAGCGACATGTGACCAAAGTGAAACATTGTTAATCAGTTTTCTGCCAGCTTCTCTGCCACCTTTAATACCAAAGGTAATGATGGAACCAAAACCAGAAGCTAAATATTTTTTAGCTAATTGATGGGATGGATGTTCTTTTAATCCAGGGAAGTTAACCCACTCGACTGCACGGTGTTTCTTTAGGAATGCTGCGACTTCTTCAGCGTTTTTATTATGCCGTTCGATGCGTAAGTGCAATGTTTCTAACCCTTGAAGCAAATGAAATGCATTATGCGGACTTAAAGCTGCTCCAATATCACGTAATAGCTGTACGCGAAGCTTTGTAGCAAATGCAGCTATACCAAGATCTGCATATCTGAGACCATTGTAACTTTCATCCGGTTCCGTAAATCCAGGGAATTTTCCATTGTTCCAATTAAATCTTCCGCCATCGATGACAATTCCGCCTATGGTTGTTCCGTGTCCGCCGATCCACTTTGTTGCTGAATGAACAACGATATCTGCTCCCCATTGAAGCGGCTTTGTAAGGTACGGCGTGGCAAATGTGTTATCGATGATCAATGGAACGCCATGTTCATGTGCGATAGCACCAATTGTCTCAACATCAAATATATTAAGACTCGGGTTTGTAATGATTTCGCCAAATACGGCTTTCGTTTTAGAAGTAAAGGCTGCCCTAATAGCTTCTGGATCTGTTCCGTCAACAAACTTTATCTCAATTCCATAACGAGGTAGCGTATGAGCAAATAGATTATAGGTACCTCCATATAAATTACTGTCGGCGATGATTTCGTCACCAGCACCGGCAATATTTAAAATACTAAGTGTAATAGCGGCCATTCCGGAAGATGTCGCTACCGCAGCTGACCCATCTTCCAGTTGAGCCATACGTTGTTCGAAGGCATCTACGGTTGGGTTCATAATTCTAGAATAGATGTTTCCTGGTTCCTGCAATCCGAATAAATTTTGTGCATGTTCGGTATCCCGGAAGACATAAGACGTCGTTTGATAGATGGGCACTGCACGTGATCCTGTTGTTGGATCTGGTTCTTGTCCCGCATGAAGTAAAGCTGTTTCTGGATTAAAAAAATGGAAATTTGACATGAATAATTCCTCCTTAGATAGTTTGAGGTTCATTCCTCTTGCGTCTTTGCTTTTCGTTGGAAGAAATGTCTTGAGAGAGGCGCGTATGTAAAAAGCCCTCTTCGCTAAGAAGAGGGCGTATATATCACCGGACCTCCTCTTATCTTCCAGATCTGCAACGGACCTGTAGGATTTGGCACCGTTAAAAGCAAAAGGATTTGCTTAAAGGTTGCTGGGTTTCGTCGGGCCTATTCCCTCCACCGCTCTTGATAAGAGATAAAAGTATAAACTTTTTTGAATTTAAAGAGTATTATAAGCGTAAGAATGGACTTTGTCAACTGGTGAAAAAATTAAGGTTGTGTACGTCGCTGAAAAGAGCTTCTTTGAATCGCTGAACCCATATAAATAAGCAGAGCAATCCAAATCATTCCGAAAGATATAAAATGTGCAAATGAAAATGTTTCTTTAAAGTGAAATACCCCAAGCAGTAACATAATGGTTGGCGCAATGTACTGCAGGAACCCGAGCATTGCTAAAGGGATATGTTTTACGCCGCTGGCAAATAACAGGAGTGGCACCGCTGTTGCAATTCCGGCTCCAATTAGTAAAAGGCCGTCAAATGTAAAAAAACTGCTTGGCGAAATGGTGCTTGAAGGCATTGTTAATAAATAAATAACGGCAACTGGTGTTACGATCATTGTTTCAATCGTTAGTCCAAACATCGCACTGATATCCACTGTTTTCTTTAATAAACCATAAGCTCCAAAGCTAAGTGCAAGTAGCACTGAAACCCAGGGGAAAATTCCAAAATGAAATGTAAGATAGAACACGCCTGCTGCCGCAATGATAAAGGAAATCCATTGTCTTTTCGTTAATGTTTCTTGAAGGACAATCATTCCAAGCAAGATACTGATAAGTGGGTTAATATAATAGCCAAGACTTGCCTGAACGACGTAGCCGCTGTTAACAGCCCAAATATAAGTAAGCCAATTTAAACTGATCACAACCGAAGCTAATGTAATGCTGAATAACTGTTTTTTATGATTCCATATTCTCCGGCATTCTTGGACAAAAGGGGTCCATTTTCTAAGTGAAATGACAATGCCCATCATAAAAATAAAGGACCATAAAATACGGTGAGCCAATATTTCATCAGCAGAAATATGATCAACAAGCTTCCAATAAATTGGTAAAAAACCCCATAGTACATAGGCCAGTACGGTGTAAAAGATGCCAAGTTTTGCTTCGTTTTTTTTCATGGTAGCCTCTCCCCTGAAAATATCTAAATAAATTAATTTTAGATTCAGTTATAAAAGATTGCAAATATCATGACTTGATTGAAAATAAAAACATTACTGTCAAATGCAGGGTAGATATATTATAATAAGAGTTGCACTGCTTGAGAAAATAATCATTAAGGAGGAGATGTCTTTGCATCGGGGAAAGAAATACTTTGAAACATCTGTCATCCATGATGGCTATGATACGAAAGATATGTTAGGAAGTTTAACGCCACCGATTTTTCAAACATCTACATATACATTTAAAACTGCAGAGCAAGGAGAAGCGCGTTTTGCAGGGGAAGAAGAAGGTTATGTCTATTCTCGGTTAGGGAATCCGACTGTATCAGCGCTACAAAAGCGGATTGCGGCGCTGGAGAATGGAGAACGCGGGCTTGCTTTTGGTTCTGGAATGGCGGCTATTTCCGCTGTGCTAATCGCATTAACGAAAGCGAATGATCATATTTTATGTTCATCAGGTCTATATGGATGTACATTTGGATTATTAACAATGATGAAAGAAAAGTATAATATTACACATGATTTTTCGGAGATGGCAACGAAAGAAGAGATCAAGTCTCTCATTAAACCGGAAACAGCCTGTATTTACGTAGAAACACCCATCAATCCAACAATGAAACTGATCGATTTACAAATGGTTGCTGAAGTTGCAAAAGCGTTTGATATTCCTGTTGTCGTGGACAATACATTCTCCTCTCCTTATTTACAGCGACCGCTTGAACTAGGTTGTGATGTTGTTGTTCATAGTGCGACAAAATATATAGGCGGTCATGGTGATGTGGTTGCAGGTTTAGTCGTCGGTAAAAAGACATTTTTAGATTCCGTTGCGATGACAACCCAAAAAGATGTAGGCGGCATTATTTCTCCGTTTGATGCATGGCTGTTGATTCGGGGGATGAAAACACTGCCAATACGGATGGACCGACACTGTGATAATGCTGAAAAAATAGTAGAAAAACTAAAGGCACATCCGAAGGTAGCCAATGTATACTATCCGAATGATGAAAACAATCCTGATTATCCAATTAGAAAAAAACAAATGAAACGTGGAAGTGGCGTTATTTCATTTGAGATTCAGGGGGAGAAGGAGGATGCACAAAAGCTGTTAAACCAATTGAACTTCCTGAAAATTGCTGTTAGTCTTGGTGATGCTGAAACATTAATACAGCATCCAGCAACGATGACACATGCCGTTGTACCTGAGGTATCACGCCTCGAAATGGGAATTTCAGATCGGCTCATCCGTCTTTCAGTGGGCTTAGAAGCTTGGCAAGACATATGGGCTGATTTAGAACAGGCATTAAATAACTTATAATCGCATCTGTAACTTAAAATACGATAACGTAACTACTACCCCCATTCGCATTGTACATATTTTACTTACCGAAAATGTGGAATGGGGTTCTTGCTGTTTGATAAACAAGGATAGAATGGATCTAGAACGCTTATGTTACATGATAAATGGTTATGTATTTTTTATATGTTTTTCACATGCAAGAATGGGTATGTTAAACGTATAAAGGAAATTTATGCTATATTATTGTTAATATAAGTATCCATGGCGTGTGGAAGGAGAGTGATGTTTGTGCAAATGGTGGAAGTAACACCTTATTTTATTGGATTTATTATGTTTATGAATTTTATTTTGGCGTTTACCGTTATTTTTTTAGAGAGAAAAGATGCTACTTCTACATGGGCATGGTTAATGGTCCTTTTTTTTATTCCGATTGCGGGCTTTGTGCTGTATTTGATTTTTGGAAAGACAATAAGTAAACGACGCATCTTTACGTGGGATACGAAAAGTAAATTAGGAGTAAAAAAGGCAGTACATGCCCAAATGCGTGCCATTGAAGAAGGTCATTTCAACTTTAAGCACCAGCATTTAATGAAGTACAAAGATTTATTTTATATGCATTTAAGAAATAATGATGCGATTTTCACACAAGATAATAATGTGCAGGTATATACGGATGGCGAGGCAAAATTTAATGATTTAATACAGGATTTAGAAAAAGCTACTGATCATATTCATCTGCTATATTATATCATCCGGCATGATGAACTTGGAAAACGGATTGCTGATGTCCTAGTCAAAAAGGCAAACGAGGGTGTTGAAGTTCGGCTCCTCTATGACGACATGGGGTCTCGTTTATTAAGCCGAAAATATATTCGACGTCTCAGACATGCGGGTGTTCACGTGGATGCATTTTTTCCGCCGAAAATACCGAAAATAAACTTAAAAATAAACTTCCGGAATCATCGTAAATTAGCTATTATTGATGGGAAAATAGGGTATATAGGCGGTTTTAATATTGGAGATGAGTATCTTGGTAAGAAGAAAAAATTTGGATACTGGCGAGATACCCACCTACGGATAGACGGTGATGCAGTTCGAAATATGCAAACACGGTTTATTTTAGATTGGAACCAAGCATCACGCAACGATATTTTGTATGAAGATCGCTATTATTCAGCTATACCTGCTGGTAACACCGGCGTCCAGATTGTATCAAGCGGGCCAGATTCGGACTGGGAGCAAATTAAATATGGGTATATTAAAATGATTTTATCCGCAAAGAAATACATCTATATTCAAACGCCCTACTTTATTCCAGATGAAAGCTTAAGGGACGCTCTAAGAATCGCAGTACTTTCAGGCATTGAGGTAAAATTGATGATACCAAACAAACCAGATCATCCATTTGTTTACTGGGCAACATTATCTTATATAGGCGATTTATTAAATGCAGGAGCACAAGTGTATATTTATCAAAACGGATTTTTGCACGCGAAAACAATCGTTGTTGACGGGGAGATAGCTTCAGTAGGAACGGCTAATATTGATGTACGAAGTTTCCGGTTGAACTTTGAAGTGAATGCCTTTTTGTATGATGAACAAACAGCACAGAATTTAGTGGATGCCTTTCAACATGATATTGCCTTATCCACGCAGATGACGAAAAAACTATATGAACAGCGCTCCCTGGGAGTCCGCTTTAAGGAATCTGTCTCCCGCCTGTTGTCACCAATTTTGTAATACACATCATCTGCCAATAAAGCTAACGGAGGGATGTAAGGATGGAAGCAAAAAAGTGTATTGATTCATTAACTGTTAAAACGTCTCATGTTCTCCCGCCTGATACGAATGCGCATCACACATTATTTGGCGGAAAATTGATGGCTCATATTGATGATGTTGCAGCCATTGCCGCAGTACGCCATGCCAGGCAAGTAGTAGTTACAGCATCTACAGATTCTGTTGATTTTTTAGCTCCAGTGAAAGAAGGGGACTCGATTTGCGTTGAGGCATTTGTAACGTGGACACATCATACATCGATGGAAGTGTTTGTGAAAGCTGTAACTGAAGACTTAATAACAGGTGAACGAAAAGTGTGTGCCACTGCATTTTTAACATTTGTTGCCTTGGATGAGCAGGGGAAACCTACAGTCGTTCCTCCTATTCTTCCTGAAACAGAGCAACAAAAGTATTTGCATGAAGGTGCATCAACCCGTGCCAAACGGAGAAATGAAAGAAAAGAACAATCCAAGGAAATGGCAGCCTTGTTTGGCAGTGACTATCCTTGGAATGTCAAATAAGCAATCATGGACGAATGGGTTTTTTCAGTGAAGCTGCAACGTATGTTCTTTTGATTGGAACAATTCGATAAAACGAGTGGCACTCTTTGAAAGATATCGATCTTTTGCCCAGATGACAGCTGACCTTGAAATAAGCTCTGCTTCTTTAATCTGCATTACCTTCGCTTCTTGCAAATGTAATCTGGAAAGAGCGGATTCCGGAATAACAGTTGCCCCGATTCCTTCATTCACGAGTTCCAGTAACATATCGGCATCGGGGCATTCACATACCACGTTTGGGGTTAAGCCGTACTTTTCAAATTTATTGATTACTATTTCATATTGTCCAACACCGCTGATTCGGTGTAACAGTAATAATGGTATATCAGCTAAATCCGTAATGGAGATGCTTTTACCTGAAGTACCATTTCCCCACTGCTTTGGAAGAACGGCAACATACTCTTCATCCGGAAGCAAAAAGTGGGAGAACGCTTTCATTTCCAGCGGCAACCTTACAATTGCCAAGTCAATATGCCGGTCGTTTAATAATTCAGCAAGGCGGTAGGAATCTCCTTCTCTTAACTCAAAAGTAACTTTTGGGTATTTTTTTAAGAAAAGATGCATTCGACGAGGGATGTAAGAAAAACAGGATTTTACACAACCGATGGACAGTTTCCCCCTTAATCCTTCCCCGGTTTCTTTTACCTCTGTTATTGTCTCATCAAAGTGTTGGAAAATGCCTTCTGTTTTTTTATACAATACCATGCCTGCCTCTGTCAGCTCCATTTTTCTTCCATTACGCTCCAACAAGGTAACTCCCAGTTCAGATTCGAGCGCTTTCAATGATTGGCTTAATGGAGGCTGAGCCATATGAAGTCTTTTGGCAGCACGTGTTATTTGCCCTTCATTAGCGATCGTATAGAAATAACGTAATTGTCGAATATCCATCTTTGTTTCTCCTTCTATACTTTTATTATATACTTATCAAACAAAATAAATATTTCATAAATGATATAACATTGTGATAAAATTTTCAATAGGGAAAATTCCAATAATTCGTTAAAGTATACAAAAGATAGATCAACTTTTGTTTAAAAAAGCATAAGTGTAAGCGCTTCCTGTATATTATGACGTTTATTATTGGAATTGTCAAAAACCAAGACATACTTAGCTAGTCAATACAAGGAGGTAATTTTCGTGCTAGGGATGGAGGATTATGTTGTTGCACTGGCTTGGCTTGCAACTGTTCTATCTGCAGTTGGCTGTGTCCTGTATGGAATTTTTACTTGGAATAAGGGAGGAAGTGATTCTGAATGAATCTGTCAGTATTAATACCGATTCTCGCTGGATATATTCTTATTCTGTCAGGGCTAGCCTATTATGGATATAAAAAAACGAGGACAGAAGCGGATTATTTAATTGCAGGGGGGAATGTGAATCCGATTGTAATGGCGCTATCCTACGGAGCGACGTTTATTAGTTCTTCATCACTGATCGGTTTTGGTGGGGTTTCAGCGATGAATGGTTTTGGTTTATTATGGCTAGCTTTTTTAAACATTGCTTTAGGGATATTTGTTGCTTTTGCTGTATTTGGGAAAAGGATTCGGAAGCTTTCTGTGAAGCTAAATGTTTTCACCCTTCCATCTTTGCTAGGTGCAAGATATGAATCAAAATTTATTACAGTGTTTTCAGGAATCATGATTTTTGTGTTTATGCCTGCATATACAAGTATTGTCCTTGTAGGCGGGGGGAGATTTCTACAAGAAACATTGGGTTTTAATTATAATATGAGTTTATTTATTTTGGCGATATTTGTTGGTTTCTATGTCATCAGCGGTGGGTTAAAGGCTGTTATGTATTCAGATGCTTTTGCGGCCTTGGTAATGCTCTCGATGATGATTTTATTTTTAGTTGTGACATATCAAGCGGTAGGTGGTATTACAGCGGGACATACTGCACTAAGTAATATGAAAGATCTAGTCCCTGAAGATTTAGTTGAACAAGGGCATCGTGGCTGGACTTCCATGCCAGCGCTAGGTTCTCCTATGTGGTGGACACTTGTAAGTACCCTGATTATGGGGGTAGGTATCGGTGTATTAGCACAACCGCAATTAGCGATGCGTTCGATGACTGTTAAAAGCGCTAAGGATTTAAATCGATCTGTTTTGGTTGGCGGTATCTTTATTTTCTTTATGACAGGTGCCATCTACATGATTGGACCACTTAGTAATATTATTTTTCAAGATACGCGTGGTGAACTGGCTTTAACTGTCGCTGGCGGCAATGTTGACTTGGTTGTTCCAATCTTGATCAATGAAATGATGCCTGATTGGTTTGTTTATTTATTTACATTAACTGCGTTATCAGCTGTTATCTCTACCATCAGTTCTTTAATGCATGTGCAGGCTACATCTTTTAGTGAAGATATATTTAAAACGTTGGGAATTACTTCCGTTTTTGGAGGGAAGATTAGTTTAGTGCGTTTTGGCGTTATTATTGGTGTAGTGGCTGCAGTTATTCTAGCGTATATTCTCCCAGGTGGAGTAATTGCTCAAGCAACTTCATTTTGGTTTGGTATTTGCGCTGCCGGTTTTCTGCCAGTTTTAATTGGAGCACTTTTTTGGGAGAAAGGCTCACGTGCAGGCGCTAATGCTAGTGTAGTTACAGGTTTTGCAGTTAGCATTATCGGGTTTCTCTTTTTCCATGAAAAAGAATCTGCAGCATTTGGGATTTCCGAGGCCTTATTTGGGAAAGGAGCATTACTTGGATACCCAGTGACACATATTGATCCGATTATGTATGCGTTGCCGCTTTCAGCAATTGTATTTGTTGTCATTAGCTTATGGACCTATAAAAAGCAAGGTCATTCGGTCAAAGCTGCAAATCAGCAAGAAATAGCTAAATAAAAAAGTATATTTATTTTATATACTTTTATAATAAAATAGATATTTTTAATATAATTTAAATCATGCTATGATTTGAACTATAAGAATAATTCAAAAAATTAATTCGGAGGAGTGTTGACAAATTATGTCGAAAATTGAAGAAGTAAAACAAAAGTTACGAGGGGCATCGATTGCACCGGTCATTACACCATTTAAAGAAGATGAATCGATTGATTTTGATAAATTCACGGAACTCATCGATTGGCAGATTAAAAGTGGAAGTCACGCCATTTCCGTAACAGGTACAAGTGGAGAGCCAAGTTCTTTAAGTGTGGAAGAACGCGTGCAGGTAATGGAAGCGGCGTATAAGGCAATTGACGGCCGAGTACCATTTGTTCCAGGAACAGGTTCTACCAATCATCAAGAAACAATGTACTTAACGAAAAAAGCTATTGAAATTGGCGCAGATGCGGCACTTGTCATCGTTCCTTATTACAATAAACCAAACCAAGCTGCATTGTATAAACATTATAAAACGGTAGCAGATGCAAATGATATTCCGATTATTGTTTATAACATTCCAGGAAGAACTGCAAGAAACCTAGAAGTGGAAACGCTTGCGAAGTTGAATCAAGATTGTCCAAACATCATTGGAGTGAAAGAATCCAATAAAGACTTCGAACATGTGAACCGCGTTCTATTAAATTGCGGCCGCGATTTCCTATTATATTCAGGTATCGAACTACTATGCTACCCGATGCTTGCAATTGGAGGGGCAGGATCCATCAGTGCAACATCAAACGTAGCACCGGCAAAAGTAGCAGAAATGCATGATGCATGGAATGAAGGCGATCTCAAACGTGCACAGGATTTACACTATGAATTAATGCCACTGAATGATGTTCTATTTAAAGATACAAACCCTGCACCAGCGAAAGCAGCACTTGGAATTCTTGGTAAAATCAATCCAACACTTCGTATGCCAATGGATGTTCCAACAAAAGAATTGCAGGATGAGATCCGTGAAGTTCTTAAAGGTTATTATGCCGAAGATGAAATAAAAGACGCTGTTAAGAACTAATACGAACGAAATCACTATCAGACTCAAGTAGAATGTTAAAGGAGTGTTCATAAGTGAGTCAAAAATTAGAAGAAAAACAACAAGCGATTATTGATAAAGAAGTCAAAGACATTCAATTATATATTAACGGTGAATTTGTAGATGCAGCATCAGGTAAAACATTTGATAATTTGAATCCGTTTACAAATGAAGTGATTAACCAAGTAGCAGAAGGGGATAAGGCAGATATAGATAAAGCAGTTGAAGCTGCAGACAAAGCTTTCAAAGGCCCTTGGGGAAAGATGAAGCAAGCAGAGCGTCTCAGCTATATTCGCAAAATTGCGGACGTGATTGATAAGCATATTGATGAGATTGCTCCGCTCGAATCGTATGATACGGGTCTTCCGATTAGCCAAACGAAAAAAATGGTTTCCCGTGCAGCAAATAACTTCCGTTTCTATGCAGAGATGGTTGCGTCTCGGATGGTTGGCGAGGCTTATCAAGTAGATGATCAATTTATTAACTATACCATTCATAAGCCACTAGGTGTTGCAGGTCTGATTACACCTTGGAACGCACCATTTATGCTAGAGACATGGAAAATTGCGCCGGCTCTTGCGACAGGAAATACAGTCGTTCTAAAGCCAGCTGAATGGTCTCCAGTTACAGCAAATCGACTCGCAGAGATTATTGACGAAGCGGGTCTTCCAGAAGGAGTATTTAATGTTGTTCATGGCTACGGTGAAACAGCAGGTGCTTCTCTTGTCGCACATCCTGACGTAAAGCTGATTTCATTTACTGGTGAAACAACAACTGGATCTGAAATCACGAAAAACGGTGCAGATACTTTAAAGCGTACGTCCATGGAACTGGGTGGAAAATCACCAATCATTGTATTTGATGATGCCGATTTCGATCGTGCTTTAGATGCTTGTACATGGGGGATTTTCTCCTTTAACGGGGAGCGTTGCACAGCGAACTCTCGCTTATTCTTGCACGAAAATATTTACGATCAATTTGTCGATGCATTGAAAGAACGCGTTCAAAATATTGTTGTTGGCGATCCAATGGATGAAGCAACCCAAGTTGGCCCACTGATTCATACAAAACATTTTAATAATGTGAAACGCTACTTGGAAATTGCCAAAGAAGAAGGTGCAGAAGTTATTAGTGGAAATGTTGCAGAAGAGCATAAACGCGGTAATTTTATCCCGCCAACACTACTTCTAAACGTAACGAATGATAAAACAGTTGCACAACAAGAAATTTTTGGTCCGGTACTTTCTGTGATGACCTTTAAGGAAGAAGAGGAAGTCATTGATCTGGCCAATGATATTGACTACGGACTTGCGGGATTTGTCTGGACGAAGGACATCCAGCGCGCGCACCGCATCGCACAAGCAGTTGACTCCGGCATGTTCTGGATCAATGCGCAAAACGTTCGCGACTTGCGTATTCCATTTGGCGGATCGAAAGCAAGTGGTATTGGAAGAGAAGGCGGACACTATGCATTTGACTTCTATACAGAAACCCAAGTCATCCACGTGGCATTGCAGGATCATCATATACCACAGTTTGGAAAGAAATAAATTTTTACAACTTTGAGGAGGAACAAATATGGGAGCGAAAACAGGGCAGCAATATATTGACCGTTTGAAAAAAGCGAATAATAACGTCTATATACACGGAGAACGTGTGGATGATGTTACAGAACACCCGGCATTTAAAGGGGCCATTCAGTCAATGGCGAATCTGTATGATCTACAGCATGAGAAGCCGGAGAAGATGCTTTACACCTCTCCGATAACAGGAGATAAAGTAGGTAAATCATTTATGGCACCGAAAACCATTGATGATTTAATTGAAAGACGCGAAGCAATTATGGAATGGCAGCATTTCACCGGCGGATTAATGGGACGTTCACCTGATTATTTAAACGCAGATGTGATGGCAATGGGGACTGCAAGTGAGTTTTTTGCAGAAGGTGACCCAATGTTTGCTGAAAATGCAAGGAAATATTATGAATATGCACGTGAAAATGATTTAAGTTTAACGCATACGTTGATTCACCCACAAGTGAACCGTGCGAAAATCCAAGCAGAACAAAAGGATGCGAACATGGCACTTCATCTTGTGAAGAAAACAGACGAAGGTATCATCGTTGATGGTATTCGCTTACTTGCAACACAAGGCGGCATTACAGATGAGATTCTCGTATTCCCATCAACCGTTGTAAAAGCAGATGTGAAAGATGATCCATACTCTCTTGCATTTGCACTGCCTAATAACACGCCAGGTTTGAAGTATCTATCTCGTGAAGCGTTTGTTCATAGTGAAAATAAATTTGACCATCCACTAAGTGCAAATTTTGAAGAAGGAGATACGATTGTCTCCTTTGATAATGTGCTTGTACCTTGGGATCGCGTATTTGTATGTGAAAACTCCTCGATTTGTAACCGTGCATTTGGTGAAACAAATGCGGTAGCTCATATGGCACATCAAGTGATCGCAAAAAACGTTGCAAAAACAGAATTTGTATTAGGTGTTGTCTTAACATTAATGGATTCAATTGGTATCGATGGTTTCCAGCATGTGAAAGACAAAGGAACTGAAATTATGTTAGCGCTTGAAACAATGAAGTCGCATATGTATCGAGCAGAGCATAACGCAAAATTAGATAAATGGGGAATGATGACACCAGATTTTAATGCACTTGATGCTGCAAGAAATTGGTATCCGCGCACGTACCCTCGTTTAGCAGAAATTGTACGTATTCTTGGAGCTTCCGGATTGATGGGAATTCCAACACATGCTGATTTCAATCATGAAGAAATTGGACCGATTTTGCATCGAGCAATGCAAGGTAAAAATGTGGAAGGTTATGAGCGTGTTCAAATATTCCGCTTAGCTTGGGATTTAACAATGAGTGCATTTGGAAATCGTCAAACACATTATGAGTACTACTTCTTCGGTGACCCAATTAAAATGGGAATGGCTTATTTTGATAAATATGATAAAGAGCCATACAAAGAAATGGTGCGCGATTTCTTAAAACGCCAAAATGTATCTAAACCAGGTCTGATAAAAGCTTAAGGGGGGAAATTCAATGGAAAGAGGCTTTAATATTATTCGTACTGCAAGAGCGATTGTTCGTGTGACTGACTTAGAAGCATCCAGAGATTTTTATGTGCATGCTTTAGGATTTATTGAAACAGAAGCAGATGACAACCATATTTATCTAAGAGGATTAGAAGATCAAGGTCATCATTGCTATGTTTTGAAAAAGGCAGACAAACCGGGTGTTGAAGTAATCAGTTATAAAGTTTCATGTGAAGAAGATCTGGATAAATTGGAAACGTTTTTTGCAGGTAAAGGGCTACCAACGAAATGGGTGGAGGCAGGAAGTCAGCGCGCTATCGGACGTGCGCTTCGCGTGAAGGATATCTCCGGTATCCCAGTTGAGTTCTTCTGCAAAATGGATCGGGTAGAACGTCTTCTACAACGTTTTGATCTCTATAAAGGCGCACGTATGCAGCGCATTGATCATTTCAACTGTATGGTGCCTGACGTTCAGAAAGCCTATGACTTTTATATCGATAAGCTAGGATTCAGATGCTCTGAATATACAACAACAGCTAAAATGGATGAGCGAATTTGGGCAGCTTGGCTGCACCGCAAACCAGCTGTGCACGATGTCGCATATATGAATGGAAAAGGGCCACGCCTGCATCATACAGGATTTTGGCTAAGTGACCCAATGAGTGTTATTGATACATGTGATGTACTCGCATCGATGGGTTATGCAAAAAATATTGAAAGAGGACCAGGCCGTCACGGTTTATCCAATGCATTTTTCTTGTATTTACGCGATCCAGATGGGCACCGAGTTGAGCTTTATACTGGGGATTATTTCACAGGCGATCCTGACTTTGAACCAGTCCGCTGGGATCTAGATGACCCGCAACGTGCCACGTTCTGGGGCCACGAAGCACCTGACAGCTGGTTTGAAGAAGCAATGGAATTCCTTGATGTGACATCAGGAGAGAAAGTAACAACCGAAGAAGCAAAACTAGAAAAAAGAAAACCAGACTTTGTCATGTAGAATCAAAAGCGCATGGCCATCCGAGTAGCGACGTATGGGGTGGACTGAGCCGCAGGAGATAAAGGAAACACGGTGAGCGGGAGCGAACCGATGTTGACCTTATCGTACGGAGGAGAAGGAAGCCTCACTAGTCGCTGGTGGCCATGCGCTAGACGAATCAAAAGCGCATGGCCACCCGAGTAGCGACGTATGGGGTGCGCCTATGCCAAAGCATAATTAAAACAGCGAAGTGGGAGGAAGAGCGAATGGAAGTAATTCATATCACACAGGCAAGCGAGCAATTCAATAAAGAAGCCCATGTGATGGCAATCGGTTTTTTCGATGGTGTTCATTTAGGACATCAGGAATTATTGAATCATGCAAAGTCGCTTGCTGAAAAAAATAATGTTCTATTTACAGCGCTGACGTTCAGTCCACATCCGGATGAAGTAATTAAAGGAGATAAAAACCGAAAATATATTACACCACTGCCTCAAAAGATAGAGAAGATGAGGGCGCTAGGAGTAGATAAGTTATTTGTCATGACGTTTGATAAAGCTTTTGCATCCCTTCCACCAGCTGACTTTATAAACGATTATATTATTAATACACATACAAAACATGTCGTTGTTGGTTTTGACTTTACGTTTGGCTTTAAGGCCGAGGGAGATACACTGCTTCTTCGCAAACAGTCAAAAAAGCAATCGTTTGGATTATCCGTTATACCGAAAAAAACCTACCGGAACGAAAAGATAAGTTCGACCCTATTAAGAAGATTAATAGGAGACGGGGAAGTTGATAGGATTCCTTTCTATTTAGGTGCAAATTATCAAGTAAAAGTAGAGACAGGAAAAAAACATCAAACTGGAAGTCAAAACGTACGCACACTTGGAAGTTACATTTTACCAAAAGCAGGTATCTATTTTGTCAAAATATCGGACGGAAGAAGAACTGTTCAAGGGGAGTTTCACCGATACGCAGAAAAGGATAATGAAATCGTTGCTCCGGGATTACAAGCGTTACATGGTGAGGAATTGTCGATTTTATTTCTCAGTAAAGTGTCAGCGGCAAGTGTGGTTTCTGTTTAAATTAAAATAAGGAGGAGCGTTATCATGGATGATCGAGTCTTTCGAAACACAATGGGGAAATTTGCAACAGGTGTTACGGTGATTACAACAAAAGTTGGAGAAGACGTACATGGGATGACAGCGAATGCATTCATGTCGGTATCCCTAGATCCAAAGTTGATCACTATTTCCATCGATAATAAAGCAAATATGCTGGAGAAGATAAAGAGCTCCGGACAATTTGCAGTGAGTATTCTAGGCGAAGAGCAACAGGACATTTCGATGCATTTTGCGGGTCAGAAGAAAAAAGAAGATGGCATTGATTTTGACCTCGTTCACAATGTGCCAATTGTTCGTGATGCATTGGCAACTGTTGTTTGTGATGTACACGATTCACATGTTGTGGGGGATCATACGCTATTTATTGGTAAAGTATTTGAAATTAGCCTAAGAGATGGCAACCCACTAACATTTTATCAAGGAAAATATGGTAACTATGCCCCGGTAGAATATGCTTAATCAAATAAGATAATCGATTAAGGCGTTAGACCAGTGATGAACTGGTCTGTTTTTCTGAAAAAGTGCAAGCGTACAGAAAGAGAAGAGGAGTGATGTTACATGAGCAATGTAATAATGAAATTACGTGGGGTAAGTCAGCTGCAGGAAGCAAGGGTTAATCAGGAGAATACAGTCGAGATAAATCAAAGAAATCTTCAAGTAAATGAACTATCGTTTGATGTTCCCGTATCTGGTACTGTTTATGGAACATTATTGAATTATCAAGGTGCGTATAAAGCATTTGAGAGTCAGATGCATGAGAAACCTTATAAAGCGCCACCAAAAAAACCTGTACTATATATCAAGCCAAAGAACACTTTTGCAAGTCATGGTGCTGCAATACCACTTCCAGAAGGTGTTTCAGAACTTCAAATGGGAGCTGCACTAGGCCTTGTCATTGGAAAAACAGCAAAGCAGGTAAAAGCAGATGAAGCGTTAGAGTACATGAAAGGATTCACCGTGGTAAATGATGTCAGCATTCCACATGAGAGTGTGCATCGTCCGGCAGTAAAGGAAAAAGCACGCGATGGATTTTGTCCAATGGGCCCTTGGGTGATGGAGCGCGAAGCAATTACGGATCCAGATGCATTAAATATCCGTGTCTTTATTAATGATGAACTGAAGCAAGAAAACAATACAAAGCATTTAATTCGTTCGATTGGAACTTTAATGGCAGATGTAACGGAGTTTATGACATTATATGCTGGAGATGTATTACTCGTTGGTGTGCCCGAAAATGCACCGCTTGCCAAAGAAAACGATGTTGTAAAAATTGAAATGGAAGGTGTAGGAACACTGGAAAATACAATTAAAAAAGAGAACGATGTAGTAGGAGGAGATATCATATGAAGCACGGTCGTGTCGCATTTGACGGATTAATTCATGACGTTGTTGAGCAAGATGGCAAAGTTAAGCTATTGGATGGACGCATTGTAGAAGAGACGGATGTCACTTGGCTTTCGCCGTTAGAGCCTCGCACAGTATTTACGCTAGGATTGAATTATGCGGATCACGCAAAAGAGTTGTCTTTTTCTGCTCCAAAAGAACCGCTCGTATTTTTAAAGGGACCAAACACATTTATCGGGCATCGTGGACAAACCTATCGCCCTAGTGATGCAACCTACATGCATTATGAGTGTGAACTTGTTGTTGTCATTGGTAAGACGGCTCGTCATGTCAAAAAAGAGGATGCATATGACTATGTATCCGGTTATACGATTGCGAATGATTATGTGATTCGCGATTATCTAGAAAACTATTATCGCCCAAACTTACGTGCAAAAAATCGGGATAGTTGCACACCGATAGGTCCATGGTTCGTTGATAAAGAGGATATTAAAGATCCAATGAATCTAACGCTGCGGACTACGATTAACGGAAAAGTTGTTCAGGAAGGCACAACGAAAGATATGGTATTTAGTATCCCAGACTTAATTGAATATTTAAGCGGATTTATGACGCTAAGCCCGGGTGACCTTATACTAACGGGTACCCCAAAAGGTTCCGTAGATACAGCTGTAGGCGATGAAGTGATTACGGAGGTCGAAGGCATTGGTCAACTGGTTAGCACCATTGTAGGAGAATCTGCTTTTAATCAGGCATAGGAAAGGTTAGGACAGGAGGGAATAAAATGCCACACTTTTATATTGAATATACGGATAATATTAAACAAGAAGCAAATATCCCTGAACTACTCAAAAAGATGAATCAATCACTCCTTTCCCATCGTGATATTATTCCAATTGGAGGACTGCGCTCCCGGGCAATTGAGCTAACCGATTATCTTGTTGCAGATGGAGCGGAAGATGATGCATTTGTACATGCTACACTTAAACTTGGGAAGGGGCGTTCAGAAGAAGATAAAAAGAAGGTCTGTGATGCTCTTTTTCATGCAATGAAAGAGCATTTTGCTGAAACATATGAAAAGCGATCCTTGGCACTATCCATGGAATTATATGAGTTTCAGGCACCGACATATAAATTAAATAATATTCATACCCGGTATAAAAAGTAATGGGATAATTGAGAAAATGGGGCTGGGGCAAAACCCCAGCAAATGTAAAAATGGTCAGATAGTTCATCTTTCGATGGACTGCCTGACTTTTTTTATAAATGAAATAATTATCGATATGGATGGGAACTTCGTTGCCTTCCACTACAGGTGGCTGCTTTCCGCAGGCACGGCTTCACCCACCTCGGAAGAAAAACCACTTTACGCGGGGTCTTCAATTTTTCTTGGAAGATTAATATAACGCATTTTTCGATCGTCACGATATTGACGTTAGGTATGCTTTTCGCTATACTTTCATCATTAATCGTCTTAAAAATCAAAATTATAAAAGATTTGGGGGACATGATCAAGGAGTGTGAGAATAGATGAATGGAAAAGAACCAAATATTGGCCTTGCACTTGTTCCGTTAGTCATTTTAATAGGTGCTGCGGCTATGTCCATCTTTGTCTGGGACGCAGGGATGTTTATTCCCTTAATTAGTGGTATTGCTGCGGCATCTTTGATAGGAAAAATACTAGGGTACCAATGGCGCGATTTGCAAGGGGCTTTATCGGATGGTGTTTCTAAGGCACTTCCAGCAGTATTTATATTATTTATTATTGGAACCATCATTGGAACCTGGATTTTAAGTGGGGTTATCCCTACACTTATCTACTACGGACTCGCAATGATTAATCCTAATTTTTTTGTACCGCTCGTTTGTTTTATTACTGGTATTGTTGCACTTGTACTGGGCAGTTCTTTCACCTCAATCGCTACAGTCGGGCTGGCTTTTATTGCCATTGGACAGGGGATGGATTTTCCGCTGCCACTCGTAGCAGGTGCGGTTATTTCGGGAGCCTTTTTTGGTGATAAATTATCTCCTTTGTCAGACACTACAAATGTTGCTCCAGCAATGGTGGGTGAGGATCTATTTGCACACGTTCGCTACATGCTCTGGGATACGATCCCAGCTTTTGTAATCTCACTGTTATTATATTGGATTGTGGGGCTGAATTACGCAACATCAACAGCAAGTGTCAGTGAAATCAATGAAATGATGCAAGGTTTAGATGCGTTATTTGTCATTCATCCACTCCTATTTGCTATTCCGGTTTTCACCTTATTTTTAATGCTGAAACAGTACCCGGCAATACCTTCTCTTGTACTCATTGCAGTCATAGGAGGTATAACAGCAATCCTTGTACAGGGAAGCAATATTACGCAAGTGGTCCAAGCAATGACAGCAGGATATCAAGCAGAAAGCGGTATTGAAGCAATTGACTCTTTGTTATCAAGAGGTGGAATTAATTCGATGCTTAACACAATCGGCTTAATTATTATTGCAACTGCTCTTGGTGGAGTCCTAGAATCAACCGGAGTGTTCAAAGTGATTGTAAATACGATCGTAGCAAGAGTTCATTCAACGGGGTCGCTCATTCTTTCTACGGTTCTATCCACTTTTGTAGTTGCTTTTGCAAGTGGAGCCCAGTTTTTGGCAATCATTTTACCTGCAAGAGGCTTTCTTAAGTCCTATAAAAATTTTGCACTTTCCCCATTAAATCTATCAAGAAGTGTTGAAGCTGCTGGGACAGTCGGGATAAATTTGGTGCCGTGGGGAGTTCCAGCTGTGTTTGCAGCAGGGGTATTTGGTGTACCAGCAACTGAATTCATTCCATTTATCTTTTTTGCGTTTCTGGTGCCGCTTATCAATATTGTCTATGGGTATACCGGTTTTGCAATCAAGCGTATCCCGGCTACAAATTATGAAAAGAAAGAGGGGATGGCTCGCAATGTTTATTAAAGTATTAGGAACAGCACAGGATGCAGGTATACCTCATCCCAATTGTTTTTGTGACCATTGTGAAGCAGCAAAAAAGGATAAAAAATACCAACGTTTTGCTGCTTCACTTTCCATTCATTTTGAAACAGAAAATAAGTGGTATATGATTGACCCTTCGCCTGATTTTAAGCAGCAGCTTCAACATGTTCAAAGTGACATGGGGTGGAAGCAGATGATGGATGGGATACTGCTTACACATGCACATATCGGTCACTACCCTGGTTTGATGTTCCTAGGAAAAGAAGCAATTTCAACAAAGGAAATGCCTGTCATGGCAGGGGGGGAAATGAATCATTTTCTATCAAGCCATTATCCTTGGAAACAATTAATCGATTTTAATAACATAAAGCTCAAATTAATAGAGAATCAAAAAGCAATTTCATTCCCTGAAGGAGCATGTATTATTCCGCTATCTGTTCCGCATCGAAATGAATTCTCTGAAACGTTTGGTTTTATGATTCAAGGTAAACAAAAAAGTCTGCTGTATATACCTGATATTGATAGCTGGGAGGAATGGGAGCAAGACTTAGGTCAACGAATGAAGGATATCGATTACTGTATTATTGATGGAACATTTTATTCCACCGTAGAGCTTGAGTGGATTGGCAGATCCTATAAAGATATTCCGCATCCGCTCATGACAAAGTCGATGGAAAAGTTTGAACCATACAAAGACACATGTAATATTTATTTCACTCATTTTAATCATACGAATCCAGTGATTGGCACCGACCAGAGATATCAAGAAGAAGTAGAAGCAAATGGATTTTTCATTTTGGAGGAAGGTCAGGAGATTCACTTATAAGAATGAATAGAAACAGCCCCATTTAGAAATCGGCTATTTGAGGGTAGGTATTCGTCTTGGTGTCGTTACGAATCATGATTTATTCCAGGGTGCTGCTGATCGGCACGGGAAATATGGGAATGGCCATATGGTTGTGAATACAAATGGTAGAAGATGTGTTTGTGGTAGTGATGGGTGTGTTCACACGTATTCAACCATTCTAGCTCTAAAGAGTGAGATTATAGAAAAGATAAAATGTGGCCATTCCTCCCTTCTGATGGAACATGTGGAAAACCCGGAAGATATTGATTTTGATTCCATTTGTTTAGCAGTTGAAAAAGATGATGCATTATGCACCACTATTTTAAAAGATTTTGGTTATCATACTGGAATAGCTGTTTCTAATATTTTTGCGCTTTTGCAGCCTGATTTAGTTATCCTAGGCGGACCGATGTATCATCGCTTCGACTTATTTTATCAGACCGTAGTACAAACGGCTACGGAGTGAATTAACAGCTTGTATCCTGGATGTGAAGTGAATTTTAGTCATGGGAATCTGGGTGAAAATGCTACTGCAATAGGTGCCGGCAGTATGGTAATTGATTCTTATATAGCGTAGTTGGAGGGTCGGTATGGAGAAGAATAAAATAAAATTACTATGGGATATCTTTTTTACCTTTTTTAAAATCAGCCCGGTTTCATTTGGTGGAGGATATGCTATGATTCCTTTACTGGAGCGGGCTGTAACCGTGAAGAAAAAGTGGGTGGAGGAGAAAGATATTGCAGATGTTTTGGTTATGGCGCAAACGGTCCCTGGCTCTATTGCTGTAAACACTGCCACATTCATTGGTTACCGTATAGCTGGCTTATTTGGCGCAATAGCCGGGACAATCGGGATTGTTACACCGACCTTCTTAATCATTGTTGCGCTCGCTGCTTTATTTTTGAGTTTTCAGCACAACCCGATCGTTGAAGCTGCATTTATGGGGATTCGCCCGGCAATTGTTGCACTAATCGCGTATGCTGCAATTACCATCGGTAAAACAGCCATCTTTAATACAGTAACAGGTATCATTGCAGGTGTTGCGTTAATCTTATTTTTATTTGTACCTGTCCATCCAATTTTTATCCTTATCGCTGGGAGTTATTGGTATTTTATTAAATAGAAAACGTGTTACATCAAAGCATGTTGCAAGGCAGGGAGCAGATCAACATGGGTAAGGTGGGAAAAATAAATGTACTGGAATCTTTTTGTTTCTTTTCTTAAAATTGGTTTTATTTCCTTTGGTGGAGGTTACGCCATGATTCCTGTCATTGAATATGAAGTGCGAGCACATCAATGGCTGTCAACACAAGAGTTTACGGATGTAGTAGCGATAGCTGGTATGTCTCCGGGGCCTATTGCAACAAACAGTGCGGTGTTTGTTGGATATAAAGTTGGTGGGATGTTAGGAGCGGCAATCTCAGCCGTTGCTGTTTCCTTGCCTTCTCTGCTCATTGTTGTACTCCTATCGTTGTTTATGTATAAGATGAAGAAGCGAAACTTCATGGATAATGCGTTTTATGGATTACGCCCGGTTATAACAGGTTTAATTGCCTATGCTGCGATTCATTTTGCTATGCAAAACGATATGATAGGTACTTCAAAGTTGCTGGGCTTTGAGTGGATCGGGATTCTTTTTGTAATAGCAGGACTAGGCCTTCTTTTATTTACAAAAATAAATCCGGTAATGGTAATCCTTCTGTCGGGTGTGATGGGAGTTGTTATTTATTATTAAAAACTTCACTAAAAAATAGTGAAGTTTTTTTTGAATGAGATTTTCCTGTGGCTTTGGTTAGTATAAAATAGAAGATGGGTATATCATAAATAGCTTTTATTTCAAAGGGAGAAGGGAGAACGTTTTATTTTGGATATAATTGAAAAAATAATAGGTGAAGTAAATGATGTACTGTGGACGTATGTGCTAATTGCAGTACTCATTGGGTTAGGTTTATGGTTTACGTTTAAGACGAACTTCGTACAGTTCAGATACTTTACAGAAATGTTCCGTGTATTATTTGATAAACGAACAATCGATGCTTCGGGTAAAAAGGGAACATCTTCTTTCCAGGCATTTGCTATAAGTGCTGCATCAAGGGTTGGAACTGGTAATTTGGCGGGTGTAGCAACTGCAATCGCTGCAGGAGGTCCAGGTGCTATCTTCTGGATGTGGCTGCTTGCGCTGCTCGGCTCTGCTACAGCTTTTGTGGAAAGTACACTTGCACAGGTGTATAAAGTTCCTGGAAAAACGCAGTATCGGGGTGGCCCTGCTTATTATATGGAGAAGGGATTAAATAAACGCTGGCTTGGGATTGTATTTGCAATCACGATTACATTTACATATGGACTTGTATTTAATTCTGTGCAGGCAAACACGATCAGCTTGGCTTTTGCCGGAGAATTTGAATTTGGTGCAGAGTACATGGCGATTGTCCTTGTCTTATTAACTGCAGTCGTCATATTTGGCGGTCTAAGAAGTATTGCGAATGTAACGCAGATTATCGTACCTGTTTTGGCCATTTTGTATATTTTACTAGCGATTTATGTCCTTATCATGAATATTACAGAAATTCCTAATATGATTGGACTTATTTTTGCTAATGCTTTTGGTATTCGCGAAGTTGCCGGTGGTGGATTTGGAGCGGCAATTATGATGGGGATTAAACGTGGATTATTCTCTAATGAAGCTGGTATGGGGAGTGCCCCGAACGCTGCGGCTACTGCAGAAGTAACGCACCCTGCTAAACAAGGCTTCATTCAGGCCTTGGGTGTATTTTTTGATACGATTTTAATCTGTAGTGCAACAGGATTTATTCTTATTTCTGCTGGCGGCTATGAGGGAAGTAAGGCAGATGGTATTCAATTAACGCAAAAAGCTTTTGAATTTCATGTTGGCGGTTGGGCTTCCGCTTTCATTGCGATTGCCATCTTTCTATTTGCATATAGTTCTATTTTAGGAAATTACTATTACGGGGAAAGTAATATCGGTTATATCAAAGATAGTAAAGTTGGATTATTTATCTATCGAATCGTTGCGCTCGTCATGGTGGTGTTTGGTGCTTTAGCTTCTTTTGATCTGGTCTGGGCACTTGCTGACGTCACCATGGCAATCATGGCACTGATTAACCTTTATGCGATTACAAAATTATTTAAAGTAGCAAATCGTGTTCTGAAAGATTACAGGCAGCAGCGCAAGGCTGGGAAAGACCCTGTGTTTTACAGAGATGTATTAGAAGATGAAACAGGCATTGAGTACTGGGAGCGTAAACAAGCAAAGGAAAATTCTTAACCTGAATTGTTTTCATATAGTTGGTAAATCCTGTATGGTATGAAATAATATTCTTGGGAATCTCATAAATTTTTAAAATGGAGGTATGATGATGGTTCGTCAACAAACGCAAGAAAAATATGCTGAATTAGCGCTTCGTACAGGCGTTAATTTACAAAAAAATCAAGCTTTAATGATAAATGCTCCGATAGAGGGTGCTGATTTTACTAAAATCGTTGCCCACAAAGCATATGAATTAGGAGCGAAAGATGTCCATATTAATTGGGTAGATGATGAATTAACGTTGCTCAAATTTAAAAATGCTCCGGAAGAAGTAATTGCTCATTATCCGGAGTGGAAAGTGAAATTACATGATATGTACGCAGAAGATGGTGCAGCTGTCCTGTCCATCCGCTCCACCGATCCAGATTTATTGAAGGATATTGATCCTTCCTTGATTGCGAAGGCGAATAAAGCTGGTGCGGAAGCGATGAAGAATTTCCGAAAATATACGATGAATGATAAAATTACCTGGTCTATTATTTCTATCCCGACTGGGAACTGGGCGCAAAAAATCTTTCCTGATCAATCAAAGGATGATGCAATCGAAAGTTTATGGGAAGCAATTGTGAAAATTGTCCGTGTTGATCAGGATAATCCTGTCGCTGCTTGGGATGCGCATAATGAGACATTGAAAATAGCCAGGGAAATATTAAATGAGAAAAACTATCAAAAGTTAATTTATAAAGCGCCGGGCACAGATTTAGAAATTGAGCTTCCTAAAGGCCATATTTGGAAAGGCGGGTCAGCCGAGTCGGAAAAAGGGATTACTTTTAATCCAAACATGCCGACGGAAGAAGTATTTTCCCTGCCGCATAAATATGGGGTGAATGGAACAGTGACGAGCACAAAGCCTTTAAATTATGGGGGAAGCCTCATTGATAACTTTAGCCTGACATTTAAAGACGGGAAAGTAGTAGACTATCAGGCGGAGCAAGGGGAAGAAACATTAAAGCATTTACTGGATACGGATGAAGGTGCCAAGCGCCTAGGGGAAGTTGCATTAGTACCACATGAATCCCCTGTTTCCCAGTCCGGTCTGATTTTTTATAATACGTTATTTGATGAGAACGCATCTTGCCATATTGCGCTCGGTAAGGCTTATCCAACAAACCTAGCAGGCGGGGCCGAAATGGATGAGAAAGAACTGGATCAGCATGGTGTGAATGATAGCTTGACACATGTTGACTTCATGATTGGCTCAGAAAAGCTAGACATTGACGGTGTAAAAGCAGATGGTACAACAGAAGCTGTTTTTAGAAACGGTACATGGGCTTTGGATATAAAAGGGAAATAATAGGAAGAGCCTGGGACAAGACCCCAGTAAATGTAAAAGAAGTTCGGGAGCCCTATCTCTAGATGGAACTCGCGAACTTCTTTATTTTATTTTTCCGTGCGATTTATACTTATTTAGTAATCCCGTTGACTTGCACTGCAGGCGGCTGCTTTCCGCGGGCACGGCCTCAGCCTCCTCGGAAGAAAACCACTTCACGTGGGGTCTTCAGACCTGTGCTATTCCCGCAGGAGTCAGCCGCCTTTCGTTCCAGTCAACTAGATATGAAAAACCAGAAAATTTATTATAACGAAAAATGGGTTCGATCATCGGCCTTTGATGATGAACCCATTTTTACTTATTCTTGGCTAGTTATGTCCTAACCTTTTTTTAATAGCTTTGAGTTTTCTTTACATGATATCATTCTTTACTAAAACAGCCTTAATTTTTGTATAACTATATGATTCCGGTAAGGCTTCTTTTAATAGCTTTAAGCGAGGTTCCGCAACTTCCTCGTATGCTGCTAAAATTTGTGTCTCTTCTTCAGGATTAAAAAATATCTCCCATGCCAGTGGAAAGCCATCTTTGTATGCCCTGAACAAATGTTTTTCGATGGTTTGGGAAGACATTTCCCTGATAAGAGCAATATCCTTGATGGATTTTCCGGATTGGAACATCTGATAACTAATCATGTGACTTGGCCGGTCATCATTCGGGTCTTTTTTCGGTTTTGCTGGTGAAGTACTTGAAATCTGTATTTTTGCTTTTACATCGGGATGATCTTTGCGCCAGCCTTTAATAACATCCAGGAATACCTCTCCATACTGTTCGTATTTCTTTTCGCCAATTCCTTTAATGTCGAGCATATCTTCCTTTTCTTCCGGGATATAACGACTTAATTCTTTTAATGTTGCGTCAGAAAATAAAACATAGGGTGGCACATTTTTTTCATCGGCAATTTGCTTGCGTAATGCTCGCAGTTTCGTAAATAAATCTTCATGATAGTCTGCTTGTTCGTTAACCGGTAATGGAGCGGTATACATCCATACGGGTCTCTGCCCTTTTAATACATCCACAGAGTTTCGGTTTAATTTCAGGGTTGGAAATTTTCCTTCTTCTGTAGCAAGGAGTTGTTCGGCAATTAAAAAGTGAATCCACTCGGTCAGTTCTTTTTCCGTGTAAGCGGACAGAATGCCATAGGTGGATAAGTTATTTAATTGAAATTCTCTTATCTTTTTGTCTTTTGAACCTTTAAGTACTTTGGCGGTCATGCCAACTCCGAAGCGTTCACCCATTCTTTTTACACAGGAAAGAATCATTTGTGCTTCTTCAGTTATTTCTGTTTTTTCCTGGCGGTGCACGCAATTGCTGCACCGTCCACAAGTCTCTTGTGTGGGTTGATCATTAAAATAATCTAAGATGAAAGAAGTCAGGCAGCCATGTGTATGGCAATAATTAATCATGGCCTGTAATTTACGATATTCCAGCTGTTTGGCTTCGTCATTCATCATGGATTGTTCAATTAAAAATTTCTGTAATTGAATGTCCTGCGGTGAGAATAGTAGAATACAATCACTGGGTTCCCCGTCCCGTCCTGCTCTTCCGGCTTCCTGATAATAAGACTCGATATTCATTGGCATTGCGTAGTGAATGATATTGCGTACGTTTGACTTATCAATTCCCATTCCAAATGCATTTGTGGCAATCATGATATTTACCTCATCATGGATGAAAGCAACTTGTGCTTGCTTACGCGCCTCTTCAGACAGACCCGCATGGTATTTGGATACGGAGAATCCTCGCTTCTGAAGCTGTTCATATAAGGAATCTGCCTGTTTTCGTGTTGCTGTGTAAATGATTCCAGATTCATTCGGATGCTCCTCTAGAAAGGAACGAACATAAGATGTGCGATCTTTCCCCTTTACAATATGAAAGGATAAATTGTCACGCTCAAAGCCAGTATTAATGACGGAATCCTTTTCTATATGAAGCAGCTGCTGAATATCAGAAATAACTTCTTCCGTAGCAGTAGCAGTTAGGGCAACGAATACAGGAATGTTAGCAAGCTGTTTTAACTGAGGAACGATGGATCGATAGCTTGGTCTAAAGTCATGCCCCCATTGAGAAATACAGTGTGCTTCATCAAAGGCTACTAGAGATAAGGGGATTCTTTTTATGGTATTCGTAAAGCTATAGGATTCAAAACGCTCGGGTGCAACGTAAACAAATTTATACCTGTTTTTAAAGACATCCTGAAGTCGTGTTTGCTGTTCACTTGCTGATAGCGAACTGTTAATATATGTAGCAGGTATGCCTAGTGATTTTAGAGCATCAACTTGGTCTTTCATCAGTGAAATTAATGGAGAAATGATAATCGCTGTGCCGTCTCTAGACAGGCCGGGAATTTGATAGCATAACGATTTTCCTCCACCTGTAGGCATGACAGCAAGTGTGTTTTTCGTTTGCAAGATATTATCGATTGTTTCTTTTTGTCCGGGACGAAACGTTTCATAGCCAAAATAGGTTTGTAGAATTTTTTCCTCTTTCACTAACAATGGGATCCTCCTTTATTTTTCTATCCTAACATATTTTCACGATCTTAGACTCGATTCATTTCATAAAAAAACTGACGCAAGACGTCAGTTTTTTGTTCGTGAAAATAAAAAGCCAATGGCGGCACCAATGAAGGCTGGGACAATCCAGCCAAGGCCGATTGTGAAAAATGGAAGCTTTTCCATAAAACTTGTTATTGTTGGCAATTCAAGGCCAAATTCTATTAATCCATCATAAATACTAACAATCATCGTACCAATAATCGCCCCGCGGTACACTTCACTGGAAGAATGAAAGAGTCTTTGCGTGAAGGTTAAGAGAATAAGAACAATCGTAATTGGGTAAATGAAAGTAAGTACGGGGACAGAATAGCTAATAATGGTATTTAGTCCCTGATTTGCAATCAGATAGCTTGCCAATGTCCAAATCGTGATAATGACAGGATATGGAAGCGGAATAATTTTACTGAAGTATTGTCCTGAGGCAACGATTAATCCGACTGCTGTAGTAAAACATGCAAGGGTAACAATAATACCGAGTAATAAGGTACCGAAGTCACCGAACATGAAGTTAGCTGCACTGGATAAAATTTCGCCTCCATTTTCATAGGTTCCTTGACTTGCCATTTTAGCACCAATCCAACCAATAGATGCATAGACTGCAATTAAGCCAATTGCTGTTATTATGCCCGATTTTAAAGTTGATTTAATAAGGTTGCTCTGCGTTGAAATTCCACGTTCTTTAAATGCATTTACAACGATGATACCAAATGCAAATGCAGCAATAGCATCCATGGTCAAGTACCCCTCTACGAATCCCGTAAAAAATGGAGAACTTACATACTTTTCTCCAGGTGCTCCTAGTGGGTCTTTAAGTAGGATAAATCCCCCAATACTTAAAGCAACAATCGCGAGTAACAAAATTGGTGTTAAGAACTGGCCAATCCGATCAACCATTTTAGATGGGTTAAGACTGACAAGTAAAACAAGTGCGAAAAATATGGTTGTAAAAATAAATAATGCCATGGAGGCTTTATCTCCGATGAATGGTTCCACACTCATTTCATAAGCAACAGTAGCAGCACGTGGTATTCCGAAAAAAGGTCCAATGGCAAGATATACAATCGAAGTAAAGATAAGCCCGAATAGCGGATGTACATGGTTTGCTAATTCTCTTGCATCATTTTTCACAAATGAAATAGCTGTTACTGCAAGTATTGGCAGTCCAACACCAGTGATGACAAATCCGGCGATTGCGGTCCAGTAAGATGTGCCGGATTCAGAACCGAGTGTTGGTGGATAAATTAAATTTCCCGCCCCAAAAAAAAGAGCAAAAAGCATAAAACCTATAATAAATGTATTTTTATTCACGATGTGTTATCCTCCCAAACTTGCAACAATTTAGTTTCAAAAAAAGTATCCTTTTTCAATATTATCTGAAAATTAAAAAGGGGAATCGAATTGTATAGACATTTCATTCAAATCAAACAAAATATATACTACCAATGAAGCGCAGTTTATGTCAATATATGTAGAATAATTTTAATGGCTTTAATTTCAAAAATTATGTGTCCGATTACTAATTATTATGATAATAGAGAAAAATTTGTTTTTAAAATATAAATGATTAAAAGTATTTACATTCTCCTCTTTCCCATTTAAACTGACCCTATATATTTAAAATCGTCATGTTGGTGGAAGGCAATTTGAACTTACATGCGCTTATATGAGGGGGTATCAAATGGTTCCATCTATCTTATTTGAAATTATGCTTATCGGTCTTTTAGGGATTGGAGCCCAGTGGGCAGCCTGGCGTTACCGGATACCAGCGATTGTTGTAATGTCTGTTACAGGTTTGCTGGTAGGACCAATTTTAGGGTTCATCAATCCAGAGGAAGATTTCGGTAATTTATATAATCCTATTATATCCGTTGCAGTTGCTATCATCCTTTTTGAAGGAAGTTTGAATTTAAACTTTAAGGAATTAAGAGGCCTTGGAAAGCCTGTATTTCGTATCTCTACGATCGGTGCTTTTATTGCTTGGATACTTGGCTCTTTAACCGCTCATTATATTGCAGGGTTATCATGGCCAGTCGCTTTTGTGATTGGTGGATTATTTATTGTTACAGGTCCAACCGTTATTATGCCCTTGCTCCGCCAGTCAAAATTAAAGCCGCGTCCAGCAAAAATTTTAAAATGGGAAGGTATTATTGTTGACCCGATCGGTGCTCTCTTAGCGGTATTTGCTTTTGAAATTATCGCTTATTTGACGGCTGAGAATCCGAATGGGACGGCACTTGTTCTATTCTTTGTCGGATCTGTTTTTGCTGGCATTTTCGGATGGCTGTGTGGAAGAGGAATTGGTTGGATGTTTGAGACAGGACATATACCTGAATTCTTGAAGTCCCCCGCTGTTTTTGTCGTAGTGATTTTATGCTTTACGATACCAGATGAATTCATGCATGAAACGGGACTGCTTTCAGTGACTGCCATGGGTATTACATTAGCAAACATGGGAATAAGCTCTGTTGCTGATATGAGGCACTTCAAGGAAAATGTGTCCATTCTTTTAATATCAGCAATCTTTATTATGCTGACTGCCTCATTAAAAATGGATACATTGTTGCAAATATTTAGTCCAAATATTATCGGTTATGTATTATTGATGATGTTTGCAGTACGTCCATTGTCCATTTTTCTCTCAACGATTAAAACAGACTTGTCATTAAATGAGAAAGCGTTAGTAGGGTGGATTGCACCCAGAGGAATTGTCGCATTAACGGTTTCCAGTTATTTTGCTTCGATTCTGACTGATGCTGGCTATGAAGATGCCTCTATTTTGACTACGTTAACGTTCGGACTAGTGATTTTTACGGTTATTGCGCACGGATTCTCGATTCGCGGTTTAGCAAAAAAGCTTCATTTATCAATGGAAGGAAGACCTGGAACACTGATTGTCGGCAGTAACCCGTTTACCGTAGAACTTGCAAAATCACTTAGAAAAGCAAGAGTACCTATTATTATTGTTGACTCCTCCTGGGAAAAACTTCGTTATGCAAGAAAAGAGGGTGTACCTTTTTACCACGGGGAAATGCTGTCAGAGCAAACAGAATATAACTTGGACACGATTCCATATGAGTATATAATTGCAGCTACGGATTTTCATTCGTACAATGCACTTGTATGTACAACTTTTATGCCTGAATACGGAAGAACCAATGTATTTAAAATTAGCCCTTTCAGGCAGATAGACAGTAGTTCTAGTGATATTGTATCGAAAATCGGAGGACGTATTTTATTTAAAGAGAAAATGGCGCTGGATGATTTAAATGAAAAAATTAACAATGGCTATATTTTCCGCCAAACAACGATTACACAGCAATATAGTTATAAACAATATGTCGAAGAAAAAGATGATGCTACCGTATTTTTATATGTTATTAAGCCGTCTGGACAAATTAGATTTTATGCGGAGGACACGAAGGCAATTCCTGGAGCAGGCGATATTATTGTCAGTTTAACACCGCCAAATAAAGAAATTAAAAAAATCCAGGCAAAGCTGGAAAACCAACGAAGTAATGGAACGAATAACGGGACAAAAGAGTGAGGCTAATGGGCCTTCACTCTTTTCTTGCTTGAGACTGGAATTCATTGTATAACCTGAAAAAGAAGCTAAACGTAAAAGGAGTATGTTATCATTTATATGTAAAGGTGAAGCAATAGATAAATAGGTGAGGTGAATTGTTATGGCAGAGAAAATGAATGTAGAAAGCTTTAATCTCGATCATACCAAGGTAAAAGCACCATATGTTCGATTGGCAGGTGTAACGAAAGGGGAAAGTGGGGATGTTATTCACAAATATGATCTCCGTTTTAAACAGCCAAACAAGGAACATATGGAAATGCCGGCACTTCATTCACTGGAACATCTAATGGCAGAGAAAATTCGCAATCACCATGACAATATTGTGGATATTGGACCAATGGGGTGCCAGACGGGTTTTTATTTAACCGTATTGAATCATGATAATTACGAGGCAATATTAGATACGATCGAAAAGACATTAAATGATGTACTGGAGGCTGATGCAGTTCCGGCATGTAACGAAGTACAATGCGGATGGGCAGCTAGTCATAGTCTTGAGGGAGCCAAAAAGCTAGCAGAAGAGATGCTAAAGAAGAGAAGTTCATGGGATAAAGTTTTTGAAGCATAAACAAAAGGAGCAGATGGTGTCCGCGCGGCACCATCTGCTTTTTTAATCAAGGCTGTATTTTTAAAGGTTGTTGTTTTAAACATACGAGTGAGGAGGCTCACGGCTCCCCCGCAAAAAGCGAAATGTCTTCGGGCTGCGGTGGCATAAAAATAAAGTATGAGAAAACAGTTTTTTCAAAAGGAAGTATTTCTGCTTAATCAAACGCCTCCAGCTTATCATTCAGTTCCGCTATTTCCTTTTCCAATCGAACTAATTGTTCTTCTGCTGAAGACACCCGGCCACCAACAAATTCTAATTTATCCATATCTCCTTGGATACGTACATAATCTGACTTTAATTCAGCTAATTTGGCTTCCAATTCTTTTTTTGTCATTAGAAATCACCTCTATAGATAGTTTAGCGGAAAAAGATGTTTGAAAACAAGTAAGTTCTTTAGATTAATGCATCGTCTTTATGTTCTTTTGAGTCTTGGTATGTTTTATAAAAATGGACAATGATCGTTTTGATAATAGCATAAAACGGTACTGCGAACAGAATGCCTAAAAAGCCTGCAATGCTGCCAGCTGCTAAAATAACGGTGATGACGGTTAATGGATGTAAATCTAAAACGCGTCCCATTACATTCGGTGATATGAAATTACTTTCAATTTGCTGTGCAATCAGTGTAATAATCGAAACCCAGACAATCATCATTGGATCTTGGAATGCACCGACAATAAGAGCTGGTACAACAGCAATAAATGGACCTAGAAAAGGAATGACATTCATCAGCATTGCAAAAAGAGCTAGGGTTAATGAATAATTTAGCCCAATGCTGATGTAACCGATAAATAAGAGTACACCAACACAAAAGCTCACAATCAACTGCCCTTGGATGAATGCTGTTAACGTAACATCAATTTTATGAAGTAAATTGCGAATATTTTCCGCCTTTTTCTTCTCGAAAATCTGTGTAATATGCGGTACTAATTTTTCACCATCTTTTAACATAAAGAATAAAAAGAATGGAACAAGTACAATTGCTGCGATAAAGCTAATTAACTGACTGATAAAACCAAATAGGTAACTCATCACGTTTTCCAAATGGGATTGCAAATTATTTGTAAAATTATTAATGGTCTTATTAACCTCATCCGGGATGACGGTCTGATTTGCTTGCCAGTAATAAATTAGATCTTGCACTGCCTCGACCATTTTTGGAATGTTGTCAACAAGATTTAAAAATTGTGTTTGTGCGATTGGAGCGATATATGTAGTAATCAAAAAGCCAGTAAAAATGAGCAGCAGGAAAACGAATAAAATAGAAATACCCCGTGGTATTTTAAACCGCTCAAAAAAGTGCATCACAGGCTTAGTCAAGTAAAAGAGAATTCCGGCTCCGATTATGGGGAGAGCAACAGCACCAATATACTTTAGCAGTGGTGTAAAGATAAAGTTTGTAAGTGAGATTAATAAAATGAGAAGAAAAACTAAAATGAAAAAAGTTAATGTTTGAAACCAACGTTTTTGCAGCATGATTATCACAACTTTCTATTTTCTGGTCTTTTATCTCTTATTTTACCTGTATCAGGCAATAATAGAAACCGTTCTTTTCCTATATTCCATTTTTATCCGATATTGAAAATAGTAAACTTCATAAACGAACCCCGTCGAATTTAATAGAATAAATATGTAAAGTGTGTTAAAATTTGAGCAGATAAAAAGGTTCGTATTAGGGGGATGCAACATTGACTAGTTGGGAAAAGGCATATGAAAAATGGAATTCATTCCAGGATCTCGATCCAGCATTAAAAAAAGAATTAAACCAAATGAAAGAGGATAAAGTAGCATTAGAGGATGCCTTCTACACAGAATTAACCTTTGGTACGGGTGGAATGCGCGGGATTTTAGGACCTGGCAGGAATCGGATGAATATTTATACAGTGCGAAAAGCAGTAAATGGCCTAGCCAATTATATCAAGGTTAATTGTGTAAATGTAAAAGACCGCGGTGTAGTTGTTGCATATGATTCAAGATACATGTCCAAGGAATTTGCAGTAGAAGCTGCTAAAGTACTTGGCGCGTATGGCATTAAAACACATGTATTTGAATCGCTGCGCCCGACCCCTCTTTTATCATTTGCTGTCAGGTATTTAGGGACCACAGCTGGAATCATGATTACCGCCAGCCATAATCCACCGGAATACAACGGCTTTAAAGTATATAACGAAGACGGCGGACAAATCACACCAGATGAAGCGGATCATATTGTTGCTTCCATTCAGCAAACAGAAAATGAACTCACGGTTCCTATTTTGGAAAAAGAGGTGCTGGAAGAGAAAGGGCTTTTAAATTGGATTGGCAATGAAGTGGATCATGCTTATTTAGAGCAATTAAAGCAAATTTCTAAAATGGAAGAACAGCACCTTCAGCAGGATAAAGATTTACAAGTTGTATTTACCCCTTTACATGGAACAGCAAGCAAGCTTGTTATGGAAGGTTTGAAACAATTAAATTTTCCAAATGTAGCTATTGTTGAAGAACAGGCAAAACCCGATCCGGAATTTTCAACGGTTGATTCTCCTAACCCAGAAGAACATCAGGCGTTTACAATGGCTATTGAGCAAGGAAAAGAAAAAGGCGCGGACATTTTGCTTGGAACCGATCCAGATGCAGACCGCTTAGGGGTCGCAGTGAAGGATGAGGACGGGGTATACTCCGTATTAACTGGCAATCAGCTCGGATCTTTATTACTGGATTATCTCTTATCACATATCGACCAGGATGTTTTTAAAAATGGTAAAATGATTAAATCCATTGTTACAACAGAACTTGGACGAGCCATCGCTTCTTCTCACGGTGTGAAAACAGTCGATGTGTTAACAGGTTTTAAATATATTGGCGAAAAAATAAAGCAATATGATGCAACAGGAGAAACGTTCATTTTTGGCTTTGAGGAAAGCTATGGCTATTTAATTCGGAGTTTTGTGCGTGATAAAGACGCTATTCAAGCGGCAGTCGTCGCCTGTGAAATGGCTGATTATTGGAAAAGACAAGGGAAAACATTGCTGGATGCTTTAGAGCTATTATATGAAAAACATGGCTACTATCAAGAAGGACTGTCCTCTATAACACTGAAGGGGATAGAGGGTTCCCGCCAAATTGAGCAAATGATGAAAGAAATGCGAAACAATCCATTATCAGAAATAGCTGGGCTAAAAGTGGAAAAATTTGAGGATTATTTAACATGCACTCGGACTTTCACGCAGCATGATGATAAAAAAGAAACGATTGAACTACCACGTGAAAATGTGTTAAAGTATGTACTAGAAAAGGATAGTTGGGTTTGTTTACGTCCATCTGGTACAGAGCCGAAAATTAAATGCTACTATGGTGCTCGAGGCGAAAGTATGGAAGAAAGTAAACAGCGATTAGAAATTTTACAAACAACAATGAATGAGATGATGGACCGAATCCTCAAGAATTGTTAAGCGAAATGTTATAAACATGCTTTAAAAAAGTTATATATATTCCTAAAGGGGAGTAGCTGTACAAATTAAGTCGTCATTACGAGATGATATCTCCGGCTTACTTGGCAACTGGACGTTGTTAGCGAGACCTTTACCACTAATAGGTAAGGGTCTTTTTTGATGGTTCTTACTTATTAGTAAGGACATTTTTTTTAATAAGGAGATAAAATCGAAATGGACATGCAATTACTAGTAGAATATTTATGGGTTTTGGTTGTTTTAGTTGGGCTGGAAGGTTTATTAGCAGCAGATAATGCTTTAGTGCTAGCAATTATGGTAAAGCATTTACCAGAAGAAAAACGGAAAAAAGCACTCTTTTATGGCTTATTTGGGGCCTTTGTCCTGCGTTTTGGCTCTTTATTTGTTATTTCATTCCTTGTTGACTTTTGGGAAGTACAAGCATTAGGTGCAGCATACTTACTATTTATATCCGTGAAAAATTTATATGAGGTGTTTGCCCATAAAGAAAAAGAAGTCAAGCTCAAAGGAAAAGGAAGCGGGTTTTGGATGACGGTTTTTAAAGTCGAAATTGCCGATTTAGCATTTGCTGTAGATTCCATCCTAGCTGCAGTGGCACTTGCTGTAGCACTTCCTGCAACTGACCTTGGGCATATCGGAAGTTTAGATACAGCACAATTTATTGTCGTATTCGCCGGTGGTATGATCGGACTGATCATCATGCGTTTTGCAGCAAATGTCTTTGTGTCCTTGCTGCATAAACGTCCAGGCTTAGAAACGGCTGCATTTTTCATTGTCGGATGGGTTGGGATCAAACTGACTGTTCTGGTATTGGCACATGAGGATATTGCACTTATTCCGCATGATTTCCCAGAATCAACAATATGGAAACTTATCTTCTATATCGTATTAGTTGGCATAGCAGCAACTGGATGGTTTGCTTCAGGAAAAAAGAGCAAGACGATGGACAAACGTGATTTTACTTAATTGCTTATTTTCCCGTAGAACGGGTATCGTTAGGTAGAGAGGTGAGTCATATGCCAGTAAAAGTCAAACGAATTTATGAAGAAGCGAAAGATGAAGATGGTATACGTGTTCTGGTTGACCGTATCTGGCCGAGAGGGATGTCAAAAGAAAAGGCCAGGCTTGATCATTGGATGAAAGAAGTAGGGCCATCTAATGAGCTTAGAAAATGGTTTGGACATGATCCGCAGAAGTATCCAGCATTTAAGGAAAAATATAAGATGGAACTAACAAGTGGTGATCAGCAAAAAGAACTTGAAAAACTAAAACAGCTTATAAAAGAAAATAATAAAGAAATGACACTTTTATATGCAGCAAAAGATGAAAAAAATAACCAAGCAAATGTGCTAAAGGAAATTCTGGATCATCAGTAAAAGGGGGGCGTTCCATTGGCTGAACATCATTTTCATTTAAAAGCGGATTGGCCAGGCGGAAGAAATCGTGATGGTTATATCGAAGCGGGAAACTTACAAACAAAAATATCGATCCCAACTGAAATGAACGGACCGGGTATTGGCACCAACCCTGATGAAATGCTGCTTGGTGCCGCAGCAACCTGCTACGTTATCACGTTAGCAGCGATGATAGAGCATGCAAAGCTACCTTTAAAAGAAATGTCCCTAGAGTCAGAAGGGATTGTGGATGTAACAAATGGTGTGATAACGTATAAAAAAATCATTCATAAACCATCTGTCACTTTGCAAGAAGATGCTCTTGAGGAAGATGATCGAAAGCTTAGGAAATTGATTTATAAAGCGGAAAAGAGCTGTATGATTTCCCGAGCGCTGCGGGGAAATGTGGAAATGGAGTTACAACCGAATATATAAGAGAAAAGAAGGTCGATAAGATGTCGCACCTTCTTTTTTTTTTCTTGACATGGAATATAAATCGATGTATCGTATAAAAGCGTACTAATTTAATAGGAATTATAAGGTTAGTTGTCATAAGTGCTTTTAAATAAAAAATAGGGGGGATTGGTTATGGATAGTTTATTTCTAGGTGTGAATATTGCCGTATTCTTAGCAATTATCGGGTTTCTTATCTGGATGCAGAAAAAGCATATATCATTTACAAAACGTGTATTCACAGGTCTGGGAATAGGAATTATTTTTGGTGCCCTTCTGCAAGCGATATACGGGACAGATTCAGATGTATTAGCAAATACATCTGAATGGTATCATATTGTAGGAAGCGGCTATATTCGCTTATTAATGATGATTGTTGTACCGCTGGTGATGGTATCTATTATTCAAGCAATCATCAATTTGGAAAAATCATCTGAACTTGGAAAGATGTCAGCGTGGATTATCGGAATACTTGTGACTACCGCAATGGTAGCGGCACTTGTAGGAGTAGGAAGTGCTGCATTATTTGACCTGAACGCCGATCAGATCGAAGCAGGGCAGGCAGAAGATGAACGAGGAAACATGATGGAGTCCTCCCTTGAAGAAGTACAGGATTTATCGGCACCAGAGAAAATACTAGCGTTTATTCCGTCTAATATCTTTTTAGATATGACAGGTGAACGCTCCACTTCTGTAATCGCAGTTGTGATCTTTTCGATGTTTGTCGGTATTGCAGTATTAGGTGTGCGAAGAAAGAAACCTGAACAGGCAGAGATGTTTACGAAAATAGTAAATGCTGTGTATGCTGTTGTGATGAGAATTGTAACGTTAGTGCTTCGTTTAACACCGTATGGTATTTTGGCATTGATTACGACAACCGTAGCAAATACAGATGTAGCGGGCATTGTGGAGCTTGGGAAATTTGTTATTGCTTCTTATGCAGCGATTTTCGTCATGTTTATCATTCATCTAGTATTAGTCGGGGCATTTGGATTAAATCCAATGGTATATTTGAAAAAGGCACTACCTGTTTTAACCTTTGCCTTTACGTCACGCTCCAGTGCGGGAACAATTCCGCTTAATATTCAAGCACAAAAAAATTCACTTGGTGTTGATCAGGGAATTGCAAATATGTCAGCTTCCTTTGGTGCGACGATTGGGCAAAATGGATGTGCAGGAATTTATCCGGCAATGCTGGCTGTCATGATTGCACCATCTGTAGGGATTAATCCACTTACACCGGAATTTATTATCAAATTGGTCCTGATCGTAGGCATTAGTTCCTTTGGTGTAGCTGGTGTAGGAGGAGGAGCGACTTTTGCGGCCTTAATTGTTCTTTCATCGATGGGTCTGCCTGTTGCACTTGCTGGGTTATTAATCTCCATCGAAGCATTGATTGACATGGGACGTACAGCACTTAATGTAAATGATAGTATGCTTGCAGGAACATTGACATCCCGAGTTCTAGGAAAACTAAATTTACAAACTTTTAATGATCAAACAGCAATCCAAAAAGATATTGCCTTATAGAAGAATCAGGCAGAGACAAAACCCCAGTAAATGTAAAAGAAGTTCGGGAGTCCCATCTCTAGATGGAACCCCCGAACTTCTATATTTTATTTTTTCGTGCGTTTTATACTTATTTAGTAATCCCGTTGACTTGCACTGCAGGCGGCTGCTTTCCGCGGGCACAGCCTCAGCCTCCTCGGAAGAAAACCATTTCACGTGGGGGCTTCAGACTCGTGCTGTTCTCGCTGGAGTCAGCCGCCTTTCGTTCCGAGTCAA
>NZ_JFBD01000012.1 GCF_000709085.1 Virgibacillus alimentarius | reverse complement strand
TATGAATTAAAATATTAATTATTTCGCATTTTCAAGTGAACACCTTATTGTACAAACAATAAAAAAACCTGGCATTAAATAAAATTTATATTTAATGCCAGGTTTTTTAATATGCAATATTCCTCACGACTTACTGCTCTTTATCTGGAGGATGGAGTTGATTAAAGAATAAATCAGCTTCCTGTTCAAGTTCCTCCATATCAACATTTTCAGATAATGGAGGTAGTTCTTCTAAGGATGTTAAGCCAAAATAAGTTAGGAATTCTTTACTTGTTCCAAACAAAATTGGCTTACCGACAGTATCCCGTCTCCCCATTTCTTCAATTAGTGATCTAGCGATAAGTGTTTGAACGGGTCGATCACTTTGTACTCCCCTGATTTCATCAATTTCTGTTCTTGTTATCGGTTGTTTATAAGCAATAATTGCAAGTGTTTCCAAAGCGGCCTGGGACATTCTTGTTGACTGAGGCATCGCTAATAACATCTTTAAATAGCTGCTATGTTCAGGTCTGGTAGTCAAATGGTAAACCTGCTTAGATTGTATGATCATCATTCCGCGATTTGACTGTTCATAATCAAATTTTAATTCTTCTAACAAAAGTTCAGCGTTGCTATCTGGTATTTTTAGTATTTGTGCTAATTGTTTTGTTGTAACACCTGTATCTCCGCTTGCAAAGAGCAGAGCTTCTACAACAGCTTTTAATTCATTACTTTCCACAGCTAATCCTCCATTTGAAACACGTACAAGTCATTAAAATGTTGTTCCTGCATGCAAAACACTTGATTATTTTTCATCAGTTCTAATAATGCTAAAAAAGTGACAACTATATTGGACCTTGTATGATATGTAAATAGTTTATCAAAAGCAACACCTGTCTCTGAATCATATACTATTTGTAATACGTCCTTCATCCGTTCCTCAATTGAAATTTCTGCCCGTTTAATTTTCGTTTCTTTCGGTTCATTCCACTTTTTGCGTTGAAATACTTTGTCTAGGGCATGGAGCATATCATAGATCGATATATCCCCTTTAACGATAGGTTGTGGTACGTCATCGTGATCGATTTCAACTGGTGGTCTTGTGAATATTTGGTTTGTTTGTTCTTTATCTTTAAATTGTTCGGCAGCTTGTTTGTATTTACGATATTCAATTAACCTTTGCATCAACTCTTCTCTGGGATCTTCCATATACTCATCAGGTTCATCAACTATTTCTTGTTTTGGAAGCAGCATTTGGCTCTTGATTTCCAATAATGTTGCAGCCATAACAAGATATTCACTAGCAATGTTTAATTCTAGGCGTTTCATCGTATGAATATAATGCATATACTGTTCAGTAATTGTTGCAACAGGAATGTCATAGATATCGATTTCGTATTGGTTAATCAGGTGTAATAATAAATCAAGTGGACCTTCAAATGCATTTAATTTAACTTGATATGTTTGATTCATCTTTCCCCCCCCTCTCTCTGATGACCGACACATATGAATTATAATAATATCGACTTTAGAAAGAAAAGTTGGTACCTCTTGGCATAAACGCCTATACACCATCGTTAATGGCTTCATAGGTTATTACTGTAAGATAAATGTTCATCAAAACAATTTATCATTTTATGAACAAAAGGAGGAATTTCATTATGGGTGCTTCATATGGATATGGCGGTGGATTCGCGCTAATCGTAGTTCTATTCATACTTCTCATTATCGTTGGTGCAGCTTGGTTATAAAAATATAATGAAAGATAAAAATCCAGCCCTTTTACCATAGGGCTGGTCTGTTTTAATTGTTGTCGTTTTCTGTTTCGTCTTTATCACATTTACTATAGAACTGCTGCAAGCCATCGTCTGCACATACAGCAAACTTTTCTTGATAAAGCTTTTCCACTTCATTCACCATTTTCTTACCAATCCCCAAATTTCGATAGGAAGGATTGACTGAAATATGTTGGATAACTGCATTTATATCATTTTCTATTCGTAATCCAATTGCACCTAAAACATCATCGTCTTTCCAGAGATAAAGATGCCAATCGGATTTTGTTTCATATTGTTTTATTGTCTGTTGCAATTTTTTTACATCTTTTTCTTCTGGCATAAAAGATAGTAATCCCATTGCAATTTTTTCTAAGTTTTTTTTATAACGAATTAACATAGAGACCCCTCATTAAAAGATATCTTTAAATTGTGTGAAATAGAAAGCAAGACAAATAGTAAATTATATATATATTTATGCCTGAATATCTTCAGTTTGTCAAATTACTAATCTTTTTTAAAAATGAAACGCAATTTTCTTAAAAGGATGAACATAATCTTTACTGTTTATACTGCAATGTTATTTTTGAATGATTTGCAAAATTATTTTATAAATCATATATCCATCTGACTGTTTTCCCTTTATTTTGAAAGGAATAGTATTTACAATAAAAAGCCATCCGTTAAATAAAAAAAGTAACTGGATATAGTAATTTGTATATATGTTATATAAAAGATAGAAAAGAATTGTAAATAAGCCGCTGCTTAATAATCCACAAATGGTGACCCAAATAATTTCCAAGGGTTTATATGTTGGGGTTCTTTCGCTCTTTAATAAGCCGCCTAGAAAAAAAACTGTATGAAATTTTATGTGAATTTTTTTAAACGACAAAGAACCAATCATTTTTCCAAGACCTATGGATAAGGTAATGTGATCAGCTCGCATTGTTTTTGCTCCAATAAGATGGCCGCTTTCATGGATGACCATGCTAATAGGTGCAACAACAAACACAAGAAATAATAATAAGTAAATATCCATATAAATCTCTACGAAGATTTCAGCTAACAATTAATCAGAAAAAACTCTCAATTCTTTCATCGTATCCCCATTTTTCATGCTTTTGGCATGTTCAATACCTGATGTAACTTGTCCAAAAACAGTGTGTACTCCATCAAGATGGGGTTGTGCTTCGTGCACAATAAAAAATTGGCAGCTTCCTGTGTCTTTACCAGCATGTGCCATAGACAATGACCCCTCAACATGTCTATGTGGGTTTCCTTCTGTTTCACATTTTATAGTATACCCTGCTGAACCGGTACCATTTCCAACGGGACAACCACCTTGACTAACAAAACCGTCAATTACTCTATGAAAAGTTAATCCATCATAAAAATTGTCATTTGCTAGTTTTTCAAAATTCGCTACTGTATTTGGTGCTTCATTTGGATAAAGTTCAAATTCAATTTTACTATCATCTTCCATTACAATATATCCTTTTTTAGTCATTCATATCTCCCCTTTTATACATGGTGGTTTTAAACCTTTGTTAATTTTATCATTTTATCTTCATTTAGCAAAGAAGATGCTTAAGTATAAGACAAGTCATTTTTGACAACGTCTTTATAGGACTCTCTTTGGACAACTAGTTTATCTTGCCCTTGCTCTGCAAAAACCACTGCGGCCTTAGGAAAACGATTATAATGACTTGCCATCGAATATCCATAAGCTCCTGTTGAAAAGATAGCTAGAATGTCGCCGTGTTCGACGTTAGGAAGTGATAAGTCCCAAATCAGCATATCGCCGGATTCACAGCACTTCCCTGCTACGGAAACTGTTTCAGACGTTGGCTGAGCAGCTTTATTTGCTAAGATTGCTTCGTATTTTGCCTGATATAAAGCAGGTCTTAAATTATCTGTCATTCCGCCATCCACAGATATATAATCACGTACACCAGGAATATGCTTTGTTGATCCTATCGTATATAATGTTATTCCTGCATTACCTGCTATAGATCGCCCGGGCTCAAGCCAAATTTCTGGCATAGGCATGCGTGATATTTCAGCATGATGTTGAACTGCAGTAATTATTTCTTCAACATATAAATGCAATGGTAATGGTGATTCCTCAGCTGTGTAACGTATGCCAAACCCTCCACCAACATTGATAACATCAGGTGTATACCCGTATACAGAATTCCAATTTGAAATACTTTTATACAACATATCAATTGCACTCAAGTGGCCGTCGGTTTCAAATAATTGTGAACCGATATGACAATGTAACCCCCTGAAGCGTATTAATTCATGGTTGTGCAACAATTGAAAGGCTTTTTCCGCCTGCCCGTTATGCAAATTAAATCCAAATTTTGAATCCTCATTTCCAGTCATAATATAATGATGTGTATTGGACTTGATTCCAGGAGTTACCCGTATTAAAACATCAATTTTTTTATTATATCTGTGCAACAGTTTATCAATCAGTTCAATTTCAAAAAAATTATCTACAACAATACACCCAATATCATTTTCAATTGCCATTTTAATTTCTTGCTCACTTTTATTATTGCCATGCAGATGAATTTTTTCTGTTGGAAAATTTGCTTGTAACGCAGTATACAATTCTCCTTCTGATACGACGTCTAAGCACAATCCCTCCTGATTGATTACCTGGAGCATGGCGATAGAAGAAAAAGCTTTACTTGCATAAGCTACTTTCCCTTCTATTCCCATGTTTTTAAATGTCTCTGTAAAAGCTCTGCAATTATCACGGATAATAGATACGTCATAGACATATAACGGTGTCCCATATTTTTTTGCTAAAGCTATTGTATCCACTCCGCCTATTTCTAAATTACCACTTTCGTTTACTTGAAATGGATGGTTATCTACAATCATTTCTGTTTCCCCCGTTCATCCGTATGGATTAAAAATACTTTAACATATTGAAGTGATAAACAAAAGGAATAAAGGTTAATTTTTTACCTCTTGACTTATTGTATCCTTTGGATAGACAATGCTTGGTCTTCCTTCGGAAAATGGTACAGGAATTCGAAAAATAAATTTTAGCATTGCTCCTGCATTAAATGGAATAAAAGGCCATAGGTAAGGAGTTCTTAGTGAATTCATATTGACTAAAAATAGGGTGCTTAATAATAACCCGATCAAAAAGCCTGGCACACCAAAAAGGGCTGTTATGATGATTAGTAGTAATTTCAGCAGCTTATTAGCTACACTTAATTCATAACTGGGTGTTACGTATACCCCTATTGTACTGATTGCAATATATAAAATTACTTCGGGACTAAACATACCCACATCAATCGCGATTTGCCCTATTACCACTGCCGCAATTAATCCAAGAGCAGTAGCAAGTGGTGTGGGGGTGTGGACAGCGGCCATACGTACAAATTCAACACCAAGTACTGCCAGAATGATTTGTACTGCGACCGGGATAGTCCCTTCTTCATTTGGCCCAATAAAGGATAAGGTTTTAGGGAGCAGTGTCGGTTCCATTGAAAACAAGAGCCATAATGGCAAAAGAAATAAAGATGCGAACACGGCTAACAAACGTGACCATCTAATAAATGTACCAACCGCGGGTGATTGCCTATACTCCTCAGCATGTTCTAAATGGTCAAAATATGTTGTTGGTAAAATAATGACGCTTGGTGATGTATCCACAATAAGTAAAAGATGCCCTTCAAAAAGGTGATTTGCGGCAACATCAGGTCTTTCTGTATATCGAACCAATGGAAAAGGATTCCATTTATTTTCTATAATGAACTCTTCCAACGCCTTATCTGCCATTGTAATACCGTCAATTTCAATAGATCTAATTTTATCCTTTGTTAATTCTATCATCTCATCATTGGCAATATCTTTAATGTAACAAAGACATACATCCGTTTTAGATCGTTCACCTACACTTAACATTTCATGACGTAGTCGTGCATCACGAATTCTTCTCCTAGTTAATGCAGTATTAATAATCACATTTTCAGTAAAACCATCTCTAGATCCTCTGATAACCCTTTCTGTGTCTGGTTCTTCCGGCTGTCTTCCAGGATAATCCCTTACATCTACAATAAAAGCTTTTTTTTCGCCATCCACAAAGACAATAATAAGACCAGACAGCATTTGATTCACTGCCTCATCCATTGTATTGGTATGTTCTACAGATAAGTTTGCCAATCGATTCTCAACAATTTCAAAAAGTTTCTTTTGATTAGATTCCTCATCATTAATAGAAACAAGTTTTTTAATGATTTCGATAGCTACAAGATCACTTACCTGACCATTTAAAAAGTAAAGTTGAACTTTTCTTTTTAATAAAACGAGTTCCCTAAACTCTAGGTCATAAGATATACCAACACCAACACGCTCTTTCATATAAGCTTGGACATCTTTTATATTAGAAGAAATATGTGTTTTCCTCTTACTACCTCCCATTAGTTGCACCCCTTCCTTGTTACTTAACAAATATCAACCACTGAAATAATGACCCGAAAATTTTTCCGAAGACAATTGCCATAAGCAACCATAACAAATATCGCTGTACACCTATTCTTTTTGTAAGTACGGGAAAAACGTTTAATACTTCGGTTAACGCTGCAGCGAGCATTCCGTTAAATACACCATGGAACCCTCCCCAAATCAGTAAAATAATGGTGGATAAATTCCAAGTAATATCTGTAAATGACAAATAAGTTCCAAGTATAGAACCTGCCAGAACACATGTACCAAAAGCATGGATGAATTTATCTGCTTTACTTATTTGAACGAGTCTCGGTATAATCCCCAAAAGTGTTATAAAGGCGACAAAACCACCTCCAACAGCAAGACCTCCTGCTAATCCAATAATTAATTCGGCAATATTAATGATGATGCTGGTTATCATTTAATCGATTTTCATGGTGATGGATATAGTGATCGAGGTCTTGTTGATAATTAAACAGTTCTACTTCAAGAGGGCTTGGCTCCTCGTTAAACCTTTTTTTAAACCAATGATTGAAGAATAACAACATCCCCATTCCCAACCCAAATGAATATGGGATTTGAATCCATAAAGGAAATTCATTTTGTTCACCTGTAAATAAGTAATGTATTTTTTGCTGTACCTCTTGCATGCTGACATCATAATGAAAATTCATGATAGTCATTGCAGTACCTATAAATAGGAGTAACCATACAAAAGCTACTTTTAAAACAGATGGAGCTTTATTATTTTTATTTATCCGAATAATAGTTTGGGTAGGTCCAACGAGCTGAAACTCCAAATCTGGATGCATTTTATTAAGGTGTTTAATTACTAAAAAGCTATCAATTACTACAATGTTGTTATCTTTTTTTGAAATCTGATAAATGGATGTATTCTCTAATGTTTTTTTTACATCCTCAGATGTAGCCACTAAGGCAATATCTTTCAGCTTGACAGCTTTTAAATAGGACAATTCTATATTTTTTTTCATGCGTAAATAAACAATTGTTGTCACAGAATGATCACCCTTTACCAATACGGTATGAATTAGTATTGGTTAAAAGCGGATTTATTATCACAACAAAATAAAAAATCATCACATCTGTGATGATTTTTTATTTCTAATATGCGATTTATGTTTTACTACCCCATTTTTATTTTCATGTCCTGCAAGATTTTCTTTTCTAACCGTGAGACCTGAACTTGAGAGATCCCTAGACGTTCTGCTACTTCTGACTGTGTTTGATCTTTATAGTACCGCAAGAAGACAATTAAACGTTCTCGCTCGTTCAATTCTCTTATTGCTTCTTGTAATGTTATTTTGTCAAACCAGTTTGTATTTTCATCTGCTATTTGATCTAATAAAGTAATTGGATCTCCATCATTTTCAAATACAGTTTCGTGAATCGAATGCGGAGATTTCGCAGCTTCTTGGGCATGAACAACTTCTTCAGGCGTAATATTTAATGCATCCGCTATTTCTAGAACCGTTGGAGACCTTCCGTATTGTTTTGTTAATTCATCCTTTTTTCGGCGTACTTTATTTGCAGTCTCTTTTAAGGATCTACTTACTTTTATACTTCCATCATCTCGAATAAAACGCTGGATTTCACCAATAATCATAGGGACAGCATACGTAGAAAAACGAACATCATAGGATAAGTCAAATTTATCGATCGATTTCATTAACCCGATGCTTCCAATTTGGAATAAATCATCCGGCTCGTATCCCCTATTGATAAAACGCTGAACCACTGACCATACAAGTCGAACATTATTTTCAACCAATAAATCTCTTGCTTCTTTATCTCCTTGTTGACTTTTATGAATGTATTCTTTTACTTGCCCATCAGTTAAGGTGACCTTACGTTTATCTTGCTTTACATTAACATCCATAGACATCCCTAGTTACAAACCGTTTTACTTTTCGATAATTGTTTTGTCATCCGAACAGTAGTTCCTTCTCCGGTTTTTGATGTGACCTCAACTGAATCCATGAAATTTTCAATAATCGTAAACCCCATGCCAGACCTCTCTAATTCTGGTTTTGAAGTGTAAAGTGGCTGCCTTGCTTCTTCTACATCACCAATTCCTATGCCCTTATCCCTAATGGTTAGTTCGACTTCGCCATCTCGGAGAGAGCAATCAATAGAAATAAGGTGATTTGGTTCATTATTATAGCCATGAATAATAGCGTTTGTTACTGCTTCTGAGACAACTGTTTTGATTTCAGTAAGTTCATCCATTGTAGGATCTAACTGCGCAATGAATGATCCTACAGTTACCCTTGCAAAAGATTCATTCACACTGACACTTGAAAATTCTACGCTCATTTTATTTTTCATGATGCCACCCCCAGCGTTGTTAACGCAAATTCTTCGTTATCTTCTAAACGAACGATTTTAAATAAGCCAGACATTTCAAATAAACGTTCAATCGGAGGTGTGACTGAGCAAACAACCATCTCTCCTCCTAGTTGTAATACTTCTTTGTACCTCCCTAGTACAACACCAAGTCCTGAACTGTCCATAAAGGTTACAGATTCAAGATTTAAAATGACGTGTTTGATGGAATTGGTATACATCATGTCCTTCCATTTCTCCCGCAGCAATTCTGCTTCATGGTGGTCAAGTTCACCTGATAATCTTACAATTAGTACATCTTCTTTTACATCAAACATTGCTGTAAGACCCATTTCATTTCCTCCTTTAGAAAATCTTCGTAGGTACACTTTCTTGAATGTTGGGGTCGATTCCTGCTTTATGACAAAAGAAGAAGTAGTTCGCTTAAAAGAACAATTTTTAGCGATTTTTCGCCATGCTTTGCATGGATCGTTTTAACAATGTCAGATAGGAAGCTGGTTTCACTTCCTGATTAACTACCAATGGTGTTTCTGATAAAACTTTATCACCTTTCTTGACAATCAATGTACCTGCCTGATCCCCTTTTTTCATAGGTAAATTTATCTCATCATTAAGTACAGTAGATGTAGTAATGTTTTCTTTGGATTGTCCTTTCCTATGAAGGGTACTAACTGAATCAGATGTCACAATATCGATATTTTTATTTTCAGCCTTTATATCTTTAATCGTTGTGATTGTTTTTCCTTTTTCATACAATTTTTCAGTTTCAAAGTGATTATAAGCATAATCCAACATTTCTGAAATTGCGTTATTTCGCTTCTTCGTTGTCTCAGCCCCCATAGCAACAGCGATAATTCGCATATCATCCTTTTTGGCAGTTGCAGTCAGACAATACTTTGCTTCATTTGTGTAACCAGTTTTTAATCCATCTACACTAGGATAGGATTTTACTAATTTATTTGTATTTACAAGCCAAAATTCATTTTCTTTCCCTTTTCTTAAATAATCTTCGTAAATGGAAGTATAATCTGTTATTGATTCATATTTCAGTAATTCTTTTGCGATGATCGCCATGTCATAGGATGTGCTATAATGTTTTTTTGCAGGTAAACCACTTGTGTTTTGAAAGTGGGTATTTTTTAGATTCAATTCTTTTACTTTTTCATTCATTTTTTTCACAAATTCTTCTTCACTGCCTGCTAATCTTTCGGCTAATGCAACACTAGCATCATTTCCGGATGCAATAGCTATTCCTTTTAGCAAATCGTTGACAGACATTTCTTCTCCAGCCTCTAAAAATATTTGAGAGCCACCCATTGAAGCCGCTCGCTCACTTATACGAATCATTTCATCTTTTTTTAATTCCCCCTTATCTATTGCCTCCATAATTAAAAGCAATGTCATAACTTTCGTCATACTTGCAGGGGGTAATTTCTCATGTTCGTTTTTGTTAAACATCACTTTTCCAGTGTCTTGTTCAATGAGAATGGCAGATTTGGCGTCCTTCGCAAGACTGAGTGACTCCTTTTGTTTTTTCTCTTCCCCATCAACAGAAAACGTTGTCGCAAAAAGCAAGGTAAACATTAAGCTGCTCATTAAGATATACTTTTTCATCCTTTTACCTCCACAAGTCAATATAATATACATCTAGGATTGACATGTTTTGCTTTTTTTATAACTCGTAACATTTCTATTGAGAGAGTTTTTATACTGAATTAAAAAAAGCACACAAAAATTTGTATGCCTTTTAAAGGGAGTTTCTATTTACATGTTTGTAATTGTATCATAAATGAGGGGAGGCGCTTTTACTGGTGTATGTGATATATCAATGCTTGCATATAACTTTTCTTTTACATGTTCTATTTTTTCCTGGTTTGCATGTATTGTTAATAAAGATTCTCCTTCTTTTACGTCATCGCCGATTTTTTTATGAAGTACAATACCGACTGCAAGGTCAATGACTGAATCTTTTGTTGCTCTTCCTGCACCGAGCATCATTGCTGCTGAACCAATATCGTCAGCAATTAGTTTTGCAACTGTACCAGATTGTTGGGCTGGCAGGTCTATTTTATACTTTGCTTTGTTTAGTAAATCAGGGTTATCGGCCACTCGTGCATCTCCGCCTTGTGATTTTAGGAAAACTTTAAACTTTTCAAAGGCTTTTCCATTTGTGAGATTTTCTTCCAAACGTTTTCTTGCACTTTCAATATTATCTGCTTTATTAGCTAAAACTACCATTTGACTACCTAAAGTTAAGCATAGTTCTGTTAAATCTTTTGGCCCCTTACCTGAAAGTGTCCGAATTGCTTCCTCTATTTCTAATGCGTTTCCTATTGCATTACCAAGTGGCTGACTCATATCAGAAATGACAGCCATTGTCTTCCTCCCAACATGATTTCCAATAGAAACCATAGCATCTGCTAAATTTTTAGCATCATCTAAGTCTTTCATAAAAGCGCCAGCACCGGTTTTTACATCTAAAACGATTGCATCTGAACCTGATGCTATTTTTTTGCTCATAATTGAACTTGCTATTAGGGGAATCGAATTTACAGTTGCGGTGACATCCCGAAGACTATATATTTTCTTATCTGCAGGCGTTAAATTACCAGATTGTCCAACAATGGCAATTTTATTCTTATTAACGAGATCAATAAATGCTTTATTTGTTATTTCTACATGGAAACCTGGTACAGATTCTAGTTTATCCAGTGTACCCCCGGTGTGGCCAAGTCCGCGTCCGCTCATCTTTGCTACAGGTACATCTAATGATGCTACTAAAGGAGCTAAAATTAATGTTGTTGTATCTCCGACTCCGCCTGTAGAATGTTTATCGGCTTTAATTCCTTTGATTGGAGCAAGGTCGATTTTATCACCTGAATTTACCATTGCCATGGTAAGCGCTGCACGTTCATCATTAGTCATGTCTTGGAAGTAGATAGCCATTAATAATGCACTAACTTGATAGTCAGGAATTTCTCCGTTCGTATACCCATTAATAAAATACTCTATTTCTTTTTTAGTGAGTACATGGCCATTACGTTTTTTTTCGATGATATCATACATTCTCATTCTTCCGATCCTCCCCTGTTTATTGAGGTAATGTATTAATAACTGTTTTAATAAATTGCAAAAAATCTTCTCTTACTTTTTCTGTTGTTTCAATAACCTCATGGTGTGTTAAAGGTTGATCTAATATACCTGCTGCCATGTTGGAAATACAAGAGATTCCTAGTACACGTAAACCGGCATGCGCCGCTACTATTACTTCAGGTACAGTTGACATTCCTACTGCATCTCCACCTAGTGTACGAAGCATTTTAACTTCTGTAGGTGTTTCGTAAGTTGGGCCTGTATTCCCTACATATACCCCGTGTTGGACAGATAAACCTATTTCTTTGGCACAGGAGTCTGCATGTTGAATATACGCCCTGTCGTAGGCTTCTGACATATCAGGAAAACGGACTCCTAACGTTTCGTCATTTGGACCAATTAAGGGATTATTCCCCATATTGTTCATATGATCATTGATGATCATTAAATCACCAGGTGAAAAATTGACATTTATTCCTCCTGCAGCATTTGTTACGATAAGAGAGTCAATTCCTAAGTATTTCATCACCCGTACTGGAAATGTTACTTGCTGCATGGAGTATCCCTCATAATAATGAAAACGACCTTGCATAGCAATAACTTCCTTACCTTTTAGTGTGCCAACTACTAATTGTCCTTTATGACCAGATACCGTTGATTCTGGAAAATGGGGTATTTCTTTATAAGGAATTTTAATAGGGTTTTCAATCTCATCACCTAATACACCTAGTCCTGATCCAAGAATTAAGCCAAGGCTTGGTGACTTCTCTATTTTCGTTTTTATAAAATTACTTGCTTCTTTTATCGCTGCTGTATTCAACTAATACATCCTCTCTTTAATCTATATCCTGTAAAAAGCTCATACCGTAATCAGGCATCTTAATTTGGAAGTTTTCCGCAATGGTAGCACCTACATCAGCAAATGTTTGTCTGATTGGCAGTTCTTGCCCGCCCTTCATTTGTGTATGATAGATAAGCAATGGAACATATTCCCGAGTGTGGTCTGTTCCATGGTGAATCGGATCGTTTCCATGATCTGCGGTAATGATTAGTAAATCGTCATCTTTTAAGCGGCTTAGTACTTCTGGAAGTTTTGCGTCAAAAGATTCTAATGCAGTTCCATACCCTTTAGGATCACGGCGATGTCCGTACTTAGCATCGAAATCAACCAGATTTAAGAAATTTAAACCTTTAAATGCTTTATCCATTGAAGTAATGAGTTTTGTCATTCCATCTTCATTATCATCCGTTCGAATGGCTTCTGTAACTCCTTCGCCATCATAAATATCGGAGATTTTTCCTAGCGCAATGACATCATAGTTTGAATCTTTTAATTCATTCATTACAGTTCGTCCAAAAGGTTTTAACGCATAGTCATGCCGATTTGATGTGCGTTTAAAGGCTCCTGGTTTTCCTACGAAGGGCCGGGCAATAACGCGTCCTACCATATATTTTTCATCTAAGGTTAACTCACGAGCGATCTCACAAATCCGGTACTGTTCTTCAATGGGGACAATGTCCTCATGTGCAGCAATTTGTAAAACAGAATCTGCAGAAGTATATACAATTAATGCTCCTGTCTGTATATGTTCTTCTCCAAGCTCTTCTATGATTACAGTGCCAGATGCAGGTTTATTTCCAATTATTTTTCTTCCGGTTTTCCTCTCTAATTCATTGATTAATTCAGAAGGAAAGCCATCGGGAAATGTGCGAAATGGCTGTTTGATATTTAAACCCATCAATTCCCAGTGTCCTGTCATCGTATCTTTACCATTAGATGCTTCTTGCATTTTAGTGTAGTGTGCTTTTGGCGTTGACGCTTTGTCTACTCCTTTTATTTCTTTAATATTGCTTAATCCCAGTTCACCTAAATGAGGCATATTTAGACCCCCCATATGTTCAGCTATATGCCCCAGTGTATCTGCACCTTTATCATTAAACTTGTGAGCATCAGGTGCTTCACCAATTCCTACTGAATCCATTACAATTAAAAAAATGCGATTAAATTTACACATTACTTCTACCTCCTCATATAATCTATTCCCAATAATTCTTCATAATATGTTTAAGCTGTTGCTACGTTGTAGGATGTCAGACAACTGGCTTGGAAGAAAATTATGCACGAGGATGGTATGTCTGGTACGTTTCTTTTAATCTTGCTTTTGTGACATGGGTATAAATTTGAGTAGTAGAAATATCCGCATGACCTAACATTTCCTGTACCGCCCGTAAATCTGCACCATTTTCTATTAAATGTGTAGCAAATGAATGCCTAAGTGTATGTGGAGTTATTTTTTGTTTAATCCCTGCGTTCTGTGCGATTGATTTAAGTATTTTCCAAAATCCTTGCCGAGTTAGTGGCCTTCCATGCTGGTTAACAAATAAAATTTTTTCATTATTATTACGTTTTACTAAGTGACTTCTTGCGTGATTTAGATATGTCTCCACTGCCTCTTTAGCAACATTTCCTAATGGAACGATTCTTTCTTTTTCCCCTTTACCGACACATCGAACAAACCCCATAGTTAAATGGAGATCACTAGTTTCTAATGTAAGTAATTCAGTTACACGCAAACCTGTAGCATAAAGTACTTCAAGCATAGCTTTATTACGCCGTTCTAAAGGAGTTACCCCATCAATTGTAAGTAAAGCTTCCACATTTTTTTGTGACAGCACATCAGGCAATTTTTTCTCTTTTTTTGGTGTTTCAATATGTATGCTGGCGTCTTGTTTAACAAGTTGCTCGCGGATTAAAAATTGATGAAATAAACGAATGGATGAAATCGCTCTGGCAATTGTAGCGGAAGATTTGCCATCATCTTTTAACATGTATAAAAACCCCATAATATCGCTTCGGTTTACAGCATCCCATGTATTTTTTTGGATAACTTTCATAATATATTGCATATAACGTTTTAAATCCCTTTTATAAGAAGCTAATGTGTTATCCGATAATCCCCGTTCGATTTGTAAATAGTGAAAAAAGTCATTAAAGGCATATGTAAGCATTTTTTACTCTCCTAATCGAAAAAATAAATGTAACCGATCAACAATGCTATCTTCAGTATTAAAAACCTTAACAGCAGGTCCTTCAGGTTCATCGTACCGATGAAATTGTTCATATTCTGTATGCATCACACGTAAGCCAAAGTAAAATAAGAATGTGCATGCTATGAATATAATAAACACTTTACCTGCATCCCATATTAGGCGTTTCATACAGCATATCCCCTTTTATCCAGTCTTTTATTAAAAGATATGCCAAAAAAGAATAACATTATACATAGAACTATAAAACTATTTTCAAAAATAAAAGTTTGTCCTAATCCTGTTTGAAGATAAAATATGATAATGCTTTCATATAAAATGATAAAGCCTTTTTTCAGTGGAAAAAAGGCACCAGTAATCAATTATGTTTTAACTGTAGCTGTTTGACATTGCTTACAAATACCATGAAACGTTAAACGATGATCCTTTACTTGAAAACCCCATTCATTTTCGACGATTTTCTCAACATCAACTAGTAAATCATCAACAATTTCTTCAACAGAGCCGCATTCAATACATACCAGATGGTGATGGAAGTGTTCCGCTCCCTCTTTACGAAGATCGTAACGGGTCACACCGTCACCGAAGTTTATTTTGTCAACAATTTTTAATCCTGATAATAATTCCAATGTACGATAAACAGTAGCTAAACCAATTTCAGGCGCTTTCTCCTTCACAAGCAAATAAACTTCCTCTGCACTTAAATGGTCATCTTCCCTTTCTAATAAAACCTTTACTGTTGCTTCCCTTTGTGGCGTTAATTTGTAACTCTGTGCATGAAGTTGTTTTTTAATGCTGTCAATCCGGTATTCCATGGTACATCCCTCCCTCATATCCCATCTTTATTATAGGTGGCCTGCAAACAGCTGTCAAAGTATAATTATTATTAAAAGATTTATATAATAATTATTATATAATAATTATTATCATTAATAAAGGGATTTAATTAAAGATGACATTGCTTCATTTGCGACAAATGCTTCTAGAAGCGCAGCTAACAATGCGAATACTAATAATAACATAAAAACCGTTATATATTGCCCAAAAGGTTGAAAAACAGAATTGGTTAGTTTACGAGTAAATAACTTTTTCATTAAAGTTAAGGAAAATATCATTGATAAACTGCCTGCTATGATATAAATAGGTATAATTAAAAAATTCTGTGGAGCTATGGATATAGATGCTAACAGCAACCCTTTTAACCCAAGTTGATTGACGATAAATCCAACGGAAAAGCCTACCACCAAACCTTTTAAAAACAACAAAATCCACACAACCGGTAGTCCAATCACAGACAAGCCTAGAATAAATAAAAGTAATAAATATTTAGCATGATAAAAAAAACTATCTTTTAATATTTCTTTATTTTCAATATGCTGGTTATCAGATACTTGTCCAAAGAACCGTTCTAGATAAAAAAATAAATCCTGCTTCTGGACGAAATTCATGCTATTAACAATAATGGCCCCAAAAATAATTCCTGTTAAAAATAGGATAACCATAAAAATATAGATGGTTGCGTGTTCTTTTACATGATTGATTGCAAGTGCTTTTTTTGTATACATTGGAATCCTCCGTTCAAGGAATGTTTAATTTGCATTTTCCTATCTAGTTAAAAACTATGAAGGATTCCATGTAAAAATACCAAATTTAAAAGTTTTCTTTCTCAAAAAATATTTTATGAGGAAGTAATACTCCCATATTTTCCTCCCCCGCCTGCTTTAATTTGTATTTTTCCTTCTCTCATTTGAATGATTGCATTTGCTAGTTTTTCCGGGATTATTTCTTTCAAGTCTTCTAATTTTACGTTGTGTATGATATTCATTTCCGTTTGGAATTGATCTAATAATTTTTTAAATGTTTTTGGTCCTAGCTTTGGTAAATACTCTAATGGTACTTGATACAAATAAGGGGGTCTTTTTCGTTTATCAGCACTAGGCTCTGACAATTCCCGAATTCGGTCATAAACTCCCTTGATTATTTTAGTTGAGCCACAGAAAGGACATTGTTTTTCTACTGTTGTTAGAGGTTCTAAACAATTACTACAAACGGTTGTATAGTATTTACCGAGCTTTGGATTCATTCCAAAATTGCGGATAATTTCTCTTCCATTTACTTGATGTAAAGCCCAGTAGAATTCTGTAAAGGAAGGCTCTTGCATAGCAAATTCCTGATATTCACGAGCTATTTTTGCTAATGAGTGGGCATCAGAATTAGAAAGATACGTATAGTCATGCAACTCTTTAATTTGATCAGCCATTGTCGAATCGGAACTCAATCCCATTTCAATCCCATCAATTAAATCAGGATCAAACACCTCTTTTAATGATTTTTTAACACCTTTTCCATATAAGCTTTTAAAAGGCGTAAAAACATGGGCAGGTATAAAAATACCGGAAAGTTCTTTTACTTTATATTGCAATTCTTTGCCTGTTCCATAAAAGCGCTGCGAGCTAAGCGTAATATTTTTCATTTTAGTTGTTAGCCATTCTGAGAATTTTTCAATTTTATCTAGCGTTGGAAAGTAGCATAGCACGTGAACGGGTCCTTGACATAAGTTGTCATAAACTTCGATTTCTGATCCTAATAAAAGTGTAACTTGCTCAAAGCGAATTCCTCCTCCAGGAAGCTCCTCTGCATCATTAGCTTTTATCAGATTTTTTATTTCCTGTTGGATTGCTGGAGCATGGCTGTCTATCACCCCGATCATATGAATTCCTTTATTTCGGCTGGCTTCTTTTAAAATATTTGTAAGGGTTAAACTTTTTGCTCCTGTAATTTTTACTGGTTTATTATACATATCTCTTCCGATATGAATATGCATGTCGGCAAAATAAGAATTTAGCATGATTGAACCCTTTCCAGTGCGTGTAAATAAAGAATAGCATAATTGGTTTTTGCATCATGTATACGTTCTTCTTCTACATATTGTTTTGCTTCTTCCAATGTTAATTCTAAAGTTTCTACAAATTCGTCATCATCGCCAGCAACGGGATGCTTAAGCTCCTCCAGCTGATCGGTAATATAAATATACATCAGTTCATCAGCAAATCCCGGTGAAGTATAAAACGAGGTGACAAATGAAAGTTGATTTGTTGTATATCCTGTTTCCTCTTCTAATTCACGTATTGCAGTTATTTCCGGTTTTTCCCCTGTTTCTAATTTGCCAGCGGGAATTTCAATAAGTGATTTTTCTAAAGGTTTCCGGTATTGTTCTACAAACACAATTTTATTGTCTTTTGTAATGGGAATAATTGCTACCGCACCTGGGTGTTTAATTAATTCCCGTTTTGACATTTTTCCATTTGGTAATGTAACGTCATCTACTTGCAGTTTGACAATCTTTCCATTGTATATTTCCTTTGTTTTTATTGTTTTCTCTTCAAATTTTTTCATTGCGATCCCCTTTAATTTCACATTCTATTATTATCTATTTTAACATAGTTTCAGCATGTCTTCGTTGTGAAACAGTTGTATTTTGAAATAACAATTTTTACAATAGGTGTATGAAAATAGAACGGAGGCTATATTATGAATAGAAACCAATTGGGAAAGTCTGACATTTATATATCGGAATTAACACTTGGTTGCATGTCTATTGGAACAAATTCTCGAGAAGCGAAGAAAATTATTGATAAAGCGCTTGATGTCGGTATTAATCATCTTGATACAGCAGATTTGTATGATTTTGGACAAAATGAAGAAATAGTTGGTCAAGCTATTAAAGATAAACGCGATAAAATCATTCTAACGACCAAGGTTGGAAACCATTTTAATAAGGAGAATCAAGATTGGTTTTGGGATCCTTCGAAAAAGCATATTAAACAGGGGGTAAAGGATAGCTTATCTCGCTTACAAACCGATTACATTGATTTTTATATGCTGCACGGTGGAACGATCGATGATCCGATTAGTGAGTCCATCGAAGCATTTGATGAATTGAAGCAAGAAGGTCTTATTCGTTCTTATGGAATATCATCGATCCGTCCAAATGTGATTCGCGAATATGTCGAATATTCTTCCATTGACGGAGTTATGATGCAATATAATATGCTTGACCGGCGACCAGAGGAAGAGATTTTAGATTTATTACATGAAAACAACATTCGTGTGCTTGCCAGGGGTCCTCTTGCTAAAGGGATGTTAAGTAACAAAGGAGATAAGCAGATCGAAATAAAAGGAAAAGATGGATTTTTAGATTATAAGTATGATGAACTTGATACAATATATCATCAGCTTTCAGACTTACATCAAAATTCATCTATGAATGAACTTGCTCTTAAGTATGTGCTTAAACACCCAGCAGTTGCAACTGCTGTTTTTGGTGCCAGTTCCATGGAACAAGTTGAAGAAAATACGCTTTACAATCCCTCTAACATACTGACAAATGAAACATATGCAGCCATCCAAGAAATTACCAAACCAATTCAATACAAGAATCATCGATAAATCGTATAGAGCTGTCTTCGTATAGCTCTATATTTTTTTGCTTTGATGTGTTATGAAAAGCAATTCACTATTTTGCATAATGACCGCCAACGAGTTTACTGCGCTTAAGAGCAGTTCCTGCCTCTGTGTAAGAAACAGCATGCAGTAAGGCATCTTTTCCATATTTATCACGAATCGTATCCATTACATAACCGAGTTTCCGTTTAACTGTGCGGTTCTTTTCAAATAGGCTTAACTGAATATATTCGTCTGAACAAATAGTTGCTAACGAAATAGAAATTTTTCGGACGGTTTTTTGCGTGTAAAACGTATGGAATAAATGCATGCAAGCATGAAAAATTTCCATGGTAATATTAGTTGGATTTTCAAGTGTGATGGAGCGATGAAACCCTCCCCCGCCTTCATTTTTGCTATAGCCTATTCCAAGATGGATTGTTCTTCCGGCTTTATGATCAGAACGCGCTCTTTTTCCAACCTCCTCACACATTTCGAGGATAACGCAGGCAATATCTTTTGGCTGATGATAATCACGGAGTAAAATTTGACTTTTCCCGTAACTGATCTGCCCGTGTAAAATGGGAGCTCCAAGTTCTGACAAATCAATGCCGTTTGCATGATAATATAATTGATTTCCCATCACACCAAATGTTTTCTCTAGACGCTTTAAAGAATAATTAGCAAGTTGTCCAATTGTCGTAATCCCCATGCGATTTAATCTTTTCTCTAAACGCGATCCGATTCCCCACATTTGTGATAATGGAGAAATAGGCCATAATTTTTTAGGGATATCTTCGTAATCCCAGCGGGCAATCCCTAATTTTTTCGCTTCTAAATCAAGACATAACTTTGCGATTAGCATATTCGGTCCAATACCAATTGCTGCAGTAAGCCCAAATGTATCTTTTAGTTCTGATAAAATAAGTACAGCTACCTTTTCAGCACTTCCCCAAAGCTTATTTGTACCATCTACTTCTAGGAAACTTTCATCAATACTGTACGTGTGGATCGCTTCTTTTGGTACATATTTATTAAACAAGCGTGTGACTTCCGTAGAAACTTCCAAATATAAATTCATTTGTGCGGATACTTTTATAATGGTTTCATGATCAGGTATTTCAAAAAGTCTGCTTCCAGTACGAATACCAAAATCCCGCTTTAATGCTGGGGTTGCTGCCAATACAACACTTCCACGCCGGTTTAAGTCAGCTACAACCGCAAGACGGGTTGTTAGTGGATCCAATCCCCTAGCAAGCGCTGCACAACTAGCATAAAAACTTTTCATATCAACACATAAAATGTTTTTGTTCTTTAAAGTCCTGGAATCAATTTGAGGGTGCATCCCGTTACCTCCCTTCCCCCTATCATATGCGAATATTTGTTCTTTATCCAGGGTAAAATCTTCCAGTTGCATGAAAATGGAATACAAATGAGACTAACTATATAAAGTCAATAGTGCTAGCGACAAAATTTAATACTATTTTTATTGGGAATTTGGACATGACAAATAAGCTTGATGGTTAATAATTTTAAAATTAATCATCAAGCTGTGTATTTTTGTTAAACTTTAGTATTTTATAACGGTCAAAATATTACGTATCCTCGTTTATTTATTTTTTGTTAAATTGCCTCTTTAATAAACGTTCTGCTGTTCTTGGGAAAATACGGTATAATTTGCTTCCTATTTCCATCCAGCTCGGCAAATTGATTTCCCTTTTGTTCGTAAATAAATGACGAATTATTTTTTGTGCTACATCATCAGGTTCCAGCATCAAGCGTCCAACATTTTTTTGGTAGATACCATCTGGATCTGCCGCAGTAAAAAAATTTGTACGAACGGGGCCAAGGTTAACTGCCGTTACGGATATACCTTCTTTTTTAACTTCTAAGCGAAGCGCATTTGTAAACCCTAAGACAGCGTGTTTTGTTGAAGCATAAACAGCAGACTTAGGTGTGGCTATTTTCCCGGCTTGAGAAGCTACATTTACAATATGCCCGCTTTGGTAATATGAAAAATGGAGAAGGAAACGTTTTGTCAGATGGATGAGCGCGAATAGGTTTAACTGAAACATCCGATCAATATCTTCTTGCTTCGTATCTTTTACAAATTCAAATATACCTGCTCCAGCATTGTTAATTAATCCATGGATTTGTTCATGTTCTTTTAGTATTTGTTCTATTGTTCTTTCTCGTTCTTCATTATTTTGTAAGTCAACTTGATAGACGTAGCCTATTATTCCGAAGGATTGCTTCAGCATTTGTCGTTGATTGTTTAATTGCTCAATTGAGCGGGCAAGCATTATTGGTATGCCGCCGCAGCGGGCAATATGCCATACCAATTCTTTTCCAATCCCACTTGAAGCCCCAGTCACGATTACTTTTTTGTTTATTAGTCTATTTTGCACGATAGAAGTGTACACCATCTTCTACCAATTGATCTACTTTATTTTGTTGTTCAAGGAAGTCAAGCTGGCCTATTGTTTCAGACATTGTTAAATCAAGTTGGGTTACATAATGTTTTGGAAAGAGATGTTGACATATTTGAAATGGTGTTAAGATTCCTTCTGTTCGTAATAGCGAATGTACTTTGTTTGCTCGCTGCTCTTGACTTTGTAATCGAGCTGGAATTAAAGCTTCAACATCTGAAAAAGATTTACCATGACCTGGAAGTACTGTTTTAATTCCAAGAGAGAGACATTTTTTTAGATTATCCCGGTACTGCAATAAAGGCTTAGTGCGCTCTGTTTCACCAGCATACGGCGGTTCTAATATTGGATTTGATGATATATGGTGTAATAAATGATCACCGCCAATAAAAGTACCATCATTTTTTCTAAAAAAAGATAAATGACTTTGTGCATGCCCTTTTGTTTCAATAACTTTCCAGTCTTTATGACCTGGAAGCAGATCCCCTTCATTTATTGCTTTAGTCACCTTTCCTGCACCAGCATATTGTAATGATTTTCGCATCTCTTTTAAAACATTGTCAAAATGGCTGGGGATTCCACATGCGTTAAAGAATTTCTTGAAAAAGTGTTCATGGTGCTTGAAAAATTGCTCATTTCTTATGATCCATGGATCTACATTTTTATGAGCAATAATATGCTGGGCTCGTGGAAATTGTTCAATTAAGCCTATATGGTCAGGGTGATGATGCGTTAAAATAATTTGTTCAATATCATTGGGGTAATAACCTAAATCTTTTAATTGTGATTGCAATGTTTCCCATGCTTCCTTCGTTTTTACCCCCGCATCAACTAAGGATAATACGTCCCCTTTAATAAGGTACATATGCACATCTCCCACTGCAAAAGGGGTGGGAATGGTTAGTTGATGAATCGCTTTATCTAAAATTTTCATAGATGAAAACCTCCAAAAAATGAATCATTATTCAGTATATATATTCTAACTCTTTTCTTAATAAATGTCAGTAAAAATTGACTTTTATTAGAAATTAAAACACAATCAAACATGAGGTGAGACAATGTTTACCAAAGTTTTTGCTCATCGAGGTGCTAGTAAACAGGCCCCAGAAAACACAATGGAAGCCTTTAAACTTGCATATGAGCTCGGCGCTGATGGTATTGAAACGGATGTGCAACTAACAAAAGATCATGTTCCTGTTTTAATTCATGATGAGCATTTAAAGCGAACAACAGATGGAACCGGTTATGTTAAAGATTTAACATGGGATCAATTGAAAATGCTCGACGCTGGATCATGGTTTTCAAGTAAGTTTACGGGTGCATCTATTTTATCATTAGAAGAATTCTTGCAGTGGATACAATCGAAATCTTTATATTTAAATATCGAATTAAAAAATAATAAAATAGATTATGAGCATCTAGAATCTATTGTTTATGAGCAGGTTGCGTATTATCAGTTATTGGATCGTACCATTATGTCTACATTTAATCCGAACAGTATAAAACGTATGAGCAGTTCTTACCAAGCAAAGGAAATAGCGTTGTTAACATCCAAGCGTAATAAAAATATCATCCCATATGCAAAAGAATTAGGAGCAAATGCTCTACATATTAAATATTCATTGCTGAGACCAAAACTCGTTAAACAATGTAAAGAAGAAAATATTTCAATTCGTGTGTATACTGTTAATAAACGAAGGCGAATGATACGCTGTTACATGAGTGGATGTGATGGGATCTTTACGGACGTGCCTGATAAAGCGCTAAAGTATCGAAATCTCGTTCAGTCGCAATAATGGTTATGATAGGAGGATTTAGATGAGGAAGCTTTTTTCAACGATTGAGTTTAAAGGAGTATCACTTAAAAATCGCATCGTTATGTCACCAATGTGTATGTATTCATGTGAACAAAGAGATGGAAAAATAACACCTTTCCATATGACGCACTATGTTTCGCGCGCTGTTGGCCAAGTTGGACTAATTATTACAGAGGCAACAGCTGTGCAGCCAGAAGGGAGAATTTCCCCTCAAGACCTTGGTATTTGGAATGATGGACATGTGGAAGGATTAAAAAAACTTAACGAGCAAATTCATACATATGGGGCGAAGACAGGAATTCAACTTGCACATGCTGGAAGAAAGGCGGAAGTGGATTCAGATATATATGCTCCCTCCCCTTTGGCGTTCGATGAATCATATAAAACACCTGTTGAAATGACTACAGGAGATATTGAAAATACAGTTGAGGCATTTAAAAATGGTGCAAGGAGAGCTAGACAAGCAAATTTTGATATAATTGAACTGCACGGAGCACATGGCTATTTAATCAGTCAATTTTTATCCCCGTTAACCAATAAACGGACAGATGCATATGGAGGTAATCGCGAAAATCGTTTTCGCTTTTTGCGGGAAATCATTGCAGCAGTTTATTCCGAATGGGGTGAAAGGCCACTTTTTATTCGACTTTCCACTGATGAATATCATGAAGCGGGAAATACACTAGAAGATTATTTGTATTTTGCGAATCAATTAAAAGCGCTTGGAGTGGATTTAATCGATTGCAGTTCGGGTGGCGTTGTTCCTATATCAATTAAGCCTTACCCAGGCTATCAGGTTAAACGCTGTGAGACTATTAAAAAGAAAACATCAATAGCTACAGGTGCAGTTGGATTAATCATTAATGGTCCTCAAGCGGAAGAAATATTACAAAATGAACGTGCAGATCTTATTTTTATCGGGAGAACTTTACTCAGGAATCCATACTGGGCGAGAGTTGCTGCAGAGGAAATAAGATATCAGATTGAAGCACCGAAACAATATATACGCGGCTGGAAGTAGATAAAGCGAGGGAGGTGTGTGTTTATGGAATTAATTTTCCTCGGAACCGGTGCTGGTGTCCCTTCGAAGGAAAGGAATGTATCAGCTGTTGCTTTAACCTTATTACAAGAATTAAATAGTATATGGTTATTTGATTGCGGAGAAGCTACGCAGCATCAAATACTGCATACAACAATAAAACCAAGAAAAATAAATAAAATTTTCATTACGCATATGCACGGGGATCATATATTTGGATTACCGGGTCTACTCAGCAGCCGCTCCTTTCAAGGTGGAAACGATCTATTAACTGTTTATGGCCCACCTGGGATAAAGGAGTATATTGAAATGAGCCTTCAGGTAAGTCAAACGCATCTTGCCTATCCTTTGTCGATTAAAGAAATTAAAGAAGGTCAGCTCTTTGATGAAGAACATTTTACAGTTTACTGCAAAAAATTAAATCACGGTATCCCTAGCTATGGATATCGCATCGTGGAAAAAAATAAACCCGGAGAATTATTAGTTGATCAATTAAAAGCAATTGGTATACCACCTGGGCCTATTTACAAACAAATTAAAGAAAATGACATGATTACTTTATCAAATGGAGAAAAGCTTTATCGAGATCATTTTCTAGGTAAAGAAAAAAAAGGCAGGATTCTTTCGATTCTCGGGGATACACGGTTTACGGAACAACATGCAAATTTCGTAAAACATTCCGATGTACTTATACATGAAGCGACGTTTGATCATGAAAAAAAAGCATTGGCAGAACAATATTTTCATTCAACAACAACACAGGCAGCTGTTTTAGCCAAGAAAGCTGCAGTTAAAAAACTAATTTTAACACATATTTCATCACGTTATCAGAATGAGGATAATCTCTTGTTATTAAATGAAGCAAAGGCCATATTTTCAAACACTGAACTTGCAAATGATTTTTCTCATATGGTCGTACGGGCTGAACATTAGGGAGAGTGATTTAGATGGAACAAACCAAAGTTTTAGTTGCAAATCAGCGAGCTTACTTTTCAAATGGGAATACCTTATCTTATTCCTTTCGCAGGGATCAGCTGCAGAAATTAAAAGAAATGTTGAAAGAAAATGAAACGAATATTTATCATGCATTAAAAGAGGATTTAAATAAATCTGAACATGAAACACTCACCACAGAATTAGGTGTTCTTTATACCGAAATTGACTTCGTACTTAAAAA
>NZ_JFBD01000011.1 GCF_000709085.1 Virgibacillus alimentarius | reverse complement strand
TTTTTTTTATCTTCTGTGTCATCGTTTCCTTCATCTTCATCATCTACATCTGTTTGATTATCATTACTTTCGCCTTCAGCATCTTCACTGTAAATAATTTCATCATTTTGTTCCGGTACTGGGTCAGGATTACTATTTGCAGTAGTTTTTTGATAAAAAACCCACGCAGCAAAAACAATTGCTATAACAAGTAAAACAACAATTAATGTGGGTATAAAAGAAAAATTAAACAGGTTGCTTCTTCCACGACGTTTTTCTCGATTTGACCGCTGCAAGCGTGTATATTCAATCTCATTTTCTTCTGTTGAAGGTACTTCACTTTTGTGTTCTTCCAGTAATTCACTCGGATTTAAACCAACTGCATTTGCATATTCTTTTATAAAAGCTCTAGCATAAAATTTCCCAGGCAAAATATGTAAATCGCCTTTCTCTATAGCTTCTAAATATCTTTTTTGAATTTTTGTTGTTTCTTGTAAACTTTCTAAAGATAACCCTTTTTCTTCTCTGGCTTCCTTTAATTTTGTTCCTATTTCCATATCCAACACCATCCATTTTAAAAGTCAAACATAGAAAAGCTATTCCCTTGACCGAATGGATTATTTTCAATCGGTTCATATGTAATTTCTTCATCCTCATGACTGCGCAATTCAATTATATAATCAAAGTCATCTAACGTATACTCCGTTGCCTGCACAAAAATATCTGGATGCTCAACTACTTTGATAGCGGGAAGTTGCATAATTTCCCGAATGAGTTGCCAATGCTTCTCATTGGAACGCCTTTTCGAGACAATACCATCGATAATATAAATATTGTCATTGCCATATTCGCCTTCAATTAACTGACTTCTCACTGTTTGTTTTAGTAAGGTACTTGATACAAACAACCAGCGCTTGTTTGCACAAACACTCGCTGCGACAACAGATTCTGTTTTCCCCACACGAGGCATCCCGCGTAATCCGATGAGTTTATGCTCTTCTTTTTTATATAATTCAGCCATGAAATCGACTAATAATCCTAATTCATCCCGAACAAAACGTACTGTTTTACGATCGTCAGCATCCCTGTGGATGTATCTGCCATGTCTAACGGCTAATTTATCTCTCAGTTTAGGCTTACGTAATTTTGTCACCTTAATAATTTCCATCATGTCTAAGACCGATTTTAAACGGGTGATTTGTTCATCATGTTTTGCGAGCAACAACATAACCCGCTTTGAATGCTCTACCCCATTTATGGTAATAATATTTATAGACAGCATTCCTAATAAAGAAGAGATATCCCCGAGTAAACCAGGACGGTTATATTGAATTTCATATTCAAGGTACCATTCTGTTCTTTCCATAATTAACTCCTTTATTTTATACATTCATTTTATGATACTCAATCATTTGTATGAAAGCAATCTATATTATATAATAAATGATTTTTCAGTTAGTGAAAAGGATTATGGATTTTAAATGATAGTTTTTTTCATTTATTTTTAAAAATGAAAAAGAAGCCGTAATAGCTATCCGGCTTCTTTTCCTATATCATTGTGAATTTCCTTCATTTTGTACGAGCTTCACCATCGCACTAGCAAGAGCTTGCTGTTCATCTTCTGAAGCAGCATTCCAAAGTTCTCTTAAAACTGCTTCTTCCTCATTTTTAGCTTCAACACTTTGCGAAAGATAGTCTCCTACTTCATGAGCCACATTCGTAATTGTTTCTTGACTCATTCCTTGTGCTTGCGCTTGATTGAGCTTATTAGCTAAAAATTCCTTCCACGTTTCAAAATTATCTAAGACTGACATCCATCTGCCTCCTTCAGTTTTTTTCACATATAGTATTTGAATTTATAATCAATTTATACAGGATGAAGGAGTTTTTTTAGTTTACCATCCGCCAGTCATACCAATTATTTCTCCTTGGATATAATTAGCATTTTCATCTAATAAAAAGCTAATCGTATGTGCAATTTCACTGGGCGTTCCCGCACGGTTCATTGGGATTTCTGATAAAACCATTTTTTTCTCTTCTTTTGATAAGTTATGATTCATTTTTGTATCAATAAAACCCGGACTAACAGCATTTACAGATATCCCACATGGAGCAACCTCTTTTGCCAATGCTTTAACAAAACTATTTTGCGCCCCCTTAACCGCTGAATAAATAACCTCAAAGCTCGCGCCAACACTACCCCAGATAGATGTGATTAAAATGATTTTTCCAGCTCTTTTTTGAATCATTGCTGGGAGTAGATGCCGTGCAATCATCCAAGGCGCCTTTACATGCAAGGTTAACATTTCATCCATTGCTTTTTCCGATGTATCTTGAAATAACCCATAAAAAGCTGCACCACTTGCAAAAATAATATAGTCAACAGGATAAACAATTTGAATTAACAAGTTCTTTATTTCTTCATTATTAAAGAGATCAGCTTGCATCGTTGTTAAAACGCAATTATGATCAAGTTTATTGATAAACTCATCAATCTTTTCCCGGTTTTTATTATAATGGAGCAATAATTGATAACCGTCCATTGCCAGTCTGTCAGCAATTGCTATTCCAATGTCACCACTAGCTCCAATGATTAATACATTTTTCCCCATAAGTACTCCTTATTCCGCTATTATTTCACAAACAGCCAGACGCTCTTCATCTATCCAATTTTGAACAAAGGAATTCACATCATCAAGTGTCAATGACTGAATAAAAGGTATTAACTCAAAAAAATCAATTCCCTGTGTATGATAGTGAATACATTGGTTCGCAATATACTCTAATGAGTTCATGGCCCGTAATAATTGACCTATTTTCTTTCTCTTCATTACCATAAATTCATCAGATGTGAAGGAAGCTGTTTTGGTACTTAATAGCATTTGTTTTACTTTTTGTGCAAATTGTTCTGGCTGATGTGTATTGCCGCCAATGATGGAATAACCGAAATTTTTTTCTAAAGTGGATTCAAAATAAAAACTCTCATCTATAAGCGCTTCATTATACAACGCCTGATAAAATCTTCCACCTTTTGAAAAATAATAATCCAAAACCATCCCTTGCAATAAGTCTTTTACTAAAAACTCTTTTGAATTAAATTCCTCTGAGGATTCTTTGATACCTACTGCACACTTAGGAATTGAAACCGGCATGTTGATTATACTTTTTTTCTTAGCAACATTGACTGGTTCATCTGGAAATTCGCGCTTAAGACCTTTCATTTTAGTGAATTCTTTTTCTGCTTGATTACGTTTTATGAAATCCATCATGTTTTCTGCGTCGAAATTCCCTGCGATACAAAGAGTCATGTTCTCTGGATGATAAAATGTATGATAACATGTGTATAAGTCTTCTTTTGTTATAGAGTGGATAGACTCCACTGTACCAGCTATATCAATGTTAACCGGATGATTTTGAAACATACTTCTAAGCGTCCCCATAAAAGATTGCCAATCAGGCTGATCATTATACATCTCTATTTCTTGTGCAATAATTCCCTTTTCTTTTTCTACGGATTGTTCTGAGAAAAAAGGATCTTGAACAAAATCTAATAGTGTTTTTACATTTTCTTGAATATTACTTGTCGCTGAAAATAGATAAGCTGTTTTTGTAAAAGAAGTATATGCATTTGGAGATGCTCCCTGTTTCCCGAAATCTGCAAATACATCACGATCTTCTTTTTCAAATAGCTTATGTTCCAAAAAATGAGCAACACCTTCAGGCACTGTTATTTGGTTTTCTTCTCCAATAGGTACGAAAGTTTGGTCTATGGAGCCATAATTCGTAGAAAACAAGCCATACGTTTTGGCCATTTCTTGTTTAGGTAATAATAAAACGGTAAGTCCGTTTTCTAATTTTTCAAAATACAACACTTCATCAATGATATCATACTTTTTTCTATCCAATCTATTTTCCTCCCTTACCTGTTAATAAATAAACTGTATCTTCTTCGATTTTTTCAGCTATATTGATGACCTGTTCTTTAGTTACTTGCTTAATATTATTAATTAACTGATCAGGTGTGATTTCTTTATTTCCTAATACTTGTTGATATAGAAGTTCAATCATCCCTTGAGGATGATCCATTGTTTCAAGCAATTGGTTGATAATTAACTCTTTCGTTTCCTGTAGTTCTTCTTCTGTAAATTCTCCATTTTTCATTGCAGTTATTTGTAATTCAATAATTTCTTTTGCTTTTTCATAATCTTCTGCGGCAATGCCACTAAAGACAAGCAATAAACCTTTATGACTTTCAATTCTGGAAGCAGCATAATAAGCTAAGCTGTTTTTCTCTCGAACATTAATAAATAATTTAGAACTAGGAAAACCGCCAAAAATTCCATTAAAAACATGTAATGCGAAATAATCATCATCTTGATAGGTGCAATGAGTTCGATATCCAATATGTAGTTTTGCTTGTTGTATATCTTGCTTTTCTATAACTACATTAGGCTTTTCTTGTTTGTCTACAGAAAGTGAACTTGATTGTTGTACGACCGGCTCACTTCGCTTTCTTTGCAGCATGGTTGTTGTAATATGCTTTTTAATTTTTTCCTGATCAAAGTCCCCTAATACATAAATATCAAGGTGATCCTCCCTCATTAACTGTTGATAGTAATCGTATAAATTTTCAGGCGTTATGGAGTTAAGGTCCTCTTCGTAACCATGTACATGTAATTGATATGCTTCTCCTTTACACATTTCATCAATCAGCCGCATATTAGCATAACTCATTTTATCATCGATAATAGCATTCATCTTCTGTCTTAGGGTTTCTGTTTCACGTTTAAAAACATCGGTATTAAACGCATTTTCCTGTACGTTTGGATGGAATATTACTTCAGTTAATAATTCGATCGCATCATCGAAAATAGAAGATTCATTTGGAATAAATTTCGGATTGGCCAATTCCATACGCATACTAAGAATATGGTTATCTCCCTTTTTTGCTCCATCAATGGATAGGACGGCGCCATATAAATCATCCAATTTTGACTGTATCGCTTTTCTGCTTGGATAATTCTTTGTCCCTTGTCTTAAAATATAAGGGAGAAGAGCTCGCTTGGTGATTGTCTCGCGAGTTAAAGGAGCTTTAAATTTAACAACAATATTCATTGTTTTATATTTTTTACTAGGTACTAAATGTAATTTTACTCCATGATGTTCTGATACCTCTTCAGTAATTTTATTCATCCTAAATCCTCCAGTTCTTTTCGCAATATGAAAGGTAATTATCATTACTGCTATAGTCTGCACTTTTTTTCCATCTACTAATCATTATAAGCTACGTATGGATATAATTTCTATCATCCAATGTTAATAAACATTAAAAAGCGGATTTGTTATCATCATGAATAACAAATCCGCTCTTGCAATATTATAATTTTTCCATACGTTTCCTTAAAACATGAAAACTAAAAATATCAGGCCGAAAATAGTTAGCTGAATATAAGACCGCTTCATCGTCTGCGGTGTAATGCATTTGTTTTAGCAATAAAAGTGGCTGTTCAGGGTCACAATCAAGATAATCATAAATTCGATCATGATAGCCAATTGGTTCAATATATGTTACAGCATAAGCAATTTGTTTGTTTGCATATTCTTCCATCACTCCGAATAAAGAATCTTCTTTATGGACAGTGTCTATGGGAATTAACCCTTTGGGTACCTTGTCAATACAAAACACAACAGGCTGATTATCCGCAGTACGTACACGTTCAATTTTTGCGATACGATCCAGTTTTGTTGAGGAAAATTTTTTTCGGTCCTCTTCAGTTGGTTCTTGATACGCTGAACTTAAATACCGCGTTCCGGCCACTTTTCCAGATTGTTCAATCATATACGTAATACTGTTTAGTTCTTCGATACCTGATGAAAAAATTGGTTTCGGATTAACAAAAGTCCCAACCCCATGCCGTCTAATAATAATATTATCTTCTTCTAGTATTCTTAGCGCTTCTCGTAATGTAGCCCGAGAAACCCCTAGTAATTTCGATAGTTGAAATTCAGAGGGCAGCTTTTCCCTCTCTTTATAGGTACCATTCTCAATATCCCGTTTAATTTGATCGATAACTTGCAAATATAAATGGCGTGAATTATTTTTAATCGCTATAAAGAATCCCTTCCTTCAACCTCTTACAAAATCAAGACTTTTGACCCAAGACTATTATACCGTTAAATATAACATGTTTACTTATTTAAATAAAGCTGATTTTACCTATTTTTAAAATTTATGAAAAAGTATTTGGAATAAGTAGACCACAACTAAAAAAGGACAGGTAGATGAAGAAATAAACTGTCCTTTTACTTATCTACTTCAGATAAAAGAAGCTTCTATCATTTGACGTGAAGTTGATTTTCATCTGAAGACTGTGAAACTAATACCGTTCTTGGCTTACTTCCTTCATAAGGTCCTACTATTCCTCTATCTTCCATCGCATCAATTAAACGGGCCGCTCTTGTATAACCAATTCTGAACCTTCTCTGTAACATGGAGACACTCGCACTTTGCATTTCAGTTATAAGCCTGACAGCATCCTCGTACAATTCATCATCCACTTCAGCAGTAACCTCATCTATTTCTTCAGGTATCATTTCTTCTTGATAGGAAGCTTTTTGTTGATCAATACAATGATCTACAATGCGCTCTACCTCTTCATCTGATAAAAATGCACCTTGTACACGTGTTGGTTTGGATTCTCCTACTGGCATAAACAGCATATCTCCACGACCTAAGAGCTTTTCTGCGCCGCCGGAATCCAAAATAGTCCTTGAATCTGTAGCTGAAGAAACACTAAAAGCTATACGGGATGGAATATTAGCTTTAATCACACCCGTTATAACGTCTACAGATGGACGCTGTGTAGCAATAATTAAATGTATTCCTGCAGCCCTCGCCATTTGTGCAAGACGTGTAATAGAATCTTCTACATCACTTGAAGCTACCATCATTAAATCAGCTAGTTCATCTACTAAAACTACTATATATGGCAAATGAGGCTGCTCATCATCCGTAACCTGATTTTGCTTTCTGATATATTCATTATAGCCCTCAATGTTCCTAGTTCCGGTCTCTGAAAATAATTCATATCGTCGCTCCATCTCAGATACTACTTTTTTCAATGCTCTTGATGCCTTTTTTGGATCTGTCACAACGGGGGCTAATAAGTGAGGTATACCATTATAAACGTTTAACTCCACCTTTTTAGGATCAATCATCATCAATTTTACTTCATGTGGTTTTGTGCGCATAAGTATGGTAGTAATAATACCATTCACACAAACACTTTTTCCGCTGCCTGTAGCACCTGCGATTAACATATGAGGCATTTTATTTAATTCTCCTACAATAGCCTCTCCTGATATGTCTCTCCCTAATGCAAATAGCAATTTTGACTTTGACGGTTGTTTTGTCGTAACTTCAAGAACCTCTCGCAAAGAAACCATTGCAACTTCTTGATTTGGCACCTCAATCCCAACTGCTGATTTACCAGGTATTGGTGCTTCTATTCGAATATCCTTTGCAGCCAAAGCAAGCGCTAAATCGTCGTGCAAACTGACAATTCTACTAACCTTTACACCTGCGTCAGGATAGACTTCATATTTTGTCACGGCCGGTCCAACATGCACTTTTGTAATTTTTGCTTTTACCCCAAAACTATGAAATGTACGCTCCAGCTTTCGAACAGTAGATTGAATGTGAGATTTTTCATGCTGCTGCGAATTGTTTGCGGGCTCAGTCAGCAAATCAAGTGGTGGAAGAATATATTCATAGTTTTCCGTTTCAGTCATTGGAAGTGGGATACTCTCCTCATCCGAAGAATCTTCCGCATTTTTATCTTCTGAAACTATATTTTCAGATTTACTAGAAGGTGGATCAAAGGAGCTGGCAACATCGGTGAAATCCTGAATAACAGGTATTGCAGATTCATCACTGTTATTTTGTAAATCCTGATCATCTTCAAGCAGTTTATCTAATTCTTCTCCAGGAGCAGCTTGTCTATTATCGCGAAATTCAATTAAACGCGACTTGAATTTTTTTCCCATCAAGGCAATACTTTTTCCAATCTTCGCGAAAAACTCTCCTAAAGAAAATTCAGTCATAAAGATGAATCCTATAATTACAGAAAAAACAGCAACTATTTTCGCACCTATCGAGGAAAAAAGATAATAACAAAAAGCAAACAAAACTCCTCCTAGCATCCCCCCACCCGTCTGTGCTGACGTACCATGTCCATTTACATAAACTAATAGATTATCCCATGTTGCTTTGATAATAGAAGGATTGTCTGCCTCCATTAGCAATCTCTCAAATGTTTGAATGTGCGTTAAAAGCAAGATGCCCAGAAAGCTAATATAGAAACCGACTAATTTTCTATTAAAAAAATCAGGATAACGGCGCTTTACTAATAAAAAAATTCCAGTAACTAATAAAAAAACAGATGCAATAAAATACCATATACCTAAAAAGAAATGAAAAAGATATTCTAATCCTCCAGGAATCGCACCATCACTTATAGCACTTGCACCACTGCCAAAAACAGCTAGGAAAATAAATAGAAGGCCTAATAACTCAGTTTTCAGTTGTTTTTTTAAGTGCTTTTTTCTTTTTTTTCGTTTTTTCTTTGCCACAGCTATCACCTCAGTTTCCGGCATGAACATGAAACCCCTGCCCTATAAAAATTGGCAAGGGTTTACTTAATTATAAATTATATCCATTATATCATATTCCATAAAGATGTTTGCACCTTAGGATAAAATAGTTCCCGGAGTAAAATTGGAATTTAAAAAATCTTGGGGATCAGTGGAAAGAAGCTGCAATAATTGATAAGATCCATCTTTTCTTTTCTCTACATATAATTCCATACCGTGATAAGAAACCCATTGGCGATTGTTGAAAGAATCATTAGAATCCGGAAAAATATCTGTCTGTGATAATGGCGTGTATAAAATCATTGTATCACCGTCTTGTTGTTGTCATTATCATTTTCAATTAATTCGTTTACTTTTTTCATCGCTTCCTTAACACCGCCTACATCATCAATAAGACCGTACTCAACCGCATCAGACCCCACTACATTCGTACCAATATCTCTCGTTAAATTTCCCTTCGCAAACATAAGTTCTTTAAACTTCTCTTCTTTTATATTTGAGTGATTTGTAACAAAATTGATAACTCTTTCTTGCATTTTGTCCAAGTATTCAAAGGTTTGAGGAACCCCAATAACCATTCCAGTTAACCTTACCGGATGAATAGTCATTGTAGCGGTAGGGACAATATAGGAATAATCTGTTGCTACTGCAATTGGAACACCGATAGAATGACCCCCACCGAGCACGATGGATACTGTTGGTATTGAAATGGAAGCAATCATTTCGGATAGCGCAAGGCCCGCTTCCACGTCTCCCCCCACTGTATTAAGCAAAATTACAAGCCCTTCAATTTTAGGATTTTGTTCGATTGCAATGAGTTGGGGAAGTAAGTGTTCATATTTTGTTGTCTTATTTTGTGGCGGTAATTGTATATGTCCTTCTACTTGTCCTATAATTGACAAAACATGAACATTTGAATCTGGGGCTTGTGGTACATTCGATTGTCCTAACTGTTGTATTTTTTGAACCAATGAGGAAGAATTGGACTTATCCTCTTCTGTTTGCCCTTTTCTTTCTGAATCTTTATCCATACAAAAACACTCCCTCTTGTATATTTATAGCCTATAAATAGTATGAACAATTGGAAGTATTACATACAACAATTAGAGCAAAATAAAAATATCGGCATAAATCGCCGATATTTTTAGTCATTTATTAATGCTTTCAAGCCACTTTTTTCTTGATTTGTCAACGGTACCAATGGTAATCGAACTCCTCCTACCTGAATACCTTTCATTTCCAAAGCTGCTTTCACAGGAGTGGGGGATGGTGCCGTGAATAACCCTTTCATAACAGGAAGTAATTTTCGGTGCGAAGAGGCTGCAGCATTTACATCTCCCCTTCGAAATGAATGGACCATTTGATTCATTTCATTTCCAATAATATGAGAAGCGACAGAAACTACACCATCTGCTCCAAGCGCGAGCATTGGTAATGTCATCCCATCATCACCAGCATATACAGAAAAATGATCATCTGTATTTTCAATGATGTCAGAAACTTGATCAAGGTCACCACTTGCTTCTTTTACGGAAACAATATTTTCAATTGAACTTAATTGAATAATTGTTTCTCCACTTAAATTAACAACAGATCGCCCTGGAATGTTATACAACATAATTGGTAAACTTGTCGCTTGTGCTATTGCAGTAAAATGTTCATAAAGCCCACGTTGACTAGGTTTATTATAATAAGGACATACAAGCATGATACCGTCAACACCACATGCCTCTGCTTCTTTTGTAAGATCAATGGAGGCAGCAGTATTATTCGTTCCAGTACCAGCAAGTACGGGGACTCGTTTGTTTACAATATTAACTACATGTTTGAACAGCTTAATCTTTTCATCTTGTGACAAAGTAGCTGATTCACCAGTTGTTCCAGCAATTACTAAACCTTCAGTCCCACTTTTAAGAAGATGGTCAATTAAAATACTTGTTCTCTCGAGGTCGATATTTCCCTCAAGGTCAAATGGCGTTACCATTGCCGTTAATACATTACCAAAATCCATCAAATCGCTCCTTTCTCCCGTAATATCTTATACGAGAGATTTACTGTTGCTTAGTTCAAACACTTCATGCAAAGCATTCACCGCTTTTTTTAAATCTTTTTCATGGACAAGAACCCAAATTGTTGTATGACTATCTGCAGACTGTAAAATTTGTACATTAGCCTCTGTCAAAGCTTGAACAATTCTTGAAGCCACACCTGGCACTCCCGTCATGCCAGCACCAACTGCAGATACTTTTGCGCAATTTTCTGTAACCTCGGCTTGAAAACCTAATGTATCTAATATATGAACCGCTTTTTCTGTAAATTCTTTTGGTACCGTATAAATAACGCCAGAAGGCGATATATTGATAAAGTCCACCGAAATCCCAGCTTCAGCCATTGCCTTAAAGACATCCGATTGAAGCCGATAAACACCTTTTTTTGTCTGGACCCTAAGTTGTGTGATGGAGGAAATATGCGCAATTCCTGTTATTAGACGATCTGGTATATCCACACCCATTTCCTGTACTCTTGAGGCCGTAACCAAAGTTCCTTCATCAAAGGAATAGGTCGATCTTACCCGCATAGGGATTTTCGCTTGCATGGCGATTTCAACAGCACGTGGATGAACTACTTTTGCTCCCTGATACGCTAAATTACAAATTTCAGTATACGTAACAACATTTAAAGGTCTTGCTGATTTCACAACCCGCGGATCTGCAGTCATTATTCCGTTGACATCCGTAAAAATCTCAATACGCTCTGCTTGCAGTGCAGCACCAAGGGCTGCGGCAGTCGTATCACTGCCTCCACGTCCGATAGTTGTTATTTCACCAGATTCTGTTTGCCCCTGAAATCCCGCAACAACTACAACGTCATGGTCTTCAAATTCTTTTCGAATCCTTTCTGGATTGACCTTTTTAATTTTGGCCTGTGTAAAATCATCATTCGTTACAAATCCAGCTTGCGCACCAGTTAAAGCCGTCGCAGAGATATGGTGTTTTTGTAATTCGTTGGACAAGACAACAGAAGATATTGTTTCACCACAAGACATCAACAAATCAATCTCCCGATTAGAATTTTGATTTGCTGGAAAATCGACTAAATCCAATAATGTGTCTGTTGCATAAGGATCAGGTTTCCTACCTAATGCTGAAACAACCACAACAAGTTTATACTCTTTCATTAAAGCATCTTTTATATGTTTAATTACATGATTTCTGTTTTCTTCAGTTTGTACAGAAGTTCCCCCGAATTTTTGAATTAAAATCTGCAATGTGTGAACACCTCTACCCTTTTATGAATCTCATTATAACCAATTATTTTTAATTAAGCTTTCTGCGATCTGTACTGTATTTAAAGCAGCACCTTTTACTAGGTTATCTGAAACTACCCAAAGATGGAAACCTTTCTTATTATCCAAGTCTTTTCGAACTCTTCCTACAAAAACTTCATCCTTGTTTGCAGCACTTAACGGAGTTGGATATGTTTGTGTGCTAGGATTATCTTCTAAAATAACCCCTTCGGCTCCATCTAGAACTTTCCATATATCATTAACTGTTAACCCATCTTGATTAACTTCTATATAAACACTTTCTGCATGTGAGGTAAAGAATGGCAGTCGTACGCAAGTAGCTGCTACAGGTAATTCTTGTGCATGCATGATTTTCTTTGTTTCATTAATCATTTTCATTTCTTCAAAAGTATAACCATTTTCACCGAATACATCGATCTGTGGAAGAGCATTAAATGCAATTGGGTAATGATTTTTATCTCCCCCAACTGGCAACAATTCTGCCTTCATTTCTTCATTATTCAAATACTGCTTTGATTGCTCTTCCAATTCATTACATGCTGCATTACCTGCACCTGACACAGCTTGATATGTTGAAACGATAACACGATTTAAACCATATGCTGATTGAATAGGTTTTAATGCTGCCACCATTTGAATTGTTGAACAATTTGGATTGGATATTAATCCTTTATGATTTTTTAAATCACCTTCATTTACCTCTGGTACAACAAGCGGTACTCCTTCATCCATTCGATACGCACTTGTGTTATCAACAACTACTGCTCCAGCGTCTACTGCTTTTTTTGCTAATTTTTTTGAAATAGAACCCCCGGCTGAGAAGAAGGCAATATCTACTCCAGTGAAGCTATCTGGAGTAGCTTCCTCCACAGTGACCTCCTCATTGTTAAACAAGATCTTTTTCCCAGCTGATCTTTTAGAGGATAAGAGTTTTAAAGATTCAATGGGAAATTGCCTATCCTGTAAAATGGTTAAGATTTTTCCACCTACAGCACCTGTTGCTCCTACAATCGCTACATTATATGCTTTTTTTCCTGACATTTTAATAACTCCTTTCACAATGGATATCTTATTACCTTCATCATCTTTAAAATATTCCTAGTTTCTTATTCTATCATACTTTCATCAATATGCGGAATGATAACAGGTTGAATTTGTTTATATTCAAGAGCTGATTCAATCGTATCAGGGATTAATTCCATATTAGAAACTAAAGAATTGGGTTTTTTGTAGGGATCATCTTGACCATATGGGATAAAATATACAAGTTTTGTTGCCATTAAGCGCATTAAATTAACACCATTTAATCCAAGTGCATCATTTGTGGAAATTCCGAGTACAACTGGACTTTGATTTCGGAGTGTAGCTTTTGCTGCCATTAACACAGGTGAATCTGTCTGTGCATTTGCCATTTTACTTAGTGTATTTCCAGTTAATGGCGCTATCACCATACAATCCAGGGGATATTTAGGACCTAATGGCTCCGCTTCAGGCATTGTTGTAATTACTTTTTTTCCTGTAATGGATTCAATTGTTGCTATATGATCTGCAGCCTTACCAAATTTAGTATTGGTGGTTCTTACAGAGTAAGTTACAATTGGAACTACATCTGCCTTTGCATCGATTAACTTTTGTAACTGTGGAAACACTTCATCATAGGTGCAATGAGAAGCAGTTATTCCAAAACCAATTCTTTTTCCTTCTAACGACATGCTATTTTCCCCTTTCTTCTTGCAAAATTTGTTTAATAACATCCGCCAAGATTTTTCCAGATGTTTTGGGTGCTACAATACTAGGTAAGCTAGGGGCTAAAATTGCTTTAATTCCCCGTTTTTTGGCAAATTCAAAATCTGTTCCTCCAGGTTTTGAAGCTAAATCAATAATCAGTCCGTGCGTTGGTAAATTACCAATAGAGTTTTTATTGATAATAGGAGCTGGGACTGTATTAATTAGTAAATCACACTGATTTGTGTGTTCATGTAACTCATGTAAAGGAATAGCTGTTAGACCCATTTCGGTAATTCTTGCCAAATCAGTGATGTTATTAGCACTAACTGACACTTTAGCCCCAAAAGCAGAAAATTTATTTGCTACAGTATTTCCTACACGTCCAAAACCAACTACAATAATCCGTGATGAATGGATCGTATAATCCGTATTCTCAATGGCCATCATAATTGCTCCCTCTGCAGTTGGTATGGAGTTAAAAATGGCCACATCATCACGGTTTAATAAAGGAATTAATGATACATCTGCCTCTTTTGTTGCATCGGTTAAATATTCGTTTGTTATTCCTGTAAATACAAGGGAGGATCTCTTAAGTTTTTTGAACCACTCTCTTGTTAATTGTACTGGCTGATCTGAGAATACAGTATCAACGTTACCGGTATCATCTGTGCCTGTAATTGGCAAGATGATGACATCTAAATTGGATTGTTTTAGATCTTTGAAATCAATTTGTTTTAAACCAGTGAATCCTTGCTCTAATTTGTCAAAACCCACAAGAATAGTAGTCGTATTAGGAAGAGCTTTTAATTGACGAATTAATTCTAAATATCTTCCGTCACCACCTATTATGGCTATTAATCGATCCATGATTGTATACACCCTCCAAATATACTTTATTTCTTTTTTGCTCTGATTACTTTATAGCTTATGTTTTGATAGGCTATTAGTGATTAGTTATTTGATAAAAAATCGAGTAGAGGGAAAAGTTAAGTAACTTTTCGCCCCTCACACCACCGTACGTACATACGATTCCGTATACGGCGGTTCAATAGTTTGAGTGTAGGAGCTGGTATTGTAGAGCGATATCTTTATATCCTCTTGATGCCAGTTCTTTATCTGTCAATGAACGGTGGTGAATATGGCTTGTGCCGGATTTTCTAGAATCGCTTCGGGTTGACGGCCACGGTTGCGCTTGGTGATCCGTTTGAGTTTCTCACCTACTTCCCAGTGTTTAAAGAACTTGGGATTTTGTTTTGCAATTCTACCCAAAAAGTGTTCTGCCTTTTTCTTGTGACAGGCAAGCCTCTTATATTTCCTTTTGCGTCCAGCTTCCTTCAGCCTTACGATAGCCACCTTGCCTTTCGCTAACAGTTCCTACTGCTAAGCCTGTAGTGGACTTTTACCACCAAGTATTCGTCCATGCAGGGCGCACGAAAAAAGGACGAGTACCTTCGTAAACGGTAATCGTCCTTATGTAGACCTTTTCATGCAATTTTAAGTTATTCTGCATCAATCATAATCATATCTTCTCCAATTTTTTGAATATCTTCCCAGTAAATTCTCGTTTCTTCACCTTCCTTTTTTAAACCAAACCACTTATAGTTCGGTATGATAAATGATTTAATTTGCCCTGAATGAATATCTATTTCTAAATCCGTTTGTCCTAATATTCCTAATCTCGACCCATGGTTTACATTTACTATTTCCTTTCCGCTAATTTCTTTATAACGCATTCCCATCGCCTCCAGTCTGAAAAAGGGATTAATATATATATATGAACATTAAAAAAACCTATGTATAAAAACATAGGTTAGTTCGCTTCCTGTGGTGCTATTAAAGCCTTCGAAGATGTCTGCTTAAATGTTTTTGTAATTACATTGTGAATAGATTCATGATTAACAGCATCAATTTCCTGTATCATTTCATCTAATGTACGGTGTCGATGCAGCAATAACTCATTTCTTCCGTTTCTGCTCATACGGCTATTCGTGCTTTCTAGACTTAACATGAGATTTCCTTTTAATTGCTCTTTACTATTATTTAGTTCTTTATCTGTCAAACCGGATTTAATTAGCTGATCAACCGTTTGATAAATCGTGTCTTGCAAAACAGGTAATTGATCCTTTCCTGTTCCGGCATATATTGTTAATAATCCATTGTCCAAGAATGAAGAATGATAGGAAAAGACCGCATAAGCAAGTCCTTGTTTTTCACGGACTTCCTGAAACAATCTTGAACTCATACTCCCGCCAAGAACATTATTCATAATAATCAAACTGTATACATTACTGTTGCCAATTGGCAAGCCATCATACCCTAAACATAAATGAGCTTGCTCTGTATCTTTATTCCTTACAATATTATTTGCCAGAAAAGTTGGCTTCAACATGTTTGTTTGCTGATTTTTGGACTGAAAGTGCCCAAAGTAGCTTTCAACCTTACGAATGAAAGACGTATCTGTATTGCCGGCAACAGAAATAACTATATTTTCAGGAGTGTAGCACTCTTTCATATAATTGCGTAACGTTTCTGGTTTAAACGTTTTCAGGTGCTCCTCTGTTCCAAGAATAGGATACCCTAATGGATGTTCCCCGTAAGAAGCTTTTGCTAATAAATCATGAACAATATCATCCGGTGTATCTTCATACATTTTGATTTCTTCAAGAACAACTTTTTTCTCACGCTCCATTTCTTCTTCATCGAAAGAAGAGTGAAAGAACATATCAGCTAAGATTTCCAAAGCGTAATCCTTGTGTGTATCTAGCACACGCGCGTAAAAACATGTATACTCTTTCGATGTAAATGCATTTACTTGGCCGCCTATGGAATCAAAAGCTTCTGCTATATCCTGTGCTGATCTCGTTTTTGTCCCCTTAAAAAACATATGCTCTAAAAAATGGGATATTCCATTATTTTCTGTTGTTTCATTTCTGGATCCAGTTAATACCCAAATCCCTATTGTTACAGAACGGACAGCCGGTATATTTTCCAATACGATTCGTAGTCCATTGTTGCAAGTATGCTTCTCTATCAAAATATTGCCTCCTAAATCAATTGTATGTCATGTAATTAATTTATATTTCTCTTTCTTCGTTTAGCAGTTGCTCAATAGTTCCAATTTTGTATCCTTTCTTTTTTATATCCTTAATTAATGGTGACAGTCCTTCTACAACAGAAGAAGTTGGATGCATTAAAATAGTTGCTCCAGGATGAATATCAGTCATTACCCGATTCATCATAACAGAAACAGAAGGATTCTTCCAATCGATTGTGTCAACTGTCCAAAGTATTGTTTCCATTTTTAAATTATGTGCTGTTTTTACAACATTATTCTTAAAGCTTCCACTAGGGGGAGCAAACCACTTTGGAGTCTTATCAATAATAGCTTCAATAATTGTATTGGTTTGGGTTATCTGCTGGATGATTTCTTGATTCGATAGACGAGCCATATCAGGATGATTATAAGCGTGATTTCCTATTAAATGTCCTTGTTCATTTATCATTTTAACAAGATCTGCATTTTTTTTTCGCCCATTCCCCTTCAATAAAAAATGTCGCTTTTACGTTATGCTCATTTAAAGTATCTAATATTTCAGGAATATGTTCTTCTCCCCATGATACATTTATTAAAAATGCCACCATTTCCTTTTCGGGATGACCTCGATAAACAGGTGAAGCCGGTAATTCCCTAAATTGTACTTTTGGAGGGACTTGCTTATAAACAAGTTTTGATTCATCAAAATTTCCTTCCTTTTTCATTTGTTTATATGACTCCTCAACATCTACCTCTACCCCATTTCTCCCCGGTGTTTTTTTCCAGATTTTATCAACGGTTGCATTCTGCGGTTCTTTAGAATACTTGGATTTTTTCTGTTTTATTTCTTGATATAATGGATCCTTTGTTTTTGTAACATGAACAACTTGGTGGGATAATTTTCCAACATCATTTTTAACAAATGGATTATAGTCTATGTCAAAAGCCAGTAGAACAATTAGTATGAATACACATAATTGAACAATCTTGCGATATCGATACATTATAGCCCTCCTCTCATACATATTCATATGAAAAAGAAGGACAAGATATGAGACATATGTAATACAGTTTAAACCAAAAGTATGTATCCTACCTTGACAGCTACTCGTTTAAAACATTAAAAAAGAAACTGACATTGCAGCTTCTTGTTTCGTTAATTATTATGATTTGGATCTTTCTTGTCTTTCCCTTTCCTCTTTTAAAACAGCTTTACGGGAAAGATTGACTCGACCTTGATTATCAATTTCTTTTACTTTAACCATAATTTGGTCGCCAATAGATACAACATCTTCCACTTTCTTCGTCCGTTCTTCGGCTAATTCAGAAATATGGACTAAACCGTCTTTGCCTTTAAATAATTCAACAAAAGCGCCAAATTTCTCAATTCGCTTCACTGTACCTAAATACATCTCACCAACTTCAACTTCTCGTACAAGATCATTAATAATTTTTTTCGTTTTTTCATTCATCTCGGCATCTGCAGATGAGATAAATATACTTCCATCTTGTTCAATATCAATCTTGACACCAGTTTCTTCGATTATTTTATTAATTTGCTTTCCACTTGGTCCAATAACATCACGAATTTTTTCGGGTTTAATTTTCATCGTTAATATTTTTGGTGCATACTCCGACAGTTCTGCATTCGGTTCTTTAATCGTTGCAAGCATTGAATCTAGGATGTGCATCCGGCCTGTTTTAGCTTGACTTAATGACTCTTCCAATATTTCTTTAGACAAACCGTCAATTTTAATATCCATTTGTAGTGCGGTAACACCTTTTGCAGTCCCAGCTACCTTGAAATCCATATCTCCTAGTGCATCTTCCATTCCTTGAATATCCGTTAAAATAGCGTAATCTTCTCCTGTTTTAACAAGACCCATAGCAATTCCTGCTACTGGCGCTTTAATCGGAACTCCAGCATCCATCATTGCTAACGTACTTGCACAAATACTAGCCTGAGATGTGGAACCATTGGATTCCAATACTTCGGAAACGAGACGAATTGTGTACGGGAATTCTTTATCCGATGGAATTACTTTCTCAAGAGCACGTTCCCCAAGTGCACCATGGCCAATTTCGCGACGACCTGGTCCCCGAATTGGTCCTGTTTCACCTACACTATATTGAGGGAAGTTGTAATGATGCATAAAACGCTTTGATTCTTCTAAATCAAGCCCATCCAATATTTGTACGTCACCTAGTGCGCCAAGTGTACATACACTTAATGCTTGAGTTTGTCCACGTGTAAATAATCCGGAGCCATGTGTCCGTGGTAGAATACCCACGCGTGAAGAAAGCGGGCGGATTTCGTCAAGCTTACGTCCATCTGGGCGTACATTTTCTTGCGTGATCAGACGGCGGACTTCATCCTTGACCATCTTATCTAAAACAGATTTAACTTGTTGAATTATTTCTTCCTCTTCTTCATCATATTCTGTTAAAATTTCTTCTTTTACTTTATCAATAGCTTCTTCCCGAGCGTGTTTTTCTTGAACTTGTATAGCTTCAACTAACTTTTTTTCAGCTTTTGATTTCACATTTGCTGAAAATTCTTGGTCGCTTTCAAATAAGGGAACATCTAATTTTTCAAGACCAACCGCACGAATCATTTCTTCTTGAAATTCTACTAAGCGAACAATTTCCTTGTGGCCAAACATAATTGCATCTAGCATGATTTCTTCAGGAATTTCCTGTGCCTCAGCTTCCACCATATTAATCGCATCTTTCGTACCGGCAACTGTTAAATCGATATCACTTTTCTCTTGTTCCTCGATCGTTGGATTAATGACGAATTCTCCATCAATTCTTCCTATATTAACCCCTGCAATCGGTTCTTCAAATGGAATATCCGAAATACTAAGTGCAATCGATGAGCCGATCATAGCGGCGATTTCAGAAGAACAATCCTGATCAACACTCATAACCGTACTGATAACCTGTACTTCATTTCGAAACCCATCAGGAAATAGTGGCCGTATTGGTCGGTCAATTAACCGAGATGATAAAATTGCTTTTTCACTCGGTCTGCCCTCTCTCTTAATAAAACCTCCGGGAATTTTACCTACCGCATATAACCGTTCTTCGTAATTAACTGTTAAAGGGAAAAAAGGTAAATCTTTTGGTTCTTTTGATGCTGTAGCTACAGATAATACAGATGTATCACCATAGTGGACCATACAAGCACCATTAGCTTGTTTTGCCAATTCTCCAATCTCAACGATGAATTGTTTACCGCCAAGTTTTGTGGAGAATACGTGTTTTTCTTCTGCCATTACTATTTTATCTCCTTTCATTAACATTCTATCCTACATTTTATAGTTTATAGCCATGAATGTAAATAAAGTGTTTAAAGTATAAAAAAAGCAGGATTTCTCCTGCTTTTTTAAACATTATCGGCGTAAGCCTAATTTTTTAATCAGGTCACGATAGCGAGTAACGTCTTTTTTACGTAAATAGTTAAGTAAATTACGACGTTTACCAACCATTTTTAAAAGTCCGCGACGTGAATGATGGTCTTTTTTATGAAAACGTAAATGTTCGTTTAATGTAGTAATTTCCTCCGTAAGAACTGCTATCTGAACTTCTGGAGAACCCGTATCATTATCATGAACTTTAAACTCATTAATAATTTCATTTTTACGTTCTTTTGTCATTGCCATTTCAAGCCACCTCCTACTTTTATATATATCCCCATTCCCCTCGCAAACGTCGGAGCATCGATTTGCCAAGCGATGGTTCACTTGTTTAGGTTACATGTTTTTCATGGAAATTGCAAGTGGAAAATACATTATTTCACTTTATTCTTGTATTGAAAAATAGTGACGTATTTTTTTTTCATCGTTTTCTATTTGTTTAACTAGCTGATCGACTTGGTCAAATTTTTCTTCGTCACGAATAAATGCATGCCACTCTATTTGCAGTTCTTCACCATAGAGATCATTATTGTAATCAAATATGTTTACCTCTATTCTTGGCTGGGATAGATCTGGCGTAAATGTGGGGTTTGTGCCAAGATTTGCCATTCCCTCGTATACTTCATTTTTATAGAGAACTTTCACGGCATAGATACCTGTTTTTGGTAATAATGCTTCAGGGTTAACCCTAAGATTGGCTGTAGGAAAACCAATTGTTTTTCCACGTTTATCCCCATCAATCACAATTCCGTAAGTGGAAAAATGCCTGTTAAGTAAATCGTTAACACGTTCAACATTTCCTGCGTCAAGAAGTTTTCGTATTCGGGTAGAGCTAATTTTTTCACCGTTTGCTTCTATTTTATCAATTGTGGAAAACATGAATGCATCCCTTGATTGTGATTGAATCGTATTCATATCACCTTTCCCTTTATGGCCATAGGAGAAGTCAAACCCTGCAACTAAATGCTTTATATTCAACCCAATAATAAAGTGATCAATAAATTCTTGCGGTGATAACATAGACAACTCTTTATTAAATGTAATGATATAAAGTCTGTCAACGTTCAAACGCTGTAATATTTCCTTTTTCTCACGCAGTGGAGTGATATACTGAATTTGTTTTTTTTCTTTTTGCAGGACAACAGAAGGATGTGGATGAAACGTTATGACTGCACTTTCCATATTCACCTTTCTTGCTTCTGTGACAGCAGTTTGAATTACTCTTTGATGTCCTCTATGTATTCCATCAAAAAATCCTATAGCGCTTACTGTTTCGGGTAGCTCCTCTAAAACTAATGTATGAGGATAAGATAATTCAATCGTTCTCATATTATTTCACCTACATTTCTTTCATCCATTAAAAACGCGAACCGGTTTAATTAGGTTAGGCTTTTCTGGATGTACTTGATATATTGCTAACAATTGGTTATGGAACAAAACGATAAATGGATCAGTATCTACAATTTGTTCAGGTCTGGGAAGTTTTTGTCCGAATTGAATAGCTTTTTTCATTGTTTCATCAACATTTAGACAATTTAAATGCAGCAAACCTTTAACGATTGGTAATAATAATTGATTTTGTTTGTCCATTAAAGATGCTCGCTCTATTGTTTTAAAGGTTACTGCTTCATCCTTCGTAAATGAACCTGTTTGAATCCGGACTAAATCACTCATATGAGCTGGGTAACCTAAATGTTTGCCTATGTCTACGCATAATGTTCGTATATACGTTCCTTTCGAACAAATTACTTGAATCCGAAAAGAATGATTTGTTTCTTTACTTGATGGTATTCTCTTTATTTCATGAATAGTGATTTGTCTTGAGGGACGTTCTACTGTTTCATTCGCCCTCGCATATTCATATAGTCTTTTTCCTTTCACCTTAACTGCAGAATACATAGGAGGTATTTGTATGATATCTCCTACAAAAGATTGTAGCGTATTTTCAATTGATTGATTCGATGGCGGGGAAGTTATCTCTTTTTGTTCAATAACCCTGCCCTCTCTATCTTCCGTCTCCGTTGAAGTTCCTAGCATTACTTCTGCAATATACGTTTTTTTTGTTTCCATTAAGTAAGGAACTATTTTCGTTGCTTGACCGATACATATTGGTAATACCCCTTCTACTTGCGGATCCAGGGTTCCTGTATGCCCCACCTTTTTCGTATGAAATAAGCGTCGAATTTTCATCACACAATCATGTGATGTCAATCCTTTTGGCTTCCACAATGGTAATATACCATTCATCTGTGTAACCTCCAAAATAAAACGTTTTGTACATTCCTTTAAAGCATACGGAAAAATCTGACCCTGTTTAATCATCAAACGAGTCAGATTGTTTCACGTATTTATTCTTTTAAATCACGTAAAAGTTTTTCGATTCTTGTTCCGTGTTCTTGTGCCTCATCATACTCAAACATTAACTCTGGCGTTTTCCTTAGGCGGATCCGTTTTCCGATTTCAGAACGAATGAACCCTTTCGCTTTAGCTAACCCTAAAAGAGAATCCTGTTTTTCTTCCTCATTACCAAGAACAGAGATAAATATTTTAGCTTGTTGCAAGTCCCCTGTTACTTCAACGTCTGTAACGGTGACAAAACCCACCCTTGGATCTTTTATTTTTCGGGTAAGAATATCCCCCAGTTCTTTTTTCATTTGTTCAGCTACTCGATTTGCACGTAAATCACTCATTTAAGTCACCTCTATAAGAACAAAGTCTGCACTTCCCCCAGAAATGTTAAACTATAAATGTTCTACTTCTGTTATCGTACGTTCTAATTCTGGGTACGTATCTATCACTTTCAAAACTTCTTGCATCATTTGTTCAGCATGAATTTTATTATTGGAAATCGTTACAATTCCTAATTTTGTTCGTTGCCATAAGTCATGGTAAGCAAGTTCTGTAACAGATACATTAAAATCCTTACGAAGTTTAGCAATTAAGCGTTTTATGACAGAACGTTTTTGTTTTAATGACCGTCCTTCATAAAATTTACACTCTACTTCAGCATAAATAATCATGTTCTTTCAATTTCCACCATAATAAATGCTTCAATAATGTCGCCTTCTTTTATATCATTGAAGTTTTTAATTGTAATACCACATTCATAGTTTTGGGCTACTTCTTTTGCGTCATCTTTAAAACGTTTTAATGCATCAATTTCACCCTCAAATTGAACAACGCCGTTTCGAATCAAGCGAACATTTGAATCACGGGTGATTTTACCATCAGTGACATAACTGCCTGCAATCGTTCCAATTCTAGAAACTTTGAAGATTTCCCGTACTTCTGCCTGCCCGATAATTTTTTCTTCATACTCAGGATCAAGCATTCCCTTCATAGCTGCTTCTATTTCCTCAATTGCTTTGTAGATAACACGATGCAGACGCATATCAACTTTTTCCGATTCCGCAGCTTTTTTTGCATTGGCTGCCGGACGAACATTGAAGCCAATAATAATTGCATTTGAAGCAGACGCTAAGATAACATCTGATTCAGTAATTGCACCAACGCCTGTATGAATGATTTTTATATTAACGCCCTCTACTTCAATTTTTTGTAAGGATGAAGCTAAAGCTTCTGCAGAACCTTGAACGTCAGCTTTAATAATAATGTTAATATCTTTCATTTCACCTTGTTTTATTTGTTCAAACAAGTCATCTAAGCTCACTTTTGTCTGTTCACTGCGATTTTCTTGAATATATTTTTGCTGGCGTGCTTCACCAATTTGTCGAGCTTTTTTATCATCTTCAAATACTAAAAATTGATCTCCTGCTTGAGGCACATCATTTAATCCCGTAATTTCAACTGGAGTAGATGGTCCTGCCTCATCGACCCGCTTACCAAGGTCGTTAAGCATTGCACGGACACGGCCAAAAGTATTTCCAACCACAAGTGCATCGCCTACTCGGAGCGTGCCATTTTGTACTAATAAACTTGCTACAGAGCCCCGGCCTTTATCAAGTTGAGCATCAATTACTGTACCAAAAGCACTTTTATCAGGATTTGCTTTTAATTCTTCTACTTCGGAAACAAGTAAAATCATTTCTAATAAATCATCAATACCTTCCCGTTTCATAGCAGAAAGGTTAACAAAAATTGTATTTCCGCCCCAATCTTCTGGTACAAGTTCATATTCTGTTAATTCTTGCATAACCCTATCAGGGTTTGCAGTCTCTTTATCCATTTTATTAACTGCAACGATGATTGGTACTTCTGCGGCTTTTGCATGATTAATTGCTTCAACAGTTTGCGGCATAACTCCATCATCAGCAGCTACAACTAAAATAGCAATATCAGTTATTTGTGCACCTCTTGAGCGCATACTTGTAAATGCAGCATGGCCGGGTGTGTCTAAAAATGTTACTTTTCTTTCATCGCTTTCAACTTGATAAGCCCCAATGTGCTGTGTAATTCCTCCTGCTTCTACTTCAGTAACCTTTGTGTGACGAATGGCATCAAGCAACGTTGTTTTTCCATGGTCAACATGCCCCATAATGGTAACAACTGCTGGACGTTCTATAAGTTCTTCTTCTTTATCCTCTGTTTTGTATTTTTCTAAATCAGTATCCTCTAATACGATTTCTTTTTTAACTTCTACTCCGAATTCATCACATATTAATTCTATTGCATCATCATCAAGATCTTGATTCTTCGTTGCCATAACGCCTAAAAACATTAACTTTTTAATAATTTCAGATGTATCTTTATTCAGTTTTTCTGCTAAGTCGCTTACACTTAATGTTCCACTATACACAATTTCTTTTGGTGTTGCTTTTACTTCAGGTGGCTGATCAGCATTTTTTTTATTGTTTTTCCCTTTTTTACCTTTTTGCTGTTTTTTATGCTGTTTTTTATTGTTTTTAGGCTTTAGTTCCCCTTGTGCTTTTCTTTTATTTTTATTATTACCTTTATTCGGCTGCTGATTAGAATCTTTATTTTGTTCATTCTTAGGAGAAGATTGTGGCTTAGTCTGTTCTTGTTTTTTAGTATTGCTAGATTGTTTATGATTAAATTTTTCATCTAACTTTGATTTTGTATCGATCGAGATTGTTGACATGTGATTTGATACTTCGATATTTAATTCCTTTAAACTTTGGATTACAGCTTTACTTGTTAAGTTATTTTGTTTTGCATATTCATATACACGCATTTTACTCATACGTCCACCCCCGAATTTATTTACCCGAGTAACGTTGTAATCTTAGCGGCAAATCCTGCATCTAAAATAGCAATAGCTACTCTTTGTGATTTTCCAACAGCATGAGATAACGTTTCTCTATCATCTGCTATTAAAAATGGTACTTTATATGAATGACATTTATCCGTTATTTTTTTATATGTTTGTGGCCCTATATCATTTGCTAAAAGGACTAGCTTTGCTTGTTTTTGTTGAATATCTTTCACAATTGCATCTTCACCTAAAGTACATTTTCTTGCACGATAGGCTAACCCGACTATATTCAGATAGTTATTTTTCATTTTGTTTACCATCTGCAAGTACTTTTAATTCTTCATAAATAGATGCATCAATCTGGGCATCTAACTGTTTACTTAAAATATCCATTTGTTGTGCTTTATCAATTACTTTAGGATCAATAGTTAAATAAGCCCCACGCCCATTTTTCTTTCCGGTGGGGTCTACATAAACTTCTCCTTCTTTATTTCGTACAATACGAATTAATTCTTTCTTCGGTTTCATTTCATTTGTGACGATACATTTTCTTTGAGGTACCTTTTTTTTTCGTGCCATATGAAACCCCCCGTTATTCAAATAGATCCTCTACATCATTTGCAACTGCATCATTTGAAACCTCTTCTTCTGTAACCTTTTCTTTTTCCGCAATAAGACCTTGCTCTAATGCTTCTGATTCGCTTTTTATATCTATTTTCCAACCTGTTAATTTGGCGGCAAGTCTAGCATTTTGTCCTCGTTTACCTATTGCCAAAGATAATTGATAATCAGGTACAACAACGGTTGTTGCCTTTTCTTCCTCATCAACTAATACTTCGACTACCTTTGAAGGACTTAATGCATTGGACACATGCACTACTGGATCCTCTGACCACTCTACAATATCAATTTTTTCACCTTTTAGTTCATTAACAATTGCTTCAACACGCTGTCCTTTTTGTCCTACACATGAACCAACTGGATCAATTTCTGGATCAGGTGCATAAACAGAGATCTTGGATCGGTCGCCAGCTTCCCTCGTAATTGACTTAACTTCTACAATACCATCATAAATTTCCGGAACTTCCATTTCAAATAATCGTTTCAATAGTCCCGGATGTGATCTTGATATATAAATTTGTGGACCTTTGCTAGTATTTTCCACTTTCGTAACAAGAACTTTTAGACGGTCATGAATATGATATTCTTCATTGGGCATTTGTTCGGCCTCGGCTAATTTCGCTTCAATTTTACCGAGATTAACATAAACAAAGCGGGAATCTTTGCGTTGAATAATTCCAGTCATTACATCTTCTTCACGATCAGCATACTCATTAAAAATAACTCCCCGTTCTGCCTCTCTCACACGCTGGGTTACAACTTGCTTTGCTGCTTGAGCAGCGATTCTTCCGAAATTTTTCGGAGTAACTTCAACCTCAATGATATCATCAATTTCATAATTCGGATTTAATCTTTTCGCTTCATCCAAGGAGATTTCTTCTTGTGAATTTGTTACTTCTTCAACAATGGTTTTTCTTGAGTATACACGCATCGTACCCGCTTCCTCATCAAGATCAACTCGAACATTTGTAGCAGATTTAAAATTTTTCTTATAAGCAGAAATCAAAGCTGCTTCCAGTGCTTCTAACAAGATTTCTTTATTAATCCCTTTTTCTTTTTCTAAATAATCTATTGCCTCAAACAATTGACTGCTCACAGTAATTTCCCCCTTTAAAATGCTACAGCTAATCTTGCTTTAGCAATCTTTTCATACGGTATTTCAACTTGCTTTTTTTTTGCTTTATCTTTATATTCGATTGTAGCTAAGTTATTTGAAAATTCCTTCAATAAACCTTCATATTCTTTCTCACCATTGATTGGTGCATATAGTTTCACATGAATGTTTTTATTTATATTCATTGCAAGGTCTTCCTTCGTTTTTAATGGACGTTCTGCACCAGGAGATGATACTTCTAAAAAATAAGCATCTTTTACAGGATCCTTTTCATCTAATTTTTCACCTAATAATTCTGATACAGCTCCACATTCCGCAATATCAATACCACCTTCTTTATCAATAAAAACGCGCAAAAACCAGTCTTTTCCTTCTTTTACATATTCAATATCCACTAACTCAAGATTATGTTCCTTTAGTATAGGCTGCACCAACTCTTCAGTAATTTCGACTACTTTCGAAGACAACTGTTATCCTCCTTTATTTAATTGTTTAGTATCTATTATGTACATCAAAGTAAATTTTCATATAAGTATTTTTTAATTATAAAACCCTTGCCGTAATTCGTGGCAAGGGGTGACTCAAAGCTTCCTATCAAGAAAGAGTGGGGTCCGCCCACTCTTATAAATCCGTTTCATTACTTACCAATAAAACTATATCATAAGAAAAGGGCAGATGCAAGATGGACGGTTTGAAAGTTTACAGCTATCTGAAATTGATAAGTAATCAAATAAGATATAAGCAAAGGCTGATCAAAATAGAGACAGCTGGTTCTTTTCTGCCATTCCTTCTAAACATCCATGTTTATCTAAAAACGCAAGAACTGTTTTCGAAATTTTACTTCGCTCTCGCAAATCTTCTTTCGATAAAAATTCTCCATCCTCTCTAACCTTCACAATGTTGATTGCTGCATTTGTTCCTAAACCATCAACAGCGTTAAATGGTGGAATCAGTGTATTTCCCTCCACAATGAATTCTGTAGCCTTTGACTTATACAAATCCACACGCTGAAAAGAAAAACCGCGTTCACACATTTCTAATGCAACCTCTAATACGGTTAGCAAACTTTTCTCTTTGGGAGGTGCGTCATTCCCTTTTGCTATGATATTTTCAATTCGCTGTCTAATAGCATCTGAACCTTTCACCATTGTATCTAATTCAAAATCACCAGCTCTGATAGAAAAATAAGCCGCATAAAAAAGAATCGGATGGTGAACCTTGAAGTATGCAATACGAACGGCCATTAAAACGTATGCCGCAGCATGGGCTTTTGGGAACATATATTTTATCTTTTTGCATGATTCGATATACCAATCTGGAACATCATGCTTCTTCATTTCAACAATCCATTCATCTTGCAGTCCTCTTCCTTTACGCACAAATTCCATAATCTTGAACGCTAAGGAGGAATCTAATCCTTTTTGCATAAGATAGACCATAATATCATCACGTACACCAATAACATCTGGCAGTTCACAGATACCATCATTAATTAATTCCTGTGCATTTCCCAGCCACACATCCGTACCATGTGATAGACCAGAAATGATGACTAGCTCTGCAAATGTATTCGGTTTTGTATCTTCAAGCATTTGCCGTACAAATCGTGTACCAAATTCAGGTACACCTAACGTTCCTGTTTTACAATTAATTTGTTCTGGCGTAACGCCAAGCGATTCAGTGCTGGAAAATATTTTCATTACTTCTGGATCATCCGTTGGTATTGTTTTCGGATCAATACCGCTTAAATCTTGAAGCATACGAATTACCGTAGGATCATCATGCCCAAGGATATCTAACTTTAATAAATTATTATCAATGGAATGGAAATCAAAATGGGTTGTTCTCCACTCGCTCTTGCGATCATCAGCTGGGTATTGTATCGGTGTAAAATCATAAATTTCCTTATTTTCCGGAACAACGATGATTCCACCTGGATGCTGTCCAGTCGTCCGTTTAACCCCTGTGCATCCTTGTACTAATCGATCAACTTCAGCATTTTTATAAACAAGTTGTTTATCTGAAGCATACCCTTTCACATATCCATAAGCCGTTTTTTCAGCAATCGTGCCTATTGTTCCTGCACGGTACACATAGTCTTCACCAAACAATTCTTTTGTATAATGATGTGCTCTTGGCTGGTATTCGCCAGAAAAATTAAGGTCAATATCCGGGACCTTATCCCCTTTAAACCCTAAAAATGTTTCAAATGGAATATTTTGACCATCTTTTGTTAAAGCATGGTTACAATTTGGACAATTTTTATCAGGTAAATCAAAACCGCTACCTACCGAGCCATCTGTAAAAAACTCATTATAATGACAGTGTGAACAAACATAATGAGCCGGTAAAGGATTGACTTCCGTTATTTCCGTCAGTGTAGCTACTAAAGAAGATCCGACAGACCCCCTAGAACCTACTAGGTAACCATCATCTAAAGATTTTTTTACCAATTTATGCGAAATCAAATAAATCACGGCAAACCCATGGCCAATAATACTTGATAATTCCTTTTCCAAACGCTGTGTAACAATTTCCGGCACTTCTTCCCCGTAAATTGCTTTTGCATTTCCATAGCAAAGATCACGGATTTCTTGATCAGCACCTTCGATATTCGGTGTATATAGATCTTCTTTTACAGGCGATACCTCATCAATTAGCGTTTCTATATGGTGTGTATTTTTTACAACGATCTCCTCTGCTAACGCTTCACCCAAAAATTTAAAGCATTCCAGCATTTCATTTGTCGTATAAAATGGTGTATCAGGAAGTGTTTGCCTATTTAACGGATTTCCTTTCTGGGATGCAATTAATATTCTCCGATATAATTTTTCATGAGAATTTATATAATGTGTATTCCCGGTTGCTACAACAGTTTTATTCAATCGTTTGCCCATTGCTACTATTTTAGTAATTATATCTAAAATTTGAGCTTCGTTTTGTACAAGATCTTTTTCAACTAAATGAATATAATTAGCTGGAGGGTGTACTTCGATATAATCATAGAATTCAGCTACTTTTTCTGCCTCTTCAGCTGATTTTTGCATCATTGTTTCAAATACTTCCCCTTTATCACATGCAGAACCAACAAGAATGCCACTGCGTAATTTTTGCAATAAAGACCGTGGGATTCGTGGTTCACGGTAAAAGTAATTAATATGAGAATAAGAAACAAGTTTATAAAGGTTTTTTAAACCTTCCTGATTTTTAGCAAGTAAAATGCAATGATGAGGGCGTGAGCGCTGGTATGCATTTCCTTCACCTATATGTTTATTTAATTGATTATGATTTGTTATTTCTTTTTCTAGCAGTCGCTGGACTAACTTCCACAATAAATAACCTGTAGCCTCGGCATCATATATAGCACGGTGATGCTGTGTTAATTCAATATCAAGATGTTTACACAACGTATTCAACCTGTGATTTTTTAATTCTGGAATTAAAAACCTAGCTAATTCTAATGTATCAATTACAGGATTTTCTATTTTTTCATAATTTATTTTTTTAAATCCCTGATTTAGAAAGCCAATATCAAAGCTCGCATTATGAGCAACTAATATACTTTCTCCCATCCATGCATGAAAATCTTTTAATACTTCATCAACCTCTGGCGCATCTCTAACCATATCATCTGTAATTCCTGTCAATTCTGTTGTCGTTTCTGATAATGGATGATGTGGGTTAGCAAATGACTCAAAACGATCTATCACCTCTCCTTGGTGTATTTTAACACCAGCAAGTTCAATAATCGTGTCGTAAACAGCAGAGAGTCCTGTTGTTTCCACGTCAAAAACGACATATGTGCCTGTATTTAAGTCAATATCATGTTCATTATAAGCAATTGGCACACCATCATCGACCAAATTCGCTTCTACCCCATAAATTACCTTTATGTTATTTTTTTCACTTGCATTGTGTGCTTCAGGAAAACCTTGTACTGCAGCATGATCTGTAATTGCTATTGCTTTATGCCCCCATTGAGCTGCTTGTTCAATAAGACGGGTCGGTGAAACAACTGCGTCTAATTGGCTCATTGTTGTATGAGCGTGTAACTCTATTCTTTTACTATCTTCGGATACAGTATCTTGCCGTTGTTCCACCTTTACTTCATGAATATCATTAGCCATCATTGCTAATTCATTCGTGTACATATCCGTTTGGATACTTCCTCTAGCCTTGATCCACATCCCTTTTTTAACAAGTTCAAAATCGGCCGCATCCTCATCGCCTTTTGAAAACATTTTAATTTGCAGTGAATCTGTATAATCAGTCGCTTTTACAATTAATAAACTTCTGCCTGAGCGTAACTTTCGTATATCAACATCAAAAACATACCCTTGCACAGTCACACGACGTTCTTCATCTTGAATTTCTTCCATTTGAAAAGGTTCATCATTAATTTTATATCCAAGCATAAGATTTTTCGTTTTACTGTCATTTTTAGCCTTTTCTTGATCACGCTTTTCTTTTTCTTGAACTGTTTTTAACACTAATTGCTGGTCTTCTAATGCGGTTTTTTCTCTAAATTTCTGAATATCAATCTCCTCTGTTTTCACCGTAATATCCAGCAAATAATTAGAAGCCCCAATTTTTTTTACAAAAAGCACGAAATGGTTTTTCCAATCGTTTTTTTTAAGGCTGCACTTTCTGCTTCATTTCTCGCTGTTAACATAATGTTATTATTATTAACTTTCGGGATCTGATTTTGAACTAAATCTTTGTAGGCCGGAGATAAATTGGATATTGATTGAATAAAACATTGCCAATAATCACTTATCGTTTGTTCATCGCAAGATTTGTCTTCCGTATATAATGACAAGTCCACTGTTGCAATTTGCTGAAATGTTTCTTGAAGTTTTAAAATAATTATTTGATAAACATGGGCTGGTAGTATTTGCTTTATATGAATATGAAAATGCCATGTTTTGGTTTCCTTATATACCTCAAGCTTTATAAGTTCACTGGATTTGAAGTGTTTTTCTACCAACTCTTCAGATACTTGCAGCTGTTTTAACAACAAATTCATTTTTTCTTTTTTTGTTATATCCATTTATTTTCCTCCTGTTACAGCTTACAAATAAGTATAAAATAAAAGAGCATTTTTTTGTATTTATTACTCTAACCATCATTAATTATAAAACCCTTGTCTTTATAACGACAAGGGTTCCTTCTAGTTTTCCTTTATAAAAATAGCCGTTGTATATCGTTCCATGTGACAACGAGCATTAAAAGCATTAATAAGGCAAACCCGATAAAATGGACAATACCTTCTTTTTGTGGATCGATCGGTTTACCCCGAACCGCTTCTAATCCAACAAACAACAGTCGTCCTCCATCTAATGCTGGCAAAGGAACTAAATTAACGATTCCTAAATTAATGCTTAACATTGCTGTCCACATTAAGAAATTCATAAATCCGGTTTGAACAACTTGGTCTGTAGCATCATAAATCCCTACTGGACCTGATAACATATCAAGAGAGTACTGGCCAGTGATCAGCATACCGAGATTTGTTAATATTAATTTTGTTGTTTCATATGTTTGTTCAAAACCGTACTTAAATGTTTTAAAAAATGACTTTTCAAAGGCTTGATAAACGCCAATTTGGCCAATTTCCATATCTTCAATTTCATTTAGTCTTGGTGTTACGGTCGTTGTTATCGCTTCGCCATTGCGTTCTAACGTCATATCCAACTCTTCTTCGGGACTTTCTCTTACAATCGTAGTAAATTCTTCCCAAGTGGAAATGGAATTACCTTCTATTTCAATAATTTCGTCACCATCTTGAAAGCCTGCTTCCTCTGCTGGACTTCCTGATTGTACCTCACCAAGTTTTGCATTTTCAACAGGAACCCCCTGAATGAGTCCTAATATAATAAAGATAACAATCGCTAGCAGAAAATTCATCATTGGACCTGCAAATAATTGCATCGCCCTTTTTCCTACACTTTTTGATGCAAACTGTCGATCATAAGGAGCAATTTGAGTCTCCATTTCATCCATTACAAAAAAGGCCTTCTCATCCACTTTAAAACTCAACTTTTCATCATATTCATCAATTTCGTAACCTTCAATAACTAATTGATGGTCTAGATCTACGTGTTCTACTTCTATTACTCGCGCATTTGGATGTTTGGATTTATTATTTACTATTATTTTCTTCACTTTGCCTTCGTCATTAAATTCAAGCCCAATATGATGTCCAGGTTTTAATTCAACAATTTCAGGGTCTTCCCCTGCAACACGCACATATCCTCCAATAGGCAACAGGCGGATTGTATATACAGTCTCATTTTTCGTAAAAGAAAATATTTTCGGACCAAAGCCGATAGCAAATTCTCGTGCCAGCATTCCCGCACGTTTTGCAAATATCAAATGGCCGAACTCATGAATAAACACAAGTAGCCCAAACATAAATACAAATGCAATAACTGTGTTCAAAAGAAGCACCTTCCTTTATTCAGTGTAGGAAAAATTTTCTTCTCATCTGCTATTTATCTATACATTTTCGATTGATAAATATATGTACCATTCCTTTATTTTAACTCTATTATTTAGTTTCATTCAAGAATATCTCCTTTTTAGCTTACAAAATGGATGAAATGTATCAAAGGTAAAACAAATAATAAACTGTCCAACCGATCTAAAATACCACCATGTCCAGGTAATATTTTACCTGAATCTTTCACATCGTAGTGACGTTTAAATGCGGATTCGACTAAATCGCCTATTTGTCCAAAAACAGAAATAAACACTGTAACTCCAAGAATAATGATCATAGAGAAGTCAAATGGATAAATTAAATGAAATATAACACCAACAATGCATGCACTGATGACGCCGCCAATAGCACCTTCAATTGTTTTATTCGGACTAATAATTGGCCATAGTTTTCTTTTTCCAAATGCACGACCAAAAAAATATGCACCTGTATCTGTCGCCCAAATAATGAATAATACAAAGAATATATAATTTAAACCTGCAGCACGTGTTTCAATTAAGTAGTTAAATCCTATACCAACATATATAGCTGCGAGCAGCATAAAACCGGCATCATCAAAAGTAAATGTATTTTTTGCAAGTACCGTATACCCTAATAATAGCACAACAATTAAGACGATAGCTTCTATTATTGTAAACCATACTCCGGGTATAGCACCGCTAGGCATCTGTAATAAAATAATCCATACAAGAGCTGTCGCTAAAATAAATGGAATAACGTGGCCAGATAGCTTTCGCATTTGTATTAGCTCAACTAAAGCTAGCGTAGACAAAAAATAAACAAATAATGTAAATGGCCATTCTCCATATATAACTAAGGGTAAAAACACAATAAGAGCCAAGATTGCCGTTTGAATTCGCTGTTTCATCTATAATTTCAACACCTTATATGCCTCCATATCTTCGTTTGCGTTGCTGATAATCATGGAGAGCTTTTTCAAATATTTCTTTATTAAAATCCGGCCATAGTACTTCAGTAAACCAAAATTCAGAATAAGCAAGCTGCCATAATAAAAAATTACTTAAACGTTGCTCGCCACTCGTCCGAATTAATAAATCCGGATCTGTTAAACCATCCGTGTATAAGTACCGGGAAACAGTTTCTTCATCTAATGTTTCAGCTGTAATATCTGATGTATTTATATCGGACATAATATGCTTTATTGCACGTACTATTTCAAACCTACTCCCATAGTTTAAAGCAAAGTTTAATAATAATCCATTATTATTTTTCGTTTTCTCCTTCGCATAGTTTATAGCTTCTTTTGTATGGGTTGGTAATGCATTAAATTCACCAATTGTTTCGATTCTCACATTATTCTCAATCATCTCTGGTAAATAGATATGTAAAAATTCTTTTGGAAGCTTCATCAGAAAGTCAACTTCTGATTTAGGTCTCTTCCAGTTCTCTGTAGAAAATGCATATAGGGTAAGAATTTTAATTCCAAGAGTAGATGCAGCTACCACAATTTCTTTCACAACATCCATACCCTCTTTGTGACCAGCTATTCTTGGGAGTCCTTGTTTTTTTGCCCAGCGTCCATTCCCGTCCATTATAATAGCGACATGGTTTGGTATATTATCAAATTGAGATTCTTCTATTTTTACCTGTTTTTTTTTAAAAAATGGAAGTTTCATTTTGTCCTCCGAATATGTTGATTATCCTTATATACGATTCTCTTCACTTACTATTTTTATGATTGTAGTAAAATTATATAACTGCTTTTTCTGTTTAGGATAAATCATTAAAATCATTTATACTCATAAGAAATAAAAGCCCCCTTAAACAAGAGGGCTGTTCATTCCTATTTTACACTTTTAGTATTCATAAATTCAACATAAAAAGTATAAAAAAATTTTCATTCGAATTACACTTCCATGATTTCTTTTTCTTTCGTTTTAGCCAGATCATCAATTTCGCCAACGAAATAGTCTGTTTCCTTTTGTACTATATCTTGTGAATTGCGTAATTCATCTTCAGTGAGTTCACTATCTTTTTCCATCTTCTTCAGCTGATCATTTGCTTCACGACGCTGGTTACGTACTTGTACACGTGCTTCTTCTGCGTATTTACCTACTACTTTTACTAACTCTTTTCTTCTTTCTTCCGTTAGTGCTGGTATATTGATACGAATGACATTTCCATCACTTGAAGGAGCCAATCCAAGATCAGCTTTTTGAATAGCTTTTTCAATATTATTTATTGCGGATTTATCAAAGGGTGTGATAACGAGTAATCTTGCTTCCGGAGCCGAAACCGTAGCTAATTGATTCAATGGTGTTGCTGCTCCATAATATTCAACAACGACACTGTCTAAAATATTTGGGTTTGCTCGGCCAGCTCTTACAGTAGCTAAATTTCGGGAATACGCCTGCACTGCATCCTTCATATTATCACGCATTTGTTTTATAATTGAATCTGACATTTTTTATTTCCCCCTAATAGTTGTTCCAATTAATTCACCTTGCACGACTCTTTTTATATTACCTTTCTCAGTAATTGAAAACACAACCAATGGAATGTCGTTGTCCATACACAATGAAGAGGCAGTTGAATCCATAACCCCAAGTCCTTCGTTTAACATATCCATATAGGAAAGACTACTATATTTTTGTGCATTCTTATTAATCTTTGGATCCTCCGTATATACACCATCAACGTTATTTTTCGCCATCAAGATTACTTCTGCTTCAATCTCTGCAGCTCTTAATGCAGCAGTTGTATCTGTTGAAAAATATGGATTCCCTGTGCCTGCAGCAAAAATGACTACACGTTTCTTTTCCAGGTGTCGGATTGCTTTCCTCCTTATATATGGTTCAGCGACTTGACGCATTTCTATTGAAGTCTGGACACGGGACGGGATACCCATTGTTTCCAAGCTATCCTGAAGTGCAAGTGAATTCATGACCGTTGCCAGCATACCCATATAATCAGCGGTTGCACGGTCCATACCCATTTCACTTCCAACTTTACCGCGCCAAATATTCCCCCCGCCTACTACAATGGCTATTTCTACTCCTAGTTTAGCTACTTCTTTGACTTGGGACGCTATCGATTGAATAATTGCTGGCTCGATACCATATCCCTGTTCACCACTCAAAGCTTCTCCGCTTAATTTTAATACGATTCTACGGTATTGCGCTGCTGTCATAATAACCTCCATAAAAACTTTATCTTGTTTTTTGAAAATGACAATTTTAAAAACAGAGATTTCTATAATGGTTTAGAAATAGGGAACAATACGTTCCCTATTTATGGCATTATTTTTTCATCTGGTTCATAACTTCTTCTGCAAAGTTATCTTCACGTTTTTCCATTCCTTCTCCAACTTCATAACGCGCAAATGATTTTACTGTAGCTCCTTTATCTGCAACAAACTTCTTCACCTTCATATCAGGATCTTTAACAAAGTTTTGTTCTAACAAACAAATTTCCTCGAAGAATTTACCTAAACGTCCTTCAACCATTTTTTCTACTATGTTTTCTGGTTTACCTTCATTTAGGGCTTGTGTTTTCAATACTTCACGCTCACGATCAACCTCTTCTGATGGTACATCATCACGTGAGATATAGCGTGGATTTACTGCTGCCGTATGCATTGCAACATCTTTTGCAACATTTTCTTCTGTAGTTCCTTCAAGCATTGTAAGTACACCGATACGTCCGCCCATATGCAGATATGCACCAAAAGCATCATTGTCTGTTTTATTTAATAAAGTGAAGCGACGTAGAGAAATTTTTTCTCCAATTGTAGCAACAACTGATTTAATATATGTTTCAAGCGTATCTCCTTCACCATGTAACGGTTGTTGTAGAGCTTCTTCAACATCGTTAGGCTTTTGTTTAACAATATGCTTGCCAAGTTCAGCTAATAGTTTTTTGAATTGGTCGTTTTTTGTAACAAAATCTGTTTCACAATTCACCTCTAACAGAACCGCAGTGTTATTATCTATTTCAACATATGTGGCTCCTTCTGCCGCTATACGATCAGCCTTTTTTCCAGCTTTTGCAATTCCTTTCTCACGCAAGAAATCAATTGCTTTGTCAATATTCCCATCCGTTTCCTGTAAAGCTTTTTTACAGTCCATCATTCCTGCACCTGTTTTTTCACGTAATTCTTTAACCATTTTCGCAGTAATAGCCATTATACATCCTCCTAATTAAATAAAATGCTTCCTTTATCGTAATGTTCCTTTAAAAAAGGTGATAAAAGGCTTATCCCCCTTATCACCTGTTTCTGTAAATCTACTCTTTACTTGCTTCTACTTTCTCACCAGATTCTTCTTGGGTAGCTTCTTCTGTTTCTTCTTTTTCTACCTCTTCTACTTCTTCCCCTTGTTTCACTTCTAAAATAGCATCGGCCATCTTTGATGTCATTAATTTAACTGCACGGATTGCATCATCGTTTGCGGGGATAACATAATCGATCTCATCAGGGTCACAGTTTGTATCAACCATCGCGATGATCGGAATGTTTAATTTATGTGCTTCAGCGATCGCAATTCGTTCTTTACGTGGATCGATAACAAATAAAGCATCTGGTAGCTTATTCATCTCTTTAATTCCACCTAAGAACTTCACTAAACGATCTTTTTCTTTTAATAAATTAACTACTTCTTTTTTCGGTAGCACATCAAATGTGCCATCTTCTTCCATACGTTCAATATCTTTAAGGCGATTAATACGTTTACGGATTGTTTGGAAGTTTGTTAACGTACCACCCAACCAACGTTGATTAACATAAAACATACCTGAACGTGTAGCTTCGTCACGGACAGAATCCTGCGCCTGTTTCTTTGTACCTACGAACAGAACCGTACCGCCATTTGCTGCAATCTCTTTTACATACTTGTATGCTTCGTCAACCTTTTTAACTGTTTTTTGCAAGTCGATGATATAAATACCATTACGCTCAGTAAAGATGTATTTTTTCATCTTTGGATTCCAGCGGCGAGTTTGATGTCCGAAATGTACACCAGCTTCTAATAATTGCTTCATTGAAATTACTGACATATACTTTTCCTCCTAAATGGTTTTTTACCTCCGTTTAGATCCTTTTTATACTACGACCATTTCCATGGCACCACAAATATAAATCACTAAACGTGTGTTGTTAATGCTCATATGATAACGAACATTGCGTTTACACCATAAATAAATATATCATATGCGTTAAGACCTAGCAAGTATATCTGTTATTTTTTTTATGTAACTTTATCATCAGGGCTACTTCTGTTTTTCCACAATTCAATTCCCTAGCTATATCTTCTATTGTAGAGCCTTGGTGGTAGCGATGAAGGACTTGAACTTTTAAGGATGGCTCATAGCTATCAAGTTTATTATCACATAATACTTCTTTCGGTTTGGTAGCATTTTGATTCTGTATAGCTATATTATCTGAAGAAGCGGGAGGGGCGCCCTCACTTTTTGGTGTATGTGCATTTAATGCTTGTTGTAAACGTCTATTTTCATCTTTAATTTCATTTAGATACGTTTCAAATAGAGCAAAAATATCACCTGTGCTCACCTGTTTTTTCATTTGTATTTGCTTGGATAGTTGATAAATCGCAATCAAAGCCATTAAATGTAACATGAAGCTTACTATAAGTAAGAGTATTGTCATATAATCCCTTCTATTTATTATATTTCCTTTAGTATTTTTCTCAGTTTGAATATTGCTTTTTTATGAATTTGGGAGATTCTCGAAGTTGTTAAACCTAATACTTGACCGATTTCTGTAAATGTTAATTCGTCATGATAAAAAAGGCTTATTATCATTTGTTCATTTTTGTTTAATTCTTTCACTCCTGCTATTAATTCCTTTATCTTTTCATTTTTTACGAGACGTTCATCGGGTGAAACTGAGATATTATCTGGAATTGAATAACCAATTCCCTCAGCGGTGGAACCCTTTGGGGTTTCATCAATGGACAAAACATTAGCAAATAGAGAAGCGTTTATAAGTTTTTCAACCTCCTGAGAAGTGATTCCTAACTGTTTTGCAATTTCCTCTGAAGTAGGCTCCCTTTGATATTTTTGTTCTAACTTTTCCGAAGCATTTTCAATCTTTTTGGTTTTTTCTCTGAGCGATCTAGGTAGCCAATCCTCTTTGCGTAGTCCATCTATAATTGCTCCACGAATACGAAATGAAGCATACGTATCAAATTTCAAATTACGTTTGGTTTCAAATTTATTTAAAGCATCGTACAGTCCCATTAAACCGAAACTTTTCAA
>NZ_JFBD01000010.1 GCF_000709085.1 Virgibacillus alimentarius | reverse complement strand
ACCGGAGAGAGTGCTTATCAACCGGAGCGCTGGAAGAATCAACCGGAGAGAGTGCGTATCAACCAGAGCGTGGAAGAATCAACCGGAGAGAGTGCTTATCAATCGGAGCGCTGGAAGAATCAACCGGAGAGAGAACAAATCAACCAGAGGGCTGGAAGAATCAACCGGAGAGAGAACAAATCAACCGGAGAGGAAGCGTAAAAAGGATGCGATCATATAAAAAATGATGTGATTGGAATAGCATATTTAGAAAACAGCCTTACTCAAAAGAGGAGGCTGTTTTTTCGTTGGTTTAGCATGTATTTTATTCGACAAAATTCGGGAAGTGACAGGCACCCCCCTAGACAGGCACCCCCCCTCGCTGGCTCTTCGTTTTTCCCCCTTTTCTTTTGATGCACCTTGTGCTACTATATGCATATATTCTTATTAAACAGATTAAATTAATAGGGATTATATGAAATGGGGTTGAAAAAGAATGGGACGTGAGTTTATTGATTTATTTGAGGGTTGGGCTGGCACGTATGATGAAACAGTAGCTGGGATGGATCCGCAATATGCAGCTGTTTTTTCCGGGTATGAGGATATTTTGCAGGAAGTAGTGGATCGGACGTTTGGCAATGTGCTGGAATATGGCGTTGGTACAGGTAATCTGACAAAAAAACTATTGCAGGCGAATCATAAGGTGATTGGCATCGAACCGTCGGGATCGATGCTGCAAGCAGCGCGTACCAAATTACCAAACGCTCACTTGGAGGAAGGGGACTTTTTATCTTTCCCTAAAAGTGATATGCCGATTGACAGTATTGTCAGCACTTATGCATTTCATCATTTAACGGATGAAGAGAAAGAAAAAGCGATTAAGCAATTTTCAGTTATCCTTCCTGAAAAGGGGAAAGTCATTTTTGCGGATACTGTATTTGAAACTGAAAAAGCAAAGGAGTCAGCGATTGCCAAAGCAAAACAAAGCAATTTCCCAGATTTGGCCGCAGATTTACAACGCGAATATTATACGACTGTTCCGGTTCTCGACGATATTTTCACCGCACATGATTTTGAAGTAAGTTGGAAGCAAATGAATGAATTTGTCTGGTTGATTGTAGCGATAAAAAAAGGAGAGGGTAGAATGACGGAGAAAATGAATGTTGAAAGTTTTCAGCTGGATCATACAAAAGTAAAAGCACCATATGTAAGGCTTGCAAGTGTTACACAAGGTGACGTAGGAGATATGGTTTACAAATATGACATCCGTTTTAAACAGCCAAACCGTGAACATATGGAAATGCCCGCACTGCATTCCATTGAACATCTGATGGCAGAGAAAATCCGCAACCATATGGATGAAGTGTTAGATATCGGACCGATGGGATGCCAAACCGGTTTTTATTTAACCTTACTGAATCATGATGATTACGGGGAAGTGCTTCACGTGCTGGAAAAAACATTGCAGGATGTGCTAAAAGCAGAGGAGGTGCCTGCATGTAATGAAGTACAGTGTGGCTGGGCGGCAAGTCACAGTTTAGAAGGTGCGAAAAACATTGCACGCGATATGCTGAATGAAAAAGCAGAGTGGCATGAAGTTTTTTAAAAGTAGAGGCGATGATGATGACGATTTATCGATCCATCAATGATTTAATTGGTCACACTCCCTTACTGGAAATAACCCAATTTTCCCTGCCGAAAGGGGTCCGGTTATTTGCGAAGCTGGAGTTTTATAATCCGGGCGGAAGTATAAAAGATCGGCTGGGTCGTGTGTTTATAGAAGATGCACTTGCAAAAGGTCATCTGCAAGAAGGGGGAACGATGATTGAACCGACAGCAGGAAATACAGGAATTGGTTTAGCTGTGGCAGCTTTAAAGAAAAACATATCTGTTATTTTCTGTGTCCCAGAACATTTTAGCCGGGAAAAACAAGTGATTATGCAAGCACTGGGTGCAAAGATTGTTCATACGCCACGGGAAGAAGGGATGCAGGGGGCGATTGATCAAACAAATGAATTACTAGAAAACATTCCAAATAGTTTTTCACCAAAACAATTCGCTACCTTCACAAATCCGCTAGCATATTACCGGACACTGGCACCGGAAATATGGAGCGACCTTACGGGGGAAGTAGATATATTTGTAGCTGGTGCAGGTTCAGGCGGAACATTTATGGGTGTCTCCCGCTATTTAAAGGAAAAAAATCCCAAGATTAAGACGGTGATTGTCGAACCTGAAGGATCCATTATTGGCGGAGGAGAAGCGGGACCACATGAAACGGAAGGGATCGGCATGGAATTTTTGCCTCCCTTTGTGGATCGATCCTATATGGACGCGATTCATACGGTTTCTGACAAGGATGCATTTTCGACGGTTGCCGCACTCGCACGTAAAGAGGGACTGCTTGTAGGGAGCTCCTCCGGCTCCGCCATGTTTGCCGCATTAAAAGAGGCCGAACAGGCAGAAGAAGGAACAACAATTGTAACTGTTTTTCCAGATAGCAGTGACCGGTATTTAAGTAAAGCTATTTTTCGAAAGATGGATAATAGATAAAGGAGAGGAAGAAGATGAAAGCGAAGACAAAAATGATTCATGGCGGGATAACTTCCGATGAACATACAGGGGCCGTTTCTGTTCCGATCTATCAAACGAGTACGTATCAACAAAAGCAAGCTGGAAATCCTGGTGACTATGAATATTCCAGGACTGGAAACCCAACAAGGCATGCTCTTGAATCCGTGATTGCAGATTTGGAAAATGGCACAGCCGGTTTTGCCTTTGGTTCCGGAATGGGAGCGATCACTTCGGTGATGATGCTGTTTGAAGCTGGGGATCATATCGTGATGACAGATGATATATACGGGGGATCTTACCGCTTGATGTCTCATGTATGGGATCAATTCCATTTAAGTACGACTTATGTGGATACCAGCCATTCCGAAGAGGTGGAAGTAGCCATACAGCCGAATACGAAAGCTTTATTTATTGAAACACCAACCAATCCATTATTAAAAATAACTGACATCTGGAAAATGGCCGAGATCGCAAAAAAACATGATCTGTTATTGATTGTCGATAATACATTTGCAACCCCATATTTTCAGCAACCATTATCACTTGGTGCAGATATTGTACTGCATAGTGCAAGCAAGTATATCGGCGGGCATAGTGATGTTGTCGCAGGACTTGTTGCTGTTAAATCTGATGCACTAGCTGAAAGCATTCACTTTATACAAAATTCTGCTGGAGCCATTTTAGGTCCTCAAGACGCTTGGCTGCTCCTGCGCGGAATCAAAACATTAGCGTTGCGCATGGAAGCAATCGAACAGAATACCAAGCAAATTGCAGCCTTTTTACAAGAACAGAAGCAGGTTTCTTCTATTTATTATCCTGGTTTAGCGGCTCACCCAGGACATGAGATCGCAAAACAGCAAGCAACCGGCTTCGGGGGCATGATTTCCTTTGATGTTGGGAGTGAAAAAGCCGCAGACAGTCTACTGGAACGTCTGCAGTATTTTACACTAGCTGAAAGCCTTGGTGCAGTAGAAACCTTGATCTCGATTCCTGCCAAAATGACCCATGCATCCATTCCACCTGAACGAAGAAAAGAACTTGGCATTACCGATGGATTAATCCGACTATCGGTAGGAATAGAAGATAGCGAAGACTTAATGGAGGATTTAGAACAAGCCATGGAATAAAGGTGCTGCCTTCCGGGTGGTTCCTGGGAGGTGCCTAGCTCTCCTTGGATTTTATCGAATAATATTAGGGGGAGAAGCATCTTTTTTGAATAAAAATCATATAAGTTGTATATTAAAAATGTAAAAAAATCATACTACTGACGATTGCATTAGCGATGATTTTTTTATGCCGAATGTAAACTTTTTTGGCCGTGGTTCAATAGATGTTGTTGGCGAACGTTGTCAAATATTAGGTGCTAAAAAGGCGCTGATTGTAACCGATGAATTTTTAAAAAAACTTGAAGGCGGACCAGTAGATAAAGTGATTGCCTCTCTAAAGAAAGAAGGAATCGATTACGCTTTTTATGATAAAGTAGAGCCAAATCCGAAAGATACGAATGTACGAGATGGACTCGAAGTTTACCAATCCGAAAATTGTGATCTTATTTTGACTGTTGGAGGCGGAAGCGCTCATGATTGCGGCAAAGGGATTGGAATTGCAGCTACACATGAAGGGGACCTTTATGAAAATTATGCAGGGATTGAAACGCTGACAAACCCTCTACCGCCGCTTGTTTCTGTTAATACGACTGCGGGAACAGGCAGTGAAGTGACGCGACACTGTGTGATTACAAATACAGAGAAAAAAGTCAAATTTGTTATTGTAAGCTGGAGAAATACGCCACTTGTTTCTATTAATGACCCTGAATTAATGGTGGGTAAACCTGCTGGATTAACAGCTGCTACTGGCATGGACGCACTGACACATGCGATTGAATCATATGTATCTTTAGGTGCAAATCCCGTAACAGACTCCATGGCTATCCAAGCGATTAAGTTAATTTCAACGAACTTACGCCAGGCTGTTGCATATGGTCAAAATTTAGAAGCACGTGAAAACATGGCACATGCATCTTTACTTGCAGGTATGGCATTTAATAATGCCGGGTTAGGTTATGTACATGCCATGGCTCACCAACTTGGTGGATTGTATGATATTGCTCATGGGGTTGCCAATGCTGTATTACTTCCTCACGTTGAAAAATACAATATCATCTCTAATCCACAAAAATTCGCGGATATCGCTAAATTCATGGGAGAACAGACGGAAGGACTGTCTGTCAGAGAGGCTGCTGATAAAGCGATTGATGCTATTAGAAAATTATCTGAAGATGTCAATATCCCGGCTAATTTACGTGAACTAGGCGTGAAGGAAGAAGATTTTGAAAAGATGGCTAAACTTTCACTTGAAGACGGAAACGCAGTAAGCAATCCAATTCAAGGAAAAGAAAAAGACATCATTGATATCTTTCAAGCTGCATATCAATAGAGGACAATCAAGACCTTCCTATTGTGCAGGAACAATCACCAATAAAAAAGCGTTGTATACGATCAAATAAATTGTATACAATGCTTTTTTATTGAGATCCATGTAATTAGGCCCGCCTGAAGCGGACAGACCTCCTCTTTAACTTTCTGAACGCTTCTTCTCCAATTTAAATGAAATCCAAAGATAAATGGCAATGCCGGCAAATGTAATCCATGGGCTGATCATGAGCTGCATTTTATCGCTTAATGATGTCATGCTTAAGAAATAATCAGGCAATGTCAACAACGCGACGACAACGACCATTACCCATGTTTTTGCCCATATCGATACACCAATTAAAAAGATTCCTGTAACGGCTGCGACAATTAGACTGCCTGTATGGCCAAATTGAATCATCGGCGTTTCAACCGAATGGTTTAAAAAGAGTAAACCGACAAATAAAGCAATCGGAAGAACCATGATAGGAATCAATGTGATGATGATTTTTTTTAAAGTTTGCTTCCTTGTGGAAAGGTATTTAAATCCGATTATAATGGAAGCAACAAATATTGCGCCGATGACAATATGTCCTGCGATCTCCAAAACAGAGTAGGACAGGTTTCCTTCCAATAAGTCCGGAAAGATTCGAAACGAAAACGATCCAAAAATGATGAGGCAAATATATTTGATCGAGGTTTTGTAGTCAATCGTCATTTCATCCGAAATCATTTCCATATATTCTTTCGGTGAGTTTCCTATAATCTTTTCAACGGATTTGCCGTTTTGTTCCGCTTCGTATAAATGGACTTCCAGCTCCTCCACAATTTCCTTGATTTCACCTGAATTTTTCCCGCTGGAAAATAAATAAAGTCTTAAATTCTCCAAAAAATCCTTGCTTTTCTCTGAAAGCCCCAGTTGTTCATTCACCATGCTCATCTCCTTTTGTTTCCTCTCCATCCGACTCATAGCGCAATACATTATTGACATTATTTTGCAGCCCATTCCATCGCTTTATAAAAGATTGCAATGCTTCCTCTCCCTTAAGGGTAAGCGAATAATATTTTCTCCTCGGTCCCGCTGTCGATTTCTTTGAGGTTGCTGTCACTAATTCTTCCTTTTTCATCCGTATGAGCAATGGATAAATTGTACCCTCGCTCAAAGACGCAAAACCGTAGCTTTCCAGTTTTTTGGCTATTTCGTATCCATATACTTCTTTATTTTTAATAATCGCCAGCAAACAGCCATCAAGGATGCCTTTTAGCATTTGCGTTGTAGACAAATGTTATCACCTCTTTTAGTATCTTGTAATGCAAGGGTTAAGGTTAAAAATAGATTGCATTACAAGGTATATGATTAGGGTATCATTGTTTATCTTGCAATGCAAGGTAATTTAGAAGTGACCTTCAGTTAGCAGATTTGCTGGAATGGAAAAAAACATGGTCAGCAACTTATCCGGTGGTAGGAAACGGAGAGTGGAGAGAAAGCGCTGTGTTTGCTGCATTTTTCAAAAGTATTGTTTCTCGGTGAGCCAGCCTACTACCGACGATGAATTATTCATCTAAACCATCCCCTTAAATAATGGATGTAATCATTATTACCCCTTATGTACGAAAAAAGGGGTAATAACGAACGAAGAGGATATTTGATTTTGATCCATATCGTTTTCACTCTTTATTTACTAGCATACTTAGATTACCGACAGTAACCGTTTTACCTGTTTGTTTCTTGACATGCAGCTTTGTGACAATTACACCAGTGCTTTTACTCTTGTCTTTTTTATCAATAACCCTCATTTCTAGGGAAATTGTATCATTAATGAAAGTTGGTTCGATGAATCTGATGTTGTCCATTCCATAAAATGCAACAATGATTCCAGGTTCTAATAACATTAGACCAGTTGATATGGATAAAACGAGCATTCCATGTGCAATTCTTTCTTTAAACTGTGTTTCTTTGGCATATTCCATATCCGTATGAAGCGGAAACCAATCACCACTAAGGGAAGCAAAATTTACAAGATCTGACTCTGTTAGTGTTCTTCCTCTAGAATACCATGTTTCTCCGACTTGATAATCTTCATAGCATTTGTTGAAAATTATAATCACCTCACAGTTTATGGAAGAATATTTTGAATGACTTCTGTACTTATCTATATAACTCTCTTAATCTAAATTTTTGCACTTTACCTGAAGCAGTTCGTGGTAGCTCATCCATGAAAACTATTTTTCTAGGTTTTTTATAGCTCGCGAGCTTACCTTTAATAAAATCAAGAATTTCCGCTTCGGTTAGAGCTATATCTGATTTCGGTACAATTATCGCACAAACCGACTCTATATATTTCGGATCGGGAATTCCAACAACTGCAACATCCTGAATTCCATCATATCTGATTAATACATCCTCTACTTCAACCGGATATATATTTTCACCTCCACTACGGATCATGTCTTTTTTTCTGCCAGATATCTTCAAATAACCGTCTTGATCTATATATCCTAAATCACCAGTATGACACCACCCATTAATAAAAGTGGTTTCTGTTTCCTCTGGCTTTTGCCAATATTCTGTGGCAACTGCTGGTCCTTTTACACAAATTTCACCAATTGTATCAAAACCTTGTACCTTGTTTTCATTATCAACAATTTTTATCTTTGTAAAAGGCATTGGTTTGCCGGCTGTATACCCTTTTGACTCTGCATCTTCTGGATCTAGTGATGTAGCAATGGGGGTACCTTCTGTTAGTCCATATACCTGAACTAAACCAATATGTGGGAATAATTCTTTTAATTGATCTATTGCCCAAGAGGTAATGGGATCCCCTCCTGAATAAATCCTTTGGAGATGGTCCAGATGAAAGGAGGAAATTTCCGGTAGCTTGAGCATTTCGTATATCATAAATGGGAATAAGAAACAATCTGTAACTTTTTCATGTTCAATAACAGACAAAACTCTTCCAATATCAAAATTTCCACTTTTGGTAATGATTACTGTTCCACCAGATAGAAGTGCTGCTAAAGCAATATCTTCTAGAGCACCAACATGATATAATGGTCCCGTTGTCATTCCAACTGTATTCGAATCAAATCCCCATTTTAGCGCCTGCATGCTAGAAAACCATAATGTGTTTTCGTGCGTCCATAATGCCCCTTTAGGTCTTCCTGTCGTTCCTGATGTATACATCAGCATAACTGGATCTGATTTATCAATATCACTCCGATAAGCAAATGTTGCATCACCTTGTCTTAGAACCTCCCAGTTTTTTGACCAATCGGGTACAGGTTGGTCATTTTTCGGTAGGCATACATATTCTTTTACAGGTATGGAGGTTCGGATAACATCCATTTTTTTAGATAGTGTTGCATCAAAACATAAAACTTTACACCCGGAATCATTAAGAATATATTCCAACTCTTCACTTTCCAGTCTAAAGTTGATTCTGACAGCGATTGCTCCCAGTTTTGCTATTGCAAAATAAAGCGCAAAATACGCTAAGTTATTATATAGAAGGATTCCAACTCTATCTCCTTTTTTTACTCCCATCCTTTTAAGTGAATTGGCATATTTATTGGACCACGCATTGAGCTCTCCATAAGTCCATGACTCTTCTGTCTCTAGCTTTATAGCTAACTGATTTGGATCAATCGTTTGTAAATGTTTTTCAACCCGATTTACGAGATATCCTACATCCATCAATAAAACCCCCTTAAGTCTAACCTTCCATCGCTTTTAACATTTCTTTATCCAAACGGACGTTTTCCTTTTGTGTTAATAAGGAAATAATAATAAAAGTCATAATAGATATGGCTAATGAAAATGCTCCAACAACTACACCTTCAGGTAATATAACGATTCCATATTTTTGACCTATTTCTAGAAGGAAATTTAAAAATAATCCAATTACAATGCTTGCAATGGCTCCTTGTTTGGTTGCTCTTTTCCAAATCAATCCGAGTACAACAGCAGGAAAAACGGTGGAAGCAAATGTTCCCCAACCAAATACTCCAAGTAATGCTACGAGTGTATCCATATAAAAAGAGAAAAGAGTAGAGATAATCAATAATGCCAGTACAACTATCCTATTCATCATTAATTCATTTTTGACTTTTATATTAAAGGCTCTAGGGATATCCCGGACTATACTCGCCGCCCCTAATGTTACAAATCCTGAGCCAGTGGACATGATTGCTGCAAGTAACCCAGCAAGTACCAATCCACCTATAACAGAAGGTGTAAAATGCGTGACGAATACTACCAACGAATCATCAGGAGTAGCGAGCTCGGGGAATTTTCCCTGAATATAGAGAGATCTTGCCGATAATCCAATACTGACTACCAGTAAAACCGTTATCGCATACGCAATCCCGGCAGTAAATGCTCCCCATTTCAATTGTTTTGGACTCTTTATCATTAAAAATTTATTTATGAAATGCGGCTGTCCGGCAGCACCTAAACTGAATAAAAATATCCAGCATGCTATACTCACCATTGAATAGGTTCCAAATGAAGTAGCTAATAACGGATCTGCACTTTGTAGGTTTTGTGTTATTGTTTGCATTCCACCACCTACATTTATTGCTATGAAAAATATAACAATCGAAACGATAATCATGATAATCCCTTGAAATAAATCTGTATAAACACTGGCGATAATTCCGCCTCCAACTGAATAGAAGGCTAAAATTGTCAAACCTATCAATGCTCCAACTTTCGGAGAAACACCAAATATAGAGTGCATGATGATCCCCATCGCCTGTACTTGTGTTCCTAGATATCCGATAACCCCCAGCGTAATAGCAATGCCTAACCAACCTCGTGCCGCCTTGCTATCGTATCTTTTTTCAACAACATCCCCAAGTGTATATACATCACCTTTACTTCCCATCATCCACATTCGCTTGCCTACAAGGAACCAGGTTAGACCAAAACCTAATGGAGCAGCTATTAACACACCTGCAGCAAATCCCATTCCAGCATCATAAGTTTGTCCAACTCCACCAAGTAATCCAAACCCACTTTGAATGGATGAGAATGCGGCAATTGCCATGACAAACATTCCTAGATTCCTTCCGGCTATTAGAAAATCACTCGTGGACTTTGTCTGTCTAGTTGCCCAGATTCCTATTAAGATACAGATGAAAAGATAAACTACCACAATCCCGGTAATGATTCCGTTCATTTAATCACCTCATCCAATTCATGGTTTTCGTTCGTGTTATTAGACATATTTCCATGGGTAAAAGTAATGGCATAAAGCAAACAGATAATCACAGCAGAAGGTAATATCGCAATCAGATATAATGCCATCGTAGGTGTCATGCCAAATATGTAGTAATCTTTGTCAGCTATAGAATCAAGGGAGAGAATATCAAGCAGTCCATATAAAATGAAGTAAATAATAGAAACACTTATTGGAATACAAATTTTTTTAGGTACATGTATGATAGATTTCCACATCCCGATTAATATGGTTATCCCGATAACGATTAAATAAGGATAGAGAATCATTCGCCAGGATTGGAGGATCATACCAATCAGGGATAAACCAACAAGAAATAAAAATAAGTAAATGATTCTATCGGAAACATGCATCTTTTAGTTCCTCCTTTTCAATTGAATGATAAAGTGGTAGTCCAAAGAAAACATAGGTTTCAGGCGAGACTTATTTTACTTAAAAATTTAATTGTCTTGCTATACAGTATGAGTAAACGTTTTCAATTATGCTGAGAATGATGGTTCTGTTGTTTGCACACGTTTTATTTGTGTAAATCTAATTGACTCTATGGTCTAAATAGATTAGATTCTTAAATAAAACCTAGCTATAGTCAAAAGACCTCATGATTGCTCAATAACACAAGAATTTAGATGAAAACGATTGAAATGATAAATTCCGGGAAAAAATAAATACAACAAATTGGAAAGAAGGAGGGGCATCATGCGGGTTCATCAAAGGAGGATTTTTTTATTTTCCTGTATGGTTCTATCAGTGCTATTATTTCTCATGATCGCATTCAACGTTAAGGATCCATTGCTTTTAAACTTCGGTGAGTGGGTCCAATCCTATTTGTACGATTTTCTTGGACCATTTGGGGACTTTGTTTTTGTTGTGATTACCTATATCGGCTCAGCATATGTCTCCTACCCGCTTATGCTGATCTTCCTCCTGGTTTTCTTGTTTCAAAGAAGATATTGGACCATGCTTTTGTTACTACTTAATCTTATCGGTGTGCGGCTACTGAACGGACTGCTGAAATCCATTTTTGAAAGACCACGTCCAGAATTAGAGCACCTTGTCCAAGCGGGTTCATACAGCTTTCCGAGCGGACATTCCATGCATTCGATCGCTTTTTTCGGTTTTCTCGCCTACTTATTGCACCGTAAGTTAAAAGAAACCGAAAAATCAGCTCATTGGGTTTGGTGGAGTGCCGCCCTTTTGATAGGGCTTATTGGTCTTAGTCGAGTTTATTTAGGTGTCCACTACCCATTTGATGTCATCGGAGGATTTTTGGCCGGGGGATCGTGGCTGTTTTTCAACATTCTCCTTTATACGTACATTCCGGAAAACGAACGTCTCCACCGGCGAGCCCCTGCTGAGCAAGAACAAAGTCACTGACGAAAAAAATATTAAAAAAATGAAGTGCGTAACCAAACTTGGCTACGCACTTTTTTATTGCCATTCGACCGATATTTAAAAAGGAATGGGAGTGTTTATTAGGACATCTTTTGTTTCGTTAACATTACTTTCTGATACTTTTCTCCCCATTGTTTCATTTCCAATATAATGGGGCGTAACGTTTCTCCAACCGCTGTTAATGAATATTCTACTTTTGGTGGTACAACCGAATATTCTTTTCTCTGCACAATTTGATGTTCTTCTAATTCGCGTAATTGTAAAGTTAACATTCGATGTGTAATTGTCGGGATAAGTCGACGTAGTTCATTAAATCGTTTTGTTCCATCAAGAAGATGATATAAAATAATTCCTTTCCATTTCCCGCTAATAACTTGAATCGTCGTTTCGACTAAACAAGAAGAAATATCATCCCAATGCTGACAATGATTTTCGCCTGTTTTAATATCGATCATAATTCATCGCACTCCTCTTCGAATTCTAGTTTTTATCCTAAGGCACAAAAATGTGCGTACTTGTTAACGAATTATTTCTAACTTATCATAAATGGGAAAGGTGATCACAGCTTTTTGTTTGCCTTTTATAAGAAAGGGAGGATTTAATCATGAATGTATTAACCATTGTTTCCCATCCACGAAAAGATTCTTTAACATCAAAAGTGGCATTGGAATTTATAAAAGGTCTAGAAGATGCTGGACATAAAGTGGAGTTATTTGACTTATATCAAGAGGAATTTGATCCACTTGTCCGTGAAAAAGATGAGCCAGATTGGAAATCCGAGAAGAACATATATTCTTCCGTTGTTCATAAAGAAATGGAACGAATGAATCGAAACGATGCACTTGCCTTTGTGTTTCCAGTTTGGTGGTACAATATTCCGGCTATGTTAAAGGGGTATATTGATAGAGTGTGGAACTATAATTATGCATATGGAAATAGCAAACTTCCACATGAAAAAGCTCTTTGGATTGGTTTAGCTGGAGGATCGAAAGCACATTTTGCAAAACGAAAATATGACAAAATGATCGAACATTATTTAAATATTGGACTTGCTGATTATACAGGTATTCCACATTCGAAAGTCGAAATATTGTATGATACATTGTCTGAAAAAGCATTGGATCCAGTACAATTTGGAGATTTTCAAAAAGAGTTATTAACGAAAGGGTATCAGTTAGGGACTGAATTTAGTCGTTGGGAATAATCAAAAACCATTGCATATCGATATTTCTAGATATATACTAATAGAAAAAAGATATGTGGTGAATAGAAAGAATGGACCTTATCCGTATTTATAAAGCCTTAGCTAATCCGATCCGGGTGCAAATTTTACACTGGTTGAAAGAACCGCATCATCATTTTTCTGAAGTGTACCCAGAAGGTGTTTGTGTTAGTGATATCAAAAAGAAAGTTCAACTGTCTCAATCGACGGTATCCCAATACTTATCGATATTACAAGATGTCGGATTGATTCAGTCGACACGCCAAGGGCAATGGACATATTACAAACGAAATGAAACACAAATTGATAAAATAAAACAATCTATCGTAGATCAGCTTTAGGTAAAGTAAGCCTTCTTATGATTTAAATATCGAGAATTCCCGATATGAAGATGAGGAGAAGACCTACTTAATTCTATTTCCTATACTATTCTTAAAGGAGCGATTTCATGAAAGTACTTGTTGTTGGTGCGAATGGTCAAATCGGACGTCATATGGTTCAACGTTTAGCAAAGGATGAACATCATCAGGTCAAAGCGATGATTCGTAAACAAGAACAGGCCGATTTTTTTACCCATTTAGGTGCAGAAACAGTGATTGCTGATTTAGAAACGGAAGATGATATTTTCCGAGCAACTGAGGGTGTTGATACGGTAGTTTTTACAGCTGGTTCTGGTGGACATACGGGGGCAGATAAAACAATCCTTGTTGATTTAGAGGGTGCTTTTAAGACAATTGAAGCTGCGGAAAAACACAATATAAAACGTTTTATCATGGTAAGCGCCCTTCATTCCGATACCCCCAAAAATTGGAAAGAAGGAATGGAACCATATTACACAGTAAAAAAACGAGCGGATGAGCGATTGCGAAATAGTTCATTATATTACACGATTTTACGTCCAGGTTGGTTAACAAATGAAAAACCATCGGGAAAAATCGAGGCAAGTCTTCACTTAGGGAAAGATGGCAGCATATCAAGAGAAAATGTTGCTGACATTGTTGTTCAATCCCTAGGTATGGAAGAAACATTTAAACAAACCATCGAACTTATTGATGGAGATACTGCTATTCAAGAAGCTTTATCAACTATAAAGTAAGCAAAAATGGAGTGAAATACGATGGAAACATTCCAACAAAAAAGTGGATATAAACGGATTTTTAAGGAAAATAAACTGACGCTTGGATTATTTATTCCAATTGAGTCATACACTGGAAGCATTCCCACCATGGAAAATCATATCCAAATGGCACAAAAAGCAGAACAATTAGGGTTCGGTGCCTTATGGGTGCGAGATATACCGCTTCATGATCCATATTTTGGTGATGTGGGGCAAATCTTTGATCCATGGGTTTATCTAGGATATTTAAGTGCTTATACGAAAGAAATTACATTAGGAACGGGGAGTATCATTTTTCCACTCAGACATCCGATTCATTTAGCAAAAGAAGCGGCATCTGTTGATCAATTATCCAAAGGTAGACTTATCTTAGGAATTGCTTCTGGTGATAGAAGAGTGGAATTCCCAGCTTTTAATATCAATATTCCATCCCGTGGCGAAGCATTCCGAGAAACGTTTGCTTATTTTAAGCAGTTGTTGGGTGAGGATTTTCCAACGATAGATAGTAAGGTTGGAACGATTCAAGGAAATGCTGGTATTTTACCCAAAACATATCATAGCGACATTCCGATCATTATAACAGGATCTAGTCGGCAATCCTTTGATTGGATTGCAGAACATGGAGATGGCTGGATGTATTATCCAAGAAGTATATATCAGCAATCACAGTCTATTCAGTCATGGCGTAATGCAACTTCAACATTCAAGCCGTTCGTCCAATCATTATATATTGACTTGACGGAAGACCCTGAAGAAGAACCAAGTCCCATTCATCTCGGATTTCGCCTTGGGAGAAAACACCTGATTCATTTTTTGAAATCACTAGAAGCAATCGGAGTCAACCATGTCATGCTCAATCTGAAGTACGGAATGCGTGATGCTCAAGAGGTGATGGAGGAATTAGCTCTAGAAGTATTACCTCAATTTCCATCGTTTAACTAGACAGAACAAATAGGTGGCAATTTACCGAAGGAATTGATATATCATATCGTAATCTAAATAAGGCATACACGAAATCCCCATCTGAAAACAGGTGGGGATTATTTGTATTTGGATAGTGCCATGAGGATACCCTATAATCTGTCTGATATAAATCTAGAAAATATGCTTTCAATCCATATTTTCTAATGATCAGCAGTTTGTATGGATAAGTCAAGAGAAATCGTAGGTCAACATTTAAGGGGTCTTCGTTGAAATTTATTTTAGAGTTCGGTATTATTTAGATATCAAATAGTTTTATATAGAAATATATAAACGGAAAGAGGTCATTCAAATGCGATTACAAGGAAAAGTTGGAATTGTAACTGGCAGTGCTTCCGGTATTGGTAGAGGAATAGCTCTAGCAATGGCTAAAGAAGGGGCTCATATCGTCATTGTTGATGTAAATGAGGAAAAAGGAAAAGAAACATTAGCTGAAGTTAACAAATATGCAGAAGGCATGCTTTTTATAAAAGATATATCAATGAAAGAAAACGTTGATGAAGTTGTCCATGAAGTCGTCGGGAAATTTGGTAAGTTAGATGTTTTAGTCAATAATGCACATGTATCCAGACAGATGCCTTTCATGGAAACAACATTAGAACACTTTGATTTATCTTTTGGAACTGGATTTTATCCGACTTTCTATTTCATGAAAGCCGCATACCCTGAACTGAAAAAATCCAAAGGGAAAGTGATTAACTTTGCTTCAGGAGCGGGACTAGAAGGACAACCTACACAAACTTCCTATGCAGCGGCTAAAGAAGCTATTCGCGGAATTTCCCGAGTCGCCGCGAACGAATGGGGGCCAGACGGTATTAACGTCAATTTAATCTCACCGATTGCACGTACTCCAGGTGTTGAACAATGGCGTCAAAATGATCCAAAATTATACGAGGCAATGCTTAACAAAATTCCACTTCGTCGCCTTGGTGACCCGGAACAAGATATCGGTAGAGTAGCTGTCTTTTTAGCAAGCAAAGATTCGGACTATATGACTGGACAAACACTTATGGTAGATGGCGGATCAATTAAATTACGTTAAGGGGGTATTCAACATGGGACGATTAAATCATAAAGTGGCCATTATTACAGGAGGAGCTTCGGGTATCGGTGAACGCATGGTTGATCTTTTCAGCAAAGAAGGGGCGATTGTCATTGCTGCCGATATTAACGAAGAAGCACTTGAAAAAGCAAGCCAAAAAGAAAATGTATATGGAATAAAGTTAAATGTAGCTTCAGAGGAAGACTGGATTGCGTTAGCTAAGGAAGTGAATAATCGCTTCGGAAAAATTGATATTCTTGTAAACAATGCTGGGATTTCATCGGAAAAACCATATCATGAAATTAATGTTGATGATTGGGAAAAGATGTTGTCCATTAATGGGTTTGGACCATTCGCAGGTATGAAACATGTAACACCTTTTATGGCAGAACAAAAGAAAGGCTCTATCGTAAATATCTCTTCTTATACTGCGCAAATTGGGCAAGGATTTAATCATTATTCAGCTTCTAAAGGCGCAGTTCGTGCTATTTCTAAAGCAGCTGCCACCACTTTTGGCCATCAAGGAATACGTGTCAATACACTTTTCCCTGGGATTATTGAAACACCAATGACAAAATCGTTGGAAACATCAAAAGAACTTCTCGGCCGCCTCGTTCAAGCAACTCCGCTTCAACGATTAGGGCAAGCTGAGGATATTGCGAATGCGGCGTTATTCTTAGCATCTGACGAATCTTCATTTATTACAGGTGCAGAATTAGTCATTGATGGCGGATTTTCTGCCCAATAAAGGAAACTACCAATCGTTGGTTTTCGTTCATTCTTTATTCATAATTCGTTTGAGCTTATTAGGTTCTTATGGGCAGTTATCGCTCACCTTCGCTTCTCTCATTTAAGGTGGGTGCCTTCCTGCCCATCCCTATGAAGTGTGATAAAATTGACTATATGCAGTGAGAGTCCCTATTTATGAAGGGGCTTTTCTATTACAGAAAGCAGGGATGTAAGTTATGATCGAAAAAGACATATTTGGAATTATTCATTCCATGGACCGAGTTACGAATTATTTAATTATTCAATGGAATAAAACGTTCAATGAAAGCCTCGGTATCTCCCATATTCTTGTGCTTGGCCACCTTAGAGATAACGGAAAAAGCCGTCCATCAGATATTGCGAGAACGTTAGGATTAACTCCTTCTACTTTAACTCATTTATCAGAAAAACTCGTGCAAAAAGGATTAGCCACTCGATTTACAGACGATAACAATCGTAGAATTATTTATTTAGCTATTACGGATAAAGGAATCGATTTGGTTAGGAAAGCACATGAAGAAGGAAAAAGCCTCCGTGAAAATTTGTTTGAGGAGTTGTCAGACGAGGAACAGCAACAATTATTATCCATTTACGGGAAACTAAATGATTCCATTAAGAATTAAGTTTTATCCCAAATGATTCCGTTTTGGTTTTATTCGTAGCACATCGTTTATACTCAGTTTGGAATTTAATGATGATAGGCTCGGTAAGGAAATGGCAATTATTAGATATATAAACCGAATGATCACTATAAAAAAGATAAAGAGGACCATTTTCGGTTCTCTTTTTATTGTGTTAACGGTTGCTTTTGTTGATATGAATGCTTATCTTTCATGCGCCGCAAACATCATAAAAAAAACGACATGCTAAGAGGGAATGTCGTTTCCTAAATGATATGAGTCAACCTCTCTTGGTCACTACTATTCCTAATTCTTCCTCAGATAAATGTAAAAGTACTGTAAATTTTTTCATCATGGTCTTTACATATTCAAGAATCAAATGTACGATATTGATATCGGGATTCGATATTTAAAATCGATAATAAGCTGTTGGAGGTGGTAGAATGGAAAACAAAGTATTACGTAAGCTGTTTCTTGGATTCATACACATTCATATTTTACACCATGCAAAGGAACACCCTATTTATGGTGTTTGGATGGTGGATGAACTGAAAGAGCATGGTTATACCATTAGCTCAGGTACCCTTTATCCGATCTTACATTCCATGGAGTCTGATGGGCTATTGAAAAAGAAAGAGAGAAATGTGGAAGGCAAAATAAGAAAGTACTACACGACGACGGATAAAGGGAATGAAATGCTTAAAGAGGCAAGAAAAAAAGCCTATGAATTATTTAAAGAAATAAAATAAGAGAGGAGGGGAATCACAATGTCCAAACAAAAAAATAAAATGCAAACGCTCATTGAAATATTACTAACCTCAACAAAATTAGGATTGACTTCATTCGGGGGCCCCGTTGCCCATCTAGCATACTTTAAAGATGAATATATTGACCGTCGCAAATGGCTTGATGATAAAACATATGCGGATATTATTGCATTATGTCAGTTTTTACCTGGTCCAGCTAGCAGTCAGGTAGGCATTTCCATTGGTATGTTGCGTGGAGGTTTGCTTGGCGGGCTTCTCTCATGGTTTGGATTTACCGTACCATCGATTATTGTGTTGATTTTATTTGCTGTCATGTATCAAACATTCGCCCTAGAAGATGCGATCTTCATACACAGTTTAAAGATAGTCGCGGCAGCAGTTGTCCTACACGCGCTAATAGGATTAGGCAAAAAATTAACACCTGATAAATCACGGTTAGCGATCGCTATAGTCGCTGCTGCTATCATGTTATTATATCCATCCGCATGGATGCAGATTTTAATTATTTTAGGTGCTGGTTTACTAGGTTTAAAATTATTTAAAGATAAAGCCGAATCAAAAGTTCAGCCTTTCTCCATTACGATTTCAAAAAAGCTTGGTTTAACCTCTTTAGGCATTTTAATAAGTTTGCTTATTTTACTGCCGTTCTTAAATAAACTATCAGATAACCCCCTACTTACTATTTTTGATATCTTTTTTAGGGTTGGCTCTCTCGTATTTGGTGGGGGACATGTCGTATTACCAATGATTGAGCGAGAAATAGTACCCGCAGGTTTATTAACGGCGAATGAATTTTTAGCTGGATATGGAATGGCACAAGCAGTACCAGGTCCACTATTTACGTTCTCTAGTTACCTGGGAACAATGATGGAAGGGGTAGCTGGAGCGATTGTAGCAACGATAGGCATCTTTCTACCTTCATTTTTGTTCATTGTTGCAGCTTTACCGTTTCTAAATGAATTACGTAAACGAGCATCTTTTCAAGGCATTTTAATGGGGGTAAATGCTAGTGTTGTAGGTATTTTGTTAGCTGCATTTTATGACCCGGTGATGAACAGTTCGATTTTTAATGCAACAGACTTTGCCTTAGGTGTCATTTTATTTGGTTTGTTAAATATATGGAAAGTACCCGCATGGTTTATTGTTATATTAGGTGTTGCAGGTGGTTACGTTTTACAGCTTCTTCCTTTTTCGTGATCGTTTCTTTTAAAACTTGGAACAGAAAAACCCCGAACGTTCATTATATTTTTGTGCTAAAGACGAGGGCTGGTGGAATAAAAATAGTTAAAAGAGAGGAGGACAATTATTGAAAAGTAACAAGGTAACAATGACTCTCCATACTGTTTTAAGTGGGATCATTGCAATCTTAGTGGCAACGTTTTTTGCTTCCGGAGCAATTGCGGAGAATTATACCGATGACACTTTTGTAGCTCCAATCTTCTTTCTTATTATAGTATTTTGGTTCGTCGGCGTACTGTTTCTCGTCTTTAGGAAATTCCATACATCTGTCAGGATAATGTGGCTTTCTATTCCAATAGGGATGGTAATTGCCTTTTTGCTAGCAGCATCCCGATAAGCTTTTAACTAATGGCACCGTTATATATTTTCTTACGAATACAGAAAAGTTATATTCTATATTCAATATGAAAATTAGATACAAGGAACATAGGATTAGGAGGGAAATTTTGTGATTACTGGTTTGCATCATGCCCAGATTACGATTCCAAAAGGATCCGAAGAGGAAGGGAAAAAATTTTACTGTGGAGTATTAGGATTACCAGAGATTGAAAAGCCTAAATCGCTTCAAGGACGAGGAGGCTTTTGGTTAAAAGTTGGAAATAAAGAAGTACATATAGGGACAGAAGATGGCTTTGACAGAATACAGACAAAAGCGCATTTAGCTTACCAAGTGGAAGATATATCTTATTGGAGAAAGGTGTTGGAACAAAATGATATTAAATTATTTGATTCAGTACCAATACCAAATTTTGAGCGTTTTGAGTTTAGAGATCCGTTCGGCAATAGAGTGGAGATGATTCAAGAAGTTTAATTATAAATGATCAATCTTGTATCGCTTCAACATTTTCACTGAATTAAACCTAGGAGGCAATCATGCAGTGAGTGATCGTTTACGTTTTAGGAGAGACTTGAAACATTATCTAAAAAGTCTATAAAACCTGAAAGCGAGGAGGGAATATAGTGGCTATTGGATCGGTATATTTAAAAGTGATTATTGACAGATTTGAAAGTGTAAAGGACCTTGGTGATAAAACCATCAATCAATTATCCGAAGAAGGAATACACTGGACTTATAATGAAACGTCTAATAGTGTTGCAGTCATCGTAAAACACATGAGTGGAAACATGGTATCAAGATGGACGGACTTTTTAACCTCTGATGGGGAGAAGGAGGATAGAAAGCGGGATGAGGAATTCATTGATGATCTTTCATCCATATCAGAGCTTCACCATATTTGGGAAAAAGGCTGGCAAACCCTTTTTCGTACACTAAATAGTCTAGGCGAACAAGACTTATTAAAAAAGGTGACTATTCGTGGAGAAAATCATCTGGTACTTGAAGCGATTGAGAGACAAATGGCACATTATGCTTATCACGTCGGGCAAATCGTCTATATCGGGAAACAAATAAAAAATGAAGCATGGGAAAGTCTCACTATTCAAAAGGGAAAATCGGAAGAATACCGAAAGAAAATAATAGATAAACATCAATAAAAGCAGAATAGAAATAAAGGTGAGCTATAGGAAAGATGTATGTTGATAAGAAAAGCAACTGAAAAAGATAGCAAGCAACTGGCAGTTTTAATGGGAGAATTAGGGTATCATCCGAAAGAAATGGAACAACGTTTTTCAAAAATCAATGCGAATGATTTTTATACACTCAGGTAGCGGAAATAGAAGGTATTATTTTCGGATATCTAACTGGATAATCAAACTTCAGAGGAGATGTGATAAGAAGTGAGCGATTATATTCTATTAATACCATTACTAGTCGGTGTTATCGCTGTACTCCATCGCTCAAAAATATTTCCTAATATTGTTAGATATATTGGTTATGGGTACTTCTTTGTACTAACATTGGTTTTCATCATAGTAAGAGAAAGAATAAGTTCCCTTTATGAACATCCTCCAATACCTGATATGTATTGGGAAAAGAATTCAAATTGGGCTGATATAGCGTTATTATTATATTTATTGCCAACGGTAGTCATATTTCTAATCCTATGCTTTTTTTGGATGAAAAGAGAGCAGGAATTAAAAGAAAAAATCCTTATATTTCTTTTCTTTGTAGTTGTATTGGTAATGCTTTTTGTTTACGCCTTTTTCTTTAGTATGACGTTAGGATATAGACCATAAAGGAATTCATGGGAAGAGGGGATAATACAAGCAGGATTAACGTTATTTTCATAGAAGTTATCATACAACTGGCAGTTTAGAGGAATAATGAACCTTTTCCCTTAAGTATAGTCGTTTTAAATACTGGGGGGGTGTCAACAATGAAAAGGTATTTTATTTTCGCTATTAGTTTTATATTATTGTTTTTATTATTCCAAGTATTGTCTGGAATGCTTCTTACATTTACATATACTCCAGATGTAGATGATGCTTGGAATATGAGTGCTAATTTATCTCAAGAAGTTATTATTAAAAGCAGTCAAAGCTCTTTTTTGTTACTATTATTTATAGCGTTTCTTTCTGCAACCATTGCTTACTTTATATCGAAAAAAATGAACTAATAACTACATTAGCATCAATTGAACTATCCACCATTTAGCTCCGTTACGAGTTGCTACGTAAAAGGCAATTCATCACAGTCTTCCGCATGATTGGGCATAAATTCGTGTGTTTCGCTTTTCTCGTGTTCTAGAGGACTCTGGATAATTTCAAGTGGAGCAGCGTTATTTATGAGATGAGTAGCATGACGATGTCTTCATTGATGAGGATATTTCCAGTATGGTTAACCTTTGCCGTCATGATTTATGCTTCCTTTTGTTAAATTTCATTATTAAAAAAATGATAAAATAACCTAGAAAAAAGCCGACTCCAGAATTTATTGCTGATTTCCAATCATCTTTGATGAAAAGATTGCTAGAAAAACAACAATTCCTACGATAAATGAAGCATACCAACGATCCATCTATTTTACCCCCTCAAATAAAACCGGCTGAAAATGCACAGCATAAAAACTTCATCAAACTTCCTTCTCTTATATCTTATAATAATTAACTTTGCTTTCTCAATGTTCATTTGGTTATTTGTCCTTCCATAAGTGATTGTAAGCGAAAAAACTGGAAGAAGTAGCTTGCATGAATTAAATGAGAAAGAATGGAAAGTGCTAATCGAGCCTATCGACCAGTCACTGCCGGAAAACACAAATACCATTGAAAAAAATAAATGGACGATTTGGAAAGCGGTAAATGGTCTTTTCTAATACTCGATATCTTCAAAATCTTGTGGTTGAGGGGTTGGCCGTTTATGTTTTAACTCATTATTCTTAGAAATTGATTCATTTATCTCTTGGTAAGCTTTCACTTCTCTTTTACCAGGTAAGACTTTAGAAACAAGTTGGGTTTATGCCTTTGCAGTTTGGGACGGATCTATTTATAAAAAGTGCTTTTGATGGAAAACAGGGAATTATTAAAATAATTGCCCTCTCAATCTTAGCTATGATGACTATCATTCTCATTTATAAGTTTATAAAGCATAGTCTTGTGAAAAGGTAAAACTTTTTACAGGTGGTAAATCACAGATAAGTAAAATTAATGTTTGGAGAGGTGATAAAGGCAATGATACCGATTATTTTAAGTGTCATACTGCTAATTGCTCTTGTTTTTTCCATGTCTATTGTGATAAGAAAAAGAAAAAAAGCTGGTATTGCAGGGATAAGGAGTGCTTTAACTTCAATTTGTTTTTTTCTTATTGCTGTAACAAACCTTTCCGCTTATTGGTTTAATTTTATGGGGCTGTTAAATTGGTCTATTACTGTTATTTTGTTAATCGTAGGTGCTTATTTTACAAAATATATGCCTGTATCTGATTCGTGATTGTTAATAGTGTGATGGTTCAACAAGAAGTTCGCTTCCAGAACTAACTGGTAGTAGTGTTTAGAATGAAAGACGGGAGATGAGATAATTTGATTCACTCGTTGAAGCAATTTCTTTATGGAATTGCGGGCGTAATTACAGGGATAATTATTGTACATTTATTGAATAATGAAGAAATAAATTGGGATACAATTGGTGTTGTAATTACTGTATTTTTCTTAATATTGCTTTTCAGATTAGGGTTAAGTTTATATAAAAAATAAATACGATTGGACGAATGACCACTTTAATATAACAATGTCAGCCTTTTTCATAATTTGGCCGGCTTGTTCCGGGATGAAGAAAAAATTTTTATTTTGCACATAAGTAGAAAGATCATTGGGATATTATTACAGAGGTGACATTTATGAAAAAGAAAAGCATGATCATTTCTTTCCTTTTATTTTTCACTTTTGTACCAAGTCTAATTCACGCCCAATCCGATGTGAAATGTCCTGATGTAAAACAATTAGAGAAAACATCGATGAAAGATAAAGAGGAACTTTTAAAGGCATTGAAAGAAATTGTTCCTGCGACATACCAAAAAGGAGAGCATGGAGAAATGTTTTCGGAGTGGGAAGTAATTACTGCCCTTCCTTTCCCAAAAACAGCTGAAAAAAAGGATGCGGTTTATGATGAAATGGCGAAGAATTTTTGCGGGGAAGCAGTTGCTGAACAGTCGTGGTTAGTCAGATTATATTTTCCGAAATGGGAAGGGAAGAGTGCCAGCGCATTAGAAGGCCAGATTTTTATAGCTAAAGATAAAGAGGATGGATGGTTCGTCTGGTTTCGGTATCATTAATTGAGGCATCTTGCCGTGCTGTTGTTCGGTTAAGGAAAAAAAGAATCACACCAATTCGTATGTGTGATTCTCTTCAACAAAGCGCCCTGTTACTGGAACAAAGCCTGAATGATGATAGTGGCGGGATTTTTCCATTCACCATTTAACCACCGAGGAAAAAGTCGAAAATATTGCTGGCTTTTGAACTGTTCTTATTATAAAACTCCGAATACCCACAATTTTTACAGAAGATAACAGTAAATTGATTGTTTTGAACATCAAACATTTTCGATAGTCCTGTACCAGTCATTGATACATCCTTTGTGTCTGCATCTGTACTTCCACACTTTATACATCCTCTAGCATGTTCCATGCGAATCAGCTCCTACCTTATTATTTTTATTTTCTTGCAATAACATTATGTTATTTTTATCATAAAAATCCCCATGGGACAATGGTTTATCTAAAGACGGGGAAATGGTTAAATCCACATTGTACACGTGTTACACAAAAAGAGAAGGACTTTTTCAAAATGCATGTTCCTAATTTAGGGGAACATGTTGAAAAAATCCTTCTCCTAAGGAATATTTTCATAACAGTTCCATTCATTTATTTTCCAAATTGATGATAGGCGCCATGCATAACAGGCCCGACATATTCATTCATCTTCCATCCATGTGCAATTGCTGCGGTGACAAATTCTTTTGCATTTGCTACAGCTTCTTTCACAGATTTGCCATTTGCAAGATTAGCCGTTGTTGCTGCTGCAAATGTACATCCTGCACCATGATTGTAGGTGGTATTGATTTTTTCATTTTCGAGAACCGTAAACGCTTTGCCATCATAGAAGAGGTCAATCGCTTTTTCGTGATCAAATACCTTGCCGCCTTTAATCACAACATTTTTTGCACCAAGTTCATGGATCTTCACTGCTGCCTCTTTCATATCATCCATTGTTTTGATTGGCCCGTTTTGTGCAAGCTGACCAGCTTCAAACAGATTTGGAGTTGTAAGGGTTGCACGAGGAAGTAATAATTCCCGCATTGCATCCGTATTTTCAGGCTGTAAAACTTCATCTTCTCCTTTACATACCATGACTGGGTCGAGAACGAATTTATCCAGTTTATATTCATCCATTTTCTGTGCGCCAAGCTCGATTATATCAACAGAACCAAGCATTCCGGTTTTCATTGCATCGATACCAATCGACAGAATGGTGTCCAGCTGCTTACTCACAATGGCAGCATCGATCGGATATACCCCGTGACTCCAGTTGTTCTTCGGATCCATCGTCACAATGGATGTCAGTGCAGTCATTCCATACACGCTGTGTTCCTGAAATGTTTTCAGGTCTGCCTGTATGCCTGCACCGCCGCTGGTATCTGAACCAGCTAGTGTTAGTGTTTTTTTCATAGACATATGTATTCCCTCCTGTTTTCCTAAAAGTAGATTTCTACTATTTAAGAATATAACAGAATGTGCGGAAAAAAAAGTATGAAGGGTTTCGCCGTTGTATATGGAATATAGAAGTATACAAAAATGGAGGAGTAAAAAATGAGGGAAATTAATAATTCATATAGATCATAAGGACTGTAAGACAGATAGTTACTTTAGCAAGCAGTCGCAATTGAACACCTCCATTCTGACTATCTTATGATCTTCTATTTCAATGATATCAGAGGAATATAAAATAAATCCTTACCTGAAGTAAATATTTTGTAAAGTTTTTGGAGGTTTCTATGTTTCATTATGATTTTATTTATAAAAAAATGTATGCACATTACGGACCACAGAGGTGGTGGCCGGCTGATACGGCTTTTGAAATGATGGTCGGTGCTATTCTCGTTCAAAATACAAGCTGGCGTAATGTAGAGAAGGCGTTGGAAAATGTAGCTCCATATTTGTATCCGAAAAGAATGCGTTCATTAAAAGAAGCACAATTAGCCCAATTAATTCGCCCAAGTGGTTTTTACAATATCAAAGCAAAGCGGTTGAAAGCTTTCCTCCATTGGTTTAGGGATCATCAATTTGATGTGTGTTCCTTAAAAGGGAAAAGCCGTGAAGATTTAAGGAAAGAATTGCTGGGGATTAAAGGAGTGGGGCAGGAAACAGCCGATGTCATGCTGCTTTATGGATTTGATAAGCCAGTGTTTGTGGTGGACGCTTATGCAAGAAGAATATTTTATCGGCTTGGTTATGATATGCCAGGGTCATATGATCCGTTTCGAATCGAAGTGGAAGGTGATTTATCGCAGGATCTTTTATTTTGGAAAGAGTTTCATGCATTGCTTGTTGAGCATGCGAAGCAGCATTGCAAAGCAAAGCCGATCTGTGATGGGTGTCCCTTAAGGGAACATTGTATGCAGAGAATGGGATGAGTTCCTTGCTATAAAAACAGCAAAAAAATAACGATAAGATAAAGAAAAGCAAGAGAATGCATACAAATATAAAAAAGCTGAGAGTGAATGTATGAATCGGAGGTGTTTGGATGTTAGAAGAATTTGAAGAAAGATTTAAAAATATTATGGAAGCTGATATCAATATGTTTCAGCGGGATTTACGTTTAACAGCGTTAATGACGGATTTAGAAAAAGCGTATAAGATACCAATTATAAACGACGCGTTTTTTAATAAACGAAATGAAGAAGTAATGAAGCTTTATCGTGATGTAGCTAATCATAGGGTATCTGTAAAAAATAAAAATACATCTTAAAAAGATAAGATTTACCATATTTTTATGTTTGTTTAGCACAGGCAACAAATATAACCACCCGTAAAAGCCTTATGCACTTATATTTACTGTGCCATATTGAATAAGCATTGTTTACAGCGAAATTACAAAATAAACCATCTCCCAGATTACTAGAAGGTGGCTTATTCTGTCTTATTAGCGAAAAAGCTAATCTTCTTCACCATCATGCATATCACTGCTGGAAAAAGCGAATTTTTCTTTACATCGTTTGTTCAAATCCGCTTGCGTTCCGATTAATAGATTCCCAAACTAGCCAGCAGAATAGCTGGTATGAGTGACAACATTGGAAAGGCAATCGCGATAACGGCAATATCTTTATACGATTCCTTATGTGACATGCCGGTGACGATTAAAATGGTTAAAACAGCTCCATTATGCGGAAGTGCATCCAGTCCGCCGGAGGCAATGGAAGCAATACGGTGAAATGCTTCTGGAGCGATTCCGGTAGCTTGTGCGATTTCGTTGTACTTTTGCCCTAAAGCTTCCATGGTGATACCAAGCCCTCCTGAAGCGGAGCCGGTTGCTCCTGATAATAGATTGGTAGCAACCGTCAGGGATATCAATGGATTTGCATCCAATCCAAGCACAAAATCACTCAACTTCTGAAATCCGGGAACTGCGCGTACCACGGTTCCAAACCCGACTGCAGCAGATGTATTGATCATCGCCATCACTGAATCCCCTGCACCCTTGTTCAGTGCAGGTACAAACCCTTTAAATCGTTTCACGGATAAAAGCAAAATCAAGAGGATACCGCTCAGGAGGGAAATGACAATATCCCATTTGAAGAGATTCAGTGTAATAATGACAGCTAAAATGGGAAGTAAAGATAAAAGAATGTGTGGCGGGTTTTCCATCAGCTGCTTTTTTACCTTTTCATCTTCGTCCGATCCAATGAAAACTTCGCCCGCTGCTTTTAATTTCTTTTCCCTCCATTTTAAATAAAGGATGGATCCAACTCCCATTACAATCGCCGCAGCAACCCCCATCATTGGTGCCGCAGCAGCGGTTGTACCAAAATAATCCGTTGGGATCAAATTTTGGATTTGCGGTGTCCCGGGAAGCGCAGTCATGGCAAAGGTCATCATGCCAGCAACGATGGTTCCCGGCATCAGTCTTTTTGGAATGTCAGCCTCCCTGAACATACTTACGGCAAGTGGATAAACAGCGAATACAACGACAAAAACACTAATCCCACCATAAGCCAGAACACTGGAAGCGAGTACGACGCCAATTGTTGCTTGTTTTTTTCCGAAAAGCTTGATGATTCCTGATGCGATCGATTGGGCCATACCGGTATATTCCATTAATTTTCCCAAAATAGCACCAAGCATAAAGACAGGGAACCAGCTTTTCGTGAAATCAACAAAACCTTCCATATAGGTGCCTGTATAGGCATCGAGTAAATCAAGTCCACCAAATAATGCAACAACCCCCGCGCAAATCGGGGCAATCCAGATAATAGACCAGCCTCTGTATGCAAGGATAATAAGCAACAAGAGCCCTAATACAATTCCTAGCATCCAATCACCTCGAGAATGAAAAACGTTAACGTTTTCAAATGGATATGTGATTATGGTTGGGCCCCGTGTGAAAACGGAGCCATCATCATTTTTCGTTTAACTGCTCGGAAAATCAAAATTTGTTTCGCTCTTTGTATCTGCTTCCGGCCATCGTTCTGAAACGGTTTTTGTGTTTGTGAAAAAGCGCGCGGTATCTGGTCCAAACATCTGACCCTCACCAAAACGAGACCCTTTCCACCCACCAAAGTTATGATAGCCGACTGGAATTGGAACAGGTACGTTGACACCGACCATGCCGACTTCGATTTCCTGCGTAAATTTGCGTGCATGTCTGCCGGAGTTGGTGAAAATCGTTACACCATTTCCATATGCATGATCATTAATGAGATCAATTGCTTGATCAAGCTTTCCGCCGTCACAATTGCACGTGCAGGGCCGAAAACTTCCTCCTTATACATCGCCATTTCCGGTGTGACATGATTGAACAGCGTGGCACCGAGGTAAAATCCGTTCGCATTGTTTACAGAAGGATTCCTTCCATCGACGACGATATTTGCTCCTTCTTTTTCCGCCGATTCGATTGCGCGTAATACGCTCTGTTTTGCTTCTTCACTGATCAAGGCCCCGAAATCGGCAGTTTCATCTTGATAAGCACCCGGTTTTAGGTTTTTTACTTTCTCTTTTGCTTTTTTTGTAAAAATTTCTGCTGCTTTTTCTCCCACTGGCATAGCGACTGAAATAGCCATACAACGCTGGGAAGCAGAGCCAAAAGCCGCACCAACAAAAGCATCAACTGCAAGGTCCATATCAGCATCTGGCATGATCACCATATGGTTTTTTCCACTGCCAAATGCAGCAACCCGCTTATGATGTTTGGTGCCAGTTTCATAGATTTTTTCTGCGACTTTCGTAGAACCGACAAAACTGATTGCTTTTATATCTTTATGGGTAATAATGGCATTGACTGTATCCTTGTCCCCGTTGACAACATTCCAAACCCCCGCAGGAAGCCCGGCCTTTTCCCAGAGATCCGAGAGGAAGAGAGCGGAATAAGGCACCTTTTCAGAAGGCTTCAAAACCATTGCATTTCCAACAGCAACTGCCATCGTACTCATCGCAAGTGGCACCATCACAGGAAAATTGAAAGGCGAAATACATGTAACGACGCCGAGCGGCTGTTTTATCGAATAGGCATTAATATCTCCACCCACATTGACAGAGTGCTCGCCTTTTAGGATATGCGGTGCCCCGATAGCTAGATCAATCGACTCCATGCCCCGTTTAATAGCTCCTTTTGCATCAGAAATCGTTTTACCATTTTCTTTGCCGATTAATCGAGCCAGCTCATCCGTATGTTCGCTTACGAATTGACGAAATTTAAACAATACCGCTACTCTTTTTCCAACGGAAGTTTTCGCCCACTTTGCAGCGGCTTCTTTGGCTAATTTTATCGTTTGATCCACTTCTGCATCCGTAGCATACGGTACCGTGGCAATTTTTTGCCCCGATGAAGGGTTGTACACATAACCAAATCTGCTACTCGTACCTTTTACTTTTTTACCATTGATATAATGCATAATCCGATCTAATGTTGTTACTTCCATTTATCCATCCATCCTTTTTAAAATAAAATTCATGATTGCTTTTTCTTGGCATGCAGCTGCTTTAACATCAAATACGTAGCAGACATGTCCTTATCTGCATAGCCATCCATATGGTCATCAAAATATTGAATCAGTGTTTCAACCAGGGGCAGCGTTCCTCCGGACACATACTTGGCCAATTTCAAATCTTTGTGTAATAGGGAAGCAGTGAACGCTCCCTTCCTATATTCATCTTGAGAGATAAAATTTTTATGATTTCTTGAGAACACATCGCTTTGCCCGGAACTTACAGAAACGATCTGATGAATAAGATCGTGATCAAGCCCATAATGATCTGCAATGGACAAAGATTCAGCGACCGCTTGATTATGAATACCAGTCATGAGATTGTTGATTAATTTGACTATCGTCCCCATGCCAGCATCTTCATCAATTTGGAAAATATTTTTCCCAATTGCGTGCAGATATGGCAAAGCATGGGGATAGGCTTCTTTTTTGCCACCAACCATAACGGTCAGTGTAGCTGCTTCTGCTCCGGAAACACTGCCACTTACTGGTGCCCCTAGATATTGCATGTTTTTTTCTGTGGCTTTCTCCGCTATTTTTCGGTTTAATTCCGGAGAAACCGTGCTTACATCGACGAATGTAAGGGGAGAGGAGCCATGATGAATCAGGCCAGCTTTACCAAGATAAACCTCCTCTACAATTTGCGGTGTCGGGAGGCTGGTGAATAGTATATCCACTTCATCGGTAAGCGTTGCTACCGTGTAGCCTGTCTTTCCACCAATCGCTGCTAAACGTTCCTCATTTACTTTCTTAATGTCCACACCGTATACCGTGAACCCGCTTTTTAATAGATTGGATGCCATCGGAAATCCCATGTTTCCAAGTCCAACGAAACCAACCTTCTTTTTGTCCATACACACCCTCCTTGTTTGCGTATAAGTGTTATCCTGCTAAACGATACGGATTATTTATAGCGCCTCTATAAGTATATTTTGAATAGCTATTAAAAATGATAAGATTTTGACAATAAGAGGGTCTGTCCTCTAGGCGAGAGGAGGGGAACTGCCCACACGAAGTACATCCCCGAATTTCACCGAATGAAACGGAGGGGTTACGATCGTTCTCCCTCCAGTTTATACCGAATAATTTTGGCAGGACTGCCCTTACGAAGTCGTGTATAATGAAGAAGAATCTTAGTTTTAATAAAGAGGGAATTAAAATGCAGAAAAAACGACTTACGCAATTAAGGAAGACTGCACTTTACTATGTTCTTCCTTCCTTCATCATCATGATGATGAGTTGCTCCGTGATTTATTTTAGTATGTACTATATTATCCACCATGAAGATACAACAGCATTTACCTTTGGAGATAATTATGGCTATCTAGCTGATTTTTTTAATGGAATCACCACACCCATATTAACGATAATTACGGCACTATTTGCTTTATGGGCATTTTTGAGTCAGAAGGAACAGCTTAAATTACAAAAAGAAGAATCAGTGAGGCAGCGGATTGAAGGAACTTTTTTCCAATTATTTGATCTACATAGTAACATGGTAAGGGATTTGGTATACGAAGCGCCAAATGGTTTTGGGCGTCACGGGGGACAGGATTTTTTCAAAAAGGCATATACAGATTTGATGCAAATTTATCTCGCGGAAGAAGATACGGATGAGGATTTGCGATTACTTGCCTCGATGCAAAAACTAGATAAAATTCATGCGAATAATTTCCATTTATATTACAAAAATCTATTTCAATTGTTCTATTGGATCTATGAACATCGTGAACAACTTTCCGAAAATCAAAGAAATTCATATGTGGAATTGATTCGAGCGCAATTATCCCATTATCAAATGATGCTGGTGTACTTTAACGCCAAATTTTTTGGGAGAAACTTCTTTTATAAAGTACTGGATGAATTAAATTTTTTAAATAAATATAATTTGGATGGGCATGGCAGTGTCGAAGAAAAATTTCGAATGGAAGTGGAAGCATTTCAGTCCCAAAATAGTGAACCAGCAGCAACCTTAGAAAACATCAATACAACAACATGTGCCTTTAGCAGGGATGAATTATTCCAAGCCTTGCAAAAGCAGGAAATCAAGATTCATTATCAGCCAATTGTTGATCGTGATACGTTCAAAGTAATCTGCAGCGAGGCATTGTTGCGCTGGAATCATCCAGAGAAAGGAGAAGTAAAACCGAATGAATTCGTGCATCAAATGGAGAATTACGGATTAACTCATGACGTATTTGAATATTTATTACGTAATGTTTGTGAACACATTAAAAAGGATAAAACAAATGTTGTCTATTCCGTAAATATTTCTGTTGAACAGCTGCTTTTGTCAGGATTATCAGAAAGCGTGTCTAATATATGCAGGGAATATCGTGTGCAACCTGATCGATTGCAGTTTGAGATTACCGAGAGCAAAGAATTATATAAGCGGAAGCAGATCAAACAGATTATGCATTCTCTTCGGACAAAGGGATTCCGGGTTGGACTTGATGATTTTGGAAACGGATATTTTTCTTTCAACGACCTCGTCGATTTACCGATTGATTTTATGAAACTGGACAAAAGCCTCGTGTATAAATTAGATCAGGAGCCCAATTTGGAGTCAACAATTAAAAAAATGCTAGAAATTTTCAGGTTGCAGGAATGGGATGTGACTGTAGAGGGCATTGAAACTGCCGATCAACTAAAAACTTGGCAAAACCTCGGTGTCGATGCAATGCAAGGGTACTACATAGGAAAGCCTAAGGCGTAAAAGCTTGAGTGACAGCGTTATGGGTCTTGTCCAAATAGCGCTGGAAATTCAACTTTGATGAAAATTATCAGTAGAACATCGCAAACCACGGTACCAAATCGATTCTATCAAGTCTTAATCATCCAGCAAATCCTTGTTTTTCTTGTACGATTTTTTTAAGGAAAGGTAATTCAAGATAAAGAAGAAAATTGCGGCAAAAGTAGCTGATCCACCAATATCAAATGTTTCTTCAAGATTGGATGGAATGCCTTTGAATAAGATAGAAATAAATAAAAAAATGATCCAGAAATGAATAGTGCTATAAATTCTCAACCTTTTTTCTTTTTGATATCGTTTTTCTGATGCAACGTCTGGATATTCAATACCGGTCAACGTAGAGCGAAGAGTCGTATACGTGATTAAAAATCCAATACAAAGAAGTGCCATCCTATCACCAGGCATATCCATCTCTACTATAAATGATTCAACCATTAAATACAGAAACAGCGACACACCCAGTATGAAAACGGCTTCGGCAATAAAGTAAAGAAGTCGTTTTTCCCTATACTCATCCTGTGGAAGTAAATTGGCAATCCATGTTTTTTCCATCTTAATCATCCTCCCAAAATAAATCATCGAGCGTCTTCCCCAATGTTTTGGCAATTGCAATGCAAAGCTTAAGACTCGGATTGTATTTTCCTTTTTCGATCAGTCCGATTGTCTGTCTTGCCACCGACACCCGGCTGGCAAGCTGCTCTTGTGTAAGTGATTTTTCTACTCGAGCCATTTTTATTCGATTCGACATTTAGTCACCATCCACGCTATATATATATGTCATTTAGACATATATATATTACATTTTATTTTTAAAAAAGTCAATCATACACGTTTTGACATAGCTGCGAAATGATAAAATGAAGAACGCTTAATTATAAAGAAATAATAAACTTTCCTTTATCTTTATAAAAGGATGCTATATTTACATTTGTAGGGGAGGAATCATCATGCAAGCTCGTCTTTTACTTGTGGAAGATGACTCAGAAATTGCTGGCATTACGCGGAATACACTCATACAAGAAGGGTATGAAGTAACTTGGGCAACTACAGGTCTTGAAGGATGGGAAGATTTTCAGGGAGCCAAGTATGACCTCGTCCTTGTTGATCTCATGTTGCCAGAAATGGATGGCTTCACTTTATGCAAAAACATTCGCTTGAAAAGTGATGTCCCGATCATTATTATCAGTGCCCGAAAAGAAGATGAAGATAAAGTCGAAGGGCTTGGCCTGGGCGCGGATGACTACTTGGCAAAACCCTTTAGTCTTGTTGAATTAAAAGCACGCATCAAGTCACAACTACGTAGATGGCGACGATATCAAGGCGTTTGTGAAACAGGAAATAGATCTAGGTACACAGACGGCTTAACGATTGATTGGGATCAACGTAAGGTCATGCTTCATGGGGATGAACTTTTATTAACTGTAAAAGAATTTGACTTACTCCATGTTTTAGCAAAGCACCCGCAGCGCACTTTTTCAAAACAAGAACTCTATGAACATATATGGAACCAAGTTGAAGCGGAAGGGTTGCACACGGTTACTGTGCATATTAAATCGTTACGTGAGAAATTAAAAGACCCTGTAAAAACCCCCTATTTTATTCAGACCGTTTGGGGAAAAGGTTACAAGTTTATAGGTGACCTGCTGTGAAAATAAAAACATGGCTATTATTATCTTATTTAATCGTGATGATTCTTCCTTTGATGACAGCTTATTTCCTTTTTGCCTGGATCCATTCGTATAACAATGAACAAAAAGTGGAAGAGCACGTGCAAATCCAAATGGAGTTAGATGACCTAAAACAAATTTTAGACGATCCAAAACTATATACCTCTCAAACAGATCGAAAAAAAATTAAGAAATATGCGGATCAGACAAAATCAATCACGCTTTATGACCAGAATGGAGTGATTATCTATACATCTAATCCTTCATTTAAATCAACGAGGTATGGACTTAGCAAGGAGCAACTATATCAAGAATTATACACATTAGAACAAGGATACAGTTCCTATTCGTATAAACAACCCGTCTTCGATAATCGAAAACTCATTGGTTTTTTTGATGTGCAAATAGCTCGTGACGAATGGGTAGCAGGTGTGACAAATCGTAGTTATATTGTTGGAGGACTGTTTTTTGTTGTATTTACGCTTATTTATTTAACAGTTATTCTTCTTGTTAATAAAAAATTTAACTTGCGTCTAACCGGGTTGATGAATGACATGACAGCTTTTGCTACTGGTAAAGACGTTCATGAACGCCAGACAAAGCAAGATGAAATTGGAAAATTAACAGCGCATTTTTTTCATATGAAACATCAAATCGATACAGCAAGAAAAACAATTGAACAGGAACAAGAAGCGAAAGAATACTTAATCGCAAGTGTTTCCCATGATCTAAAAACGCCACTTACATCCATTATGGCTTATGCTGAAGCCCTTCACACGCAAAAACTAACAGATCAAGAACAAAATGAATATCGCCAAGTGATTATGGAAAAGGCGGATTTTATGCAGGTTATGTTAGATGACTTGTTAACATACACGTTACTCAAGTCACCGAGCCATACGATGGAATTAGTGGAAGTGGAAGGCAGTGAGTTTTTTGAAATGCTAGTCTCAGATTATGAGGCGTTATGCATAAACAAAGGCATTGAATTACAGGCAGATGCGGATGTTGTTGGAACGTATGACTTGAACCCAAAACAAATGATACGTGTGGCTGATAATTTAGTTAGTAATGGGATTCATTATACAAAAAAGGCAGGTCATCTGTGGATTGCTGCCCGATCAAGTGAAAAGATGCCCCCTGATTGGTTATTTGAATTTATACCCACAAATGAATTGTTAACGAAAGGTGCTGTTTATTTCATCGTTCAAAATGAAGGAAAAGGAATAGCAAAAGAAAAATCAGCTTATGTTTTTGAACCGCTTTATCAAGCAGATGAAGCACGGAGTATACAATATAAACATGGATCGGGACTAGGTTTAAGTATTACTAAACAAATTATTGAAAAACATGGCGGCGAAGTCTTTTTATTTTCAAAAGAAAACGTTGGTACATGTGTCATATGCAAACTACCTAAATTGAAGTGAAAAGGGGAAGAAAAATGAAAATCTATCAAGCTTTAGTAACTTTATGTGTGACAGGAGGAATTTTTATGATGACGGCTTGCTCGGAAACAAGTGATTATTCTCCAGAGCAAATGATTAATAATGCTTTAGATGAGAAAGAATCTGAATCATACGTAGCTGAAGCGACATCAACGATTCGTGAAAATGAAGACGTTGTGGAAGCAATGAAGATGAAAGAATGGCATAGTAAAGATGGAAAGATAAGGGTCGAAATTGAAAATCAAAATGAAGAAGAAAAAGCGATATCGGTCAATGATGGGGAAAAGATTACAACATATGAAGTAGAGCAAAATCAAGCGATTGTGGTTGATGATGAAGAAATATTGGAATTTAATCAACCATCACCTAAAGAACAAGTTGATTTGATTCTTGATATGGTTCGTGATACGCATCAAATAGAAGGAAAAGGGGAAGAAGAAATAGCTGGTCGATCCGCGTACCATCTGGTAGCTACCCCGAAAAAAGATGATGTTTTACTGGGAAAACAAGAAATATGGATTGATAAAGAAAATTGGATTGTTTTAAAGATCGTTTCCAGTACAGGCAATCAAAAGACAGAAATAGTCTATAACAATATTGATTTTGATACGAGCATTCCTGATGAAAAATTTACACTTGATCTACCTGATGATGTAGATATCGTTAACTCAGATGACTTACTAAAGACGGAAGAAGTGACGTTAGAGGAAGCAAAAGAAGGTATTGGAAAACCTTTTCTTTACTTTCCTGAGGAAGACGGGGTAGCGATATCAGCCATCGAAATGGATGAACTAAAAGGTAAACTTAACCGGACGGAGATTAATATTGATTATAAGAAAGAAGATGCACCATTTTTAACACTATCTGTTTTTGAATCGCCTGAAGATACAGATGAAGATCTTCTCCTCCCTGATGAAGAAAAGGTTACGATTCGTAATCAGGACGGAACCTATACAGATTCAAATGATTTTCGTGCTTTATTTTGGCAAGAAGATGGATTAAATTACTCCCTTGTTATCATTGATCCAAGCCTTACATTGGAAGAGTTACAAGCATTAACGGAAACAATGGATACGGTGAAGTAAGTGGTTCGTTTTTAAAGCGTCTTTCCCGTAGTGGGTAAAAATCACTCTTATTTATATTTTAATGATCCTTTTCCCTATATATATATCTTTTGTTGCACAATGGACGGAGATTCGGGCTGACTTTTTAGGAGCAAAGCTTTTAGAGGGTGGAATGACCCAAATGGCAGAGGGTCTCCGTGAATTAGGATTAGCACAAGATAAAGCAAGGGATAAAAGACTTCAATATGGCGGGGCAGACGAAAAGCCAATGAAAAGAACGTCGAGTATAGATCGTGATAATTGTTTTTTCAGGTTTATTGAATTCAACTTCAAGCACATCCGCCACTGTACTGGCGAATCAAATCCGTCACTTCTTCGTTAAGTTGGCGTAAGATACGAAAGGCTTGGTTAGGTGCTCGGATCAAGGAATCATTACCTGACTGGGGAAGGAAAAAAGTCAATTTGTAGCGGCTAGCACATCATACTACCATTGTATTTACAAGGGATGTCGTGTTTTCATGGCCACTAAATCAAGGGATACCTACCTATTTTCAGGGTGCGAAAGTGGAGTTATTATGAAAACAATAGACAACCCCATCAAGGGGGGATGGATAGGAATAATCTCTCACCGGCTGGATAAAGCACATGAGGGATTATTTTTTGTCATTTTTATCACACCTACTATCCCTCAACTTCAACAATTCCCTCATCATAAAAAATCTCCTTAAACTTACAAAATGCGGATGTTTGCACAATATCCTTATGATGAATAAACCATGTCTGGACCTTCCCATATGGTTCTGGCAGGGGAAATCTTGTGATCGTTTTGCTTTGGTTAAGTTGATCAGTTGCCGTTTTTGGCAAAAGGGAAACGCCCAGTCCAGCTTGAACACAGCCCATTATCCCGTCCAATGTGTTCAACTCCATCATCCGTGTGGGAATAATTCCTTTTGACTCCAGCCATTTTTCCAGCGTATCTCGGTAAAAGCAGCCGGACTTGAATACGATGAACAGTTGCTTATCTAACTGATCAAATTCCGCGTTGGAAAGGGAATTTTTCTTTGCAATCAGCATCAGTTCTTCTTCAAAAGCCTCGATTTTCACAAGGTTTGGATGACGGACTTCTCCTGCAACAAATGCACCATCTATTTCACGTTTTAAAGCAGCTTTGATAAGTTCTTTTGTAGTTCCGGTTTGAAGCGATAATTCAACTGCTGGATAGTGATCATGATATCCAGATAATATCCGCGGCAATCGGGTAGCAGTTGTTGTTTCCATGGAACCGATGGACAAAGTTCCACTCGGTGCATGAGATTCCTTTAATGATTTTTCCGCATCATCCATCAGCTGGAGCGTTTGCACCGCATAGGATAAAAGCATTTTGCCGGGTGAGGTTAGTTCAACACCCTGTTTATGCCGATAAAATAACTTGGTTTCGTATTTTTGTTCCAGCCGTTTCATTTTCGCGGTGACATTGGATTGAACAAAGTTCAGGCTCTCAGCCGCTTTTGTCATGTTGGCATGCTTTGCCACTTCCTTAAAAACACGAAGATCTTCCAGATTCATATAAAAACCTCCAGCCGATGTTCAGGTATCATTATTTTTGATGGTAAGCAACAAGAAACATCCTTTTACGTGTTTATGTCTCTTCATTATAATAGATATAAAGCATTTTTAGAAACCGTTTGAAAGTTGAACAACTGATAGGGGGAATAAGTTGCATGTGGAATAAAAATGAGCTTACGCAAAAGTTGGGAATTGCTTATCCAATTATCCAGGCAGGAATGGCCGGGGGTGTGACCACACCAGAATTGATAGCTGCTGTCTCCAACGCCGGTGGGTTAGGAAACTTAGGTGCAGGCTATATGCAACCGGAGCAGATGAAGCAGACGATTCAGAAGGTTAAAGCATTAACGGATCAGCCCTTTGGTGTTAATGTCTTCATACCAGAAATTCCAGAAGTATCTGAAGTGGATTTGGAAAAGGTGAATGAATGGCTGCGTCCTTTTCGCGAAGAGCTAAAATTGAAGGAACCGGCTGTGGGAAAGCCATCGACTGCTCTTTTTGAACAACAATTGGAGATCATTATCGAGGAACAAGTACCTGTTTGCAGTTTTACATTCGGTGTTCCTTCAAAAGCAATCATTCAACAGCTAAAACGGGAAAATATTACACTCGTAGGTACTGCAACAACGGTCAACGAGGCAATGATCAATGAAGAAATCGGAGTGGATATGGTTGTCGTGCAGGGCAGTGAGGCAGGTGGTCACCGCGGAACTTTCTCGATTCCTTTTGGTGAGGCGATGGTTGGCACAATGGCGCTTGTTCCGCAAACCGTGGATCATATCGGTATCCCGGTAATTGCAGCAGGGGGCATTATGGATGGGCGGGGAGTTCTCGCAGCACTCACCCTTGGTGCCCAGGCCGTCCAGATGGGAACAGCCTTTGTCACCAGTCTGGAAAGCGGGGCGAAAAAGCAGCACATCGAGTCAATTTTAAACAGCACAGAGGATCAGCCGCAGATCACCTCCGTATTCAGCGGGAAGCCGGCACGAGGCATTCAAAATGAATTCATGACGAAAATGGCGCCATATGAAAAAGAATTGCCGAGTTATCCCGTACAAAACGCGCTCACAAAGGAAATCCGCACAGAAGCGGCAAAGCAAGATAGGCCGGAGTGGCTGAGCCTTTGGAGCGGGCAGGGGTCTCGGTTAAGCAAAAGGTTATCCGCACGTGAATTGGTAGTGGGCATCGTTTCTCAAGTAAATCAGCTTGTGAGATAGGGGACTCCTCGGATTTTGTCGAAAAAAGAAATAAAGGGGGACAGCTCCTCGCCTGCCCCCTTTATCCCCGTTCGACAATATTAATTTCCCCTATATTCGTTTCAACGGATACATGGTGCTTCTGCATCAAAGTAATTTTCATTCTTCCAAATCCTTTTACCATTCCTACATTTGAATGTGCCTGAAAGGAAACATGACTAAGTTCTTGCTCACCTGCTCTCCTTCTCTTTTTAAAAAAATGTGGTAATAACCATTATAAACTATAGCTTGTTTAAATTTTATACACAGTTTTATACACATCGTTAACAGGATCAAATAAGTAATTAACAAGGTTATACACAAAATCCACAAGATAAAACACAGATATCCACAGGTTTTATCCACAATTAATCATTTTAAAAAGCTCATCCCTCTTGAACATATGAAAGGAAGGATAGGGAGGGCTGCTTTATCAAACAGCCACGTATGGCTTCCTACATAACAATCTGGGGTCCGGTTAATGCCATCGGTCTCCGTTAAGGGGGGGATTAGCATTGATGCATCGATTAAAAGTTTTAACGTGGAATATACGCCAGGGCGGAAAAAAGGCAATCCTTCAAATTGTTGATTCACTCAAGGAGCACCGGGCTGATGTGATCGTGCTGACAGAATACAAGCAAAATCAGACAGGTGCGTTTCTTACTTCGGAGCTGAGGCAAGCAGGGTGGCATCATATCCAGTCATCCGATCCGCCAAACCGAGAAAATGGTATTCTTATTTTATCCACTTATCCACTCGAAACTTGTGAAGTCCCTTTTTCCAACGAGCATGGATCCCACCGCTGGAACGAAGTATATCTCCCGACCCATCACTTATTTTTACTAGGGGTCCATGTCCCAAATGTGAATGAAACGTATGACAAGCAATTTTTTTGGGAGCAAATCCTTGAGCATAGTGAACGCAGATCCGGTATCCGTTCCATCGTTGCAGGGGATTTTAATACCGCAAGAAGTGATGAAAAGAAACGCGCACCAAAGAAATATAGTAATTTTATCATGAAAATGGAAGCAAACGGATGGACCGACGCCTGGAAACAAATACACAAAGATACACTGGACTATACATGGTATAGCCATAAAAAGAACGGATTTCGTTTGGATTACATTTTCCTATCACCGGATCTCTCCGGTCGTTTGACGGAATGCTGCCTCTCCCACCACGAACGAATTGAAAATTTTTCAGATCACTCCTTGTTAATAGCGGAGATTAGATAAAAAATCTCTAGCCCTTTTTTAACCACCTTTCACGAAGTGGGCTCCCTGGGCATAAAATAGTGTGTCACCAAGAATCAGGGAGGAAATATAAATATGTATTCTTATCATTATCATCCATATCAAATGTACTACCCAGTCAGGCAAGAGGTAACAAGAGCATTTGCACAAATAAGAGGAAGCGAGCTTGCTCCAAACCTCCATGGGTACGTCACATTTATGGAGGTTCCTTATGGGACAGAGGTAACCGTGGAAGTAGCAGGCCTGCCTGCGTATCAACCTGCACAAGGAGATCAGGATCCCATCGGCCCCCACGGCTTCCATATTCATAAACATGCAAACTGTACAGTAGGAGATGAATCAGATCCATTCCAAGCAGCAGGTGGACACTGGAATCCCGATAATCAGCCCCACGGCAATCACGCAGGGGATTTTCCAGTACTTTTTTCCAATGATGGTTACGCAAGAATGACATTTTTTACAAATCGGTTCCGCCCCCAAGATGTGGTCGGAAGATCGGTTATGATCCACCAAAATCCCGATGATTACCGCTCACAGCCATCCGGAGATTCCGGGAAACGGATTGGATGTGGTCCAATTAAAGCATTTTAAACAATGAAGCAGACTTCCTTCTTTCTGATGAGGCAGTCTGCTTTTTTGGGAGTGGGATGGTGTGAGTAAGGTGTAGTTTGTATAGATAGACTATCTTCCTATGGATGTGTGACAAATTTATAGATAGCTAGGGGTAGAAGTGCTGCGTGAGTTTTGGGTATTATTACTCGACTTAGTAGCGTTATCGCGCGAGCAAGGCATGGAGCCGCTCGAGTTCATGTAGCTGCCGCTCGAGTGAGGCATGAAACTGCGCGAGTCCGGAGCGTTATTGCTCGAGTGGAGCACAACGCACCTTAACATCCAATCCACTAGACAGAAAAAAACGCGTCAAGTAAACTGAAAGAAAACGTTGTATTTGTACGATGAGCTCCGGATAAGAGGGAAAAACTTCAGATTTATGAGAAAGCTAGAATAATAGGGATGGGGGCGTTATTCATGCATATCAGCAAATTTGTTACACCGGAAATTATTTTTGGAGATGGAGCTGTGGATCAAGTGGGAGAAAGCTGTAGGAGGCTTGGTGCTCAAAAAGTGCTTATTGTCTGTGATGATGGTGTGATGCATGCGAACTGGGGAGAAAAGGTGGTGAAAAACTGCCAGGATGCCAATCTTGCCTGCACCGTATTTAGTGATATAACTTCCAATCCGAAAGATAAGGAAGTTCATCGCGGAGTTAAGGTATATCTTGACAACGAATGTGACGCTGTTGTTGGTGTTGGCGGAGGGAGCGCACTGGATGCAGCGAAGGCGATTGCTATTATCGCAACAAATGGTGGCAATATTCACGATTATGAAGGTGTTGATAAAATCGACCTGCCTCTGCCGCCGCTTGTCATGGTTTCTACAACCGCTGGATCAGGTTCGGAGGTATCTCAATTCTCAATCATTGTTGATACAGGATTAAAAAAGAAGCTGACAATTGTTTCGAAATCGCTTATTCCAGATATTGCGATTGTGGATCCGATTACGCTCTCAACGAAAGACGCTGCACTCACTGCTTCTACCGGACTGGACGTTTTAACCCATGCAATTGAAGCTTATGTCAGTGTTGCTGCAACTCCGTTGACAGACGTACAGGCGAAAAATGCCATTTCCCTTGTTTCTGAATATTTGCGTCCCTCAGTTGCTTCAACGTCCAATAAAGAAGCGAGAAATGCAATGGCCATGGCAAGTTTGCAGGCTGGACTTGCTTTTTCAAACGCTATCCTTGGTGCTGTACATGCCATGTCTCATGCGATTGGAGGACGTTTTTCCTTAGAACACGGAGAGATCAATGCTGTGTTGCTCCCCTACGTCATGGAGTACAACCTGCTGGCAGCCCCGAAACAATTTGCCGTTATGGCAGAAATGATGGGGGAAAACATCAACGGCTTAACGGCCATGGAAGCCGGGAAAAAAGCGATTTCCTATGTAAGAAAGCTAGCTCGGGACATTGGAACACCTACAACATTATCGGCGATGGGGCTGGATGAAAGCGCTATTCCTGTCATGAGTCAGATTGCCATAAAGGATGCATGCATGATTACTAACCCCAGAGACGTAACGATTCGTGATGTCGAAGAATTGTTTCGTCTGGCTTTGTAAGGAGGAAAACCTATGCAGCGTAAACAAGATCTTATTGAATCACTAACAGGCATCAAGTCCTCGAAAAAAAGTTATTATACAGAGCTGAAGAAAACGATGGCGCAAATGCAGAAGAAAAACGCAGAACTAGCAATCATTAATGATATGATGAAAAGTTTTGATTTGGATATGTCGATTGATGCGATGCTTAAAAATCTGCTAGAAAAACTAAAGCCGATTTTTCGTTTATCTAGACTCAGTTTTGCGATGCTGGAAGATAGCCAGCTTGTTTTAAAAAAATGTCTATCCCACAAGCAGCTTCTTAAGGCCAGTCGGGTGTGAAATTCATGATGAAAACTCCCTTTATTGGCAAGTGATTAAAGAAAAAAGGATCATTTGTCGAACACCTGAAAATAAACATATGGGATCGTACCTGAAAATAAACATATGGGATCGTACCTGGAAGAAAAGGCTTTTGAGCAACTACAAATAAAGAGTAATTGTGTAATCCCTCTGATTTCAAGAAGAAGTGTGATAGGTGTGCTCTGTCTTGGTAGTAAAGAAAACATCACATTCCATGAAGCAGACTTGGCATTTTTTCAGCATCTGGCAGATCAATTTGCCGTATGTATTGAAAACTCACGCTTGTACCATGCAGTTGTTAAGAGCAAGAAGGAATGGGAAGATACGTTTCATGGTGTACAGGATCTTCTCATTGTTGTGGATAAAAATGGTGTCATCCAGCGTTTCAATGCAGCAGTTTCCAAACTTCTCCAACTGCCGGATCAACAAATAAATGGAAGAACAATACAAAGCGTTTTTTCTCTGTCTGATGATGAGAATCAAGAACTTCTAAGGCAAAGTCACCTCAAGGAAAGCTCCGTTTCGAAGCAAATTCGACTAAAAAATGACCGTATTTTTGCGGTGTCGATATCACCTGTTTACCATGAGGAAACGCAAGACACCATTGGGTCGATTCTTAATATGAAGGATGTCACCGAAAGAGTTCATATGGAATCACAGCTCATGCAATCGGCAAAACTGGCCGCCATTGGCGAAATGGCAGCAGGGGTAGCCCATGAACTCAACAGTCCGTTAACTGCCATTCTCGGAAATTCCCAATTGCTCATGCGGAAATTGGATAAACAAGATCAGCCATACCGTATGGTGGAAGCTATTTATAATTGCGGGGAAAGAAGCAAAAAAATTATTCGCAATCTGCTTACTTTTTCTAGACAGGATGATTTACGCTTTGAAACATGTTCGGTCAATCTGGCGGTGGAACAAGTCATTAGCTTAACTGGTTATCAAATAGAGCGGCAAAATATTCAACTTAATAAGCAATTGAACCATGATATTCCATTCGTTGAAGGAAATATGCAGCAAATCGAACAAATCGTTATTAATCTGCTTATGAATGCCAAAGACGAGCTAGAGGCATGTACCCATTCAAACAAAAATATAACGATCAAAACAAGTGTACAGGAGAGGGGAGGTTCAAGCTGGGTCATGCTTAGCGTTTCGGATAACGGGAGAGGAATCCCAGTGGAAAAACAAGATGACATTTTTTATCCCTTCTATACGACAAAGGAAGCGATGAAAGGGACAGGCTTGGGACTGTCGGTAAGCCTTGGCATTGCAAAGTCACATGGTGGAATACTTGAGATTTGTAATAGGGAAGAACAGGGGAGCTGTTTTTGCTTCATGATTCCTTCCCACACGAAAAAAGAAAATGGGGAGGATGTGCATGGATAACATATTAGTCGTTGACGATGAGCAGGAAGTTGGCAATTTTTTATCGTTTTTATTAGAAGAGAAAGGCTATCGTGTTAGTGTGGCCGAAAGTGGAAAACAAACATTGGATTTATTAAACGATCACAAGTTTGGACTTGCGATGCTCGACGTTAGGCTGCCGGATGCGAATGGACTGGATCTATTAAAAGAAATCAAGCAAAAGCTCCCATTGTGCAAAGTAATTATCATGACTGGATATAGCACGGTAAAAACGGCAGTGGAGGCAATCAAGCTTGGTGCAAATGATTATATTGAAAAACCATTTGAAGATATCGATCAGTTGGAAGTTCAAATTGATGCACTTTTCAATGATAAGGATTACACAGAAAATACAATTGAAAGTCTGGCACATGGGGTTGGATTTATCATTGGTAAGCAGGCAGAAATGAAGCATTTGGTTACATTGGCTTATAAAATTGCATCTAAAAATGTCAACGTACTAATAGAAGGAGAAACAGGTACAGGGAAGGAGGTTTTGGCACGCTTTATCCATCAGGCAAGCGCGAGGAGAGATCAGCCATTTATTGGAATTAACTGTGGCGCACTGTCCCACGCTTTACTCGAAAGCGAGTTGTTCGGACATGAAAAAGGGGCCTTTACGGGCGCCGTCAACCAGCGTAGCGGCATTTTTGAAATTGCAAGCCAAGGGACATTGCTGTTGGATGAAATCGCAGAAATGACTCCCGCCGTCCAAGTAAAATTGCTGCGTGTACTGGAAACACGCGAATTTATGCGAGTCGGTGGAGAAAAACCTTTGAGAACAAATACACGCATCCTTGCCGCATCCCATGCGAATCTGGGAGAAACGGTTCGTCAGCAACAGTTCAGAGAAGATTTATTTTACCGTTTGGATGTGGTAAAACTGCAAATTCCATCTTTACGAGAACGGAACAAAGACATTCCCTTGTTTGTCTCTTATTTCCTTGAAAAAAATAGTTCCAGCTTAACCTTTTCTGATGAGGCGATGAATCTCCTAAAAAACTATAGCTGGCCCGGTAATGTCCGCGAACTTGCAAATACTGTAACGCAGCTCACGACACTAATGGATGGGGAAAAGACAACCATCACGCCAGCTGATTTACCAGAAAAAATTATTCTTGGAAATGAAATTCAAACGCGTGAAAAGAATAGTAGCCAGCCAGTCCAAACAACGGATGATGACACAACAGACCTGAAATCTTTTTTAAACGCATGGGAAAATCATATGATCCATTCGCTGGAGGATCTTCGTAACTTTGACTTTAATCACATCGAAAACCAGATTAAAGAACTGGAGCATCGGGTCGAAACCACATTTATGAAACAGGCTCTCATTGAAGCTGATGGGAACCGAAAAGAAGCGGCACATCTCTTAAATATTTCCCAGCGAAAGTTCCGTTATCTGTTGAATGAAAAAAATAAGGAAGATTAAAAACGCTTCTGAAATGGAAAGCGAGTGCAACGTTGGCATATGTGAGGGGGTAATCCCACCGGTCGATTTGCACGTTTCTCCGGTTGAAATTTCATCCCTCCAGTCGATTTGCCCGTTTCTTCGGTTGATAATCTTTTACGAACCAGACCAATACCAATTTTTTGGCAGGTTAGCCGACTTTTCGACAGACTTGCCGATTTTTTGGCACTTCATCTCCCTTTCATGTTGAAATGATCCACTTTTTCTATTGGCATGACAATTGCATGTATCATCATGAAACGATATCTTAAAATTATTTTAGGAGGTTATTTCATGAAAGCTGCAGTTGTTAATGAGTTTACCAAAGATCTTGAAATCAAAGAGGTGCCTGTTCCTGAGCTGGAACACGGTGAAATTCTGGTCAAAATAAAAGCTACTGGAGTTTGTCATACGGACCTGCACTGCAAAACGGGTGATTGGCCGGTTAAGCCGAAGCTTCCTGTTATCCCTGGGCATGAAGGTGTTGGAATTGTTGAAAAGGTTGCTGATGGTGTGAAATCGATTAAAGTAGGTGACCGGGTTGGGATTCCGTGGCTATACTCTGCATGCGGCGAATGTGAATATTGTTTAACTGGCAGAGAGACATTATGTCATGATCAGGAGAATGGCGGTTATTCAGTGGACGGGACCTTCGCTGAATATTGCAAGGCACCAGCGGATTACGTGGCAAAGATTCCTGAAAATGTCAGTTTTGAAGAAATCGCTCCTATTCTTTGTGCCGGAGTGACCACGTACAAGGCTCTAAAAGTCTCTAGCGCAAAACCAGGGGACTGGGTAGCTATTTTTGGAATCGGCGGTCTTGGACATATTGGGCTTCAATATGCCAAAGTAATGGGATTTAACGTGATTGCAGTCGATATTCATGAAGATAAACTTGCGCTTGCTAAAAAGTTAGGTGCAGATAAAGTCATCAATTCCATAAAAGCGGACCCTGCACAGGTAATGAAAGAAGAGGTTGGCGGCGTTCAAGCAGCGATCAGTACAGCTGTTGCCAAAAAGCCGTTCGAACAAGCCTATCAATCTGTCAAACGTGGCGGTACACTGGTAGCGGTAGCTCTTCCGAACGATGAATTGCCGATTCCGATTTTTGATACTGTATTAAATGGCGTATCCGTTAAAGGCTCGATCGTTGGCACAAGAAAAGACCTACAAGAAGCGATCGACTTTGCAGCACAAGGCAAGATCAAAGCCAATTTAACAGTCGAACCTCTTGAAAATATTAATGATATTTTTGACCGAATGGAAAAAGGAAAAATTGACGGCAGAATCGTCATGAACCTTTCTTAGAAGGTGCCTGTCACTTCCCGAATTTTGTCGAATAAGAAATGAATGATGAACAGGAGGAAAAAGTATGTATAAAGACACCCTATATAAAAGTGCATATTTCAAGCGATTAGAACAAATTAAAAATAAAAATTCGGATATCTACCAGACGTTTTTTGTTCATCCAGAGGGCCCGGATTCAGACGTCTTATCACCAAAGTTAAAAGAATTAATTATCATTGCGGTTGCACATACAACAGGGTGTCCTTATTATGTTAAACTTCATGTTAATCATGCGGAAAATAAAGTAGTATCAAAAGAAGAAGCAGTGAAAGTGATCAAGCTCACAGCAGCCTTAAAGGCGGGAGCAGATATCGCGCATGGTGTGGTTTCCTTAAACGCCTTCAGTAAAGTTGACCAGGGTAGGGTGTATCGGTCTGTTTATTTCCATAAACTTCAGGCATTCTCCTCTTTAAGTGAGGCTGCTTCAAAAGCATTTACCGAATTCTCTCATCGGCATGAGCAGCCAAGTTTACTTGACGCAAAAGAAAAAGCGCTCATTGCGGTCGCTGTTGCATGTGCATCCGGATGTACCCACTGCATGGACTTACACTTAAAAAATGCCAAAAACTCCGGCGCAACCAACAAAGAAATCGCAGGTGCCTGTCACTTCCCGAATTTTGTCGAAAAATAAGAGGGGGTTACACTCCTGCCCTAGCGGTAGGGGGGATCTCCTCGAAAATAAAGGATGGTGTGTCGATTGGTTAGGATTTATGCAGTTCATTTGGATCAGATGCTTGACCAAGAAACATTTCATCAATTGTCGACTTATCTGTCAGTAGAAAGGGAAAATCGAATACGTGCATTACAGAATAATCTGGCAGCACATCGGACATTAATCGGCGGCCTGTTGGCCAGATATGTGTTAAGCAAAAAATTACAAGTTGCAAGCAGTGATTTATGCTTTTATCAAAATGAGTATGGTAAACCATTGTTGAAGTCAAGTAGGCCCCTTCACTTTAATCTGTCTTATTCTGGAGAGTGGGTTGTCTGCAGTATCAGCTCAACGTCTGTTGGGGTTGCTATTGAAAAAATGAATCCGATTGATTATGCTAAAGCGAAACGATTTTTCACTCCTGATGAATATGCGGAATTGCTGAACAAAGAAGAAATAGAGCGATTAGCATATTATTATCGGTTATGGTGCTTGAAAGAAAGTTACCTAAAAGCAACTGGAAAAGGATTGTATCATTCCATGGATGCTTTTAGCATCACCCCTTCGATTCGTTCTGGGCAATATGAGGTTGAAAACGGGAAACAAACCTTTTATGTTAAAGAATACGCACTCGATCCAGCGTATAAACTGGCTGTTTGTGCTAAAAATAAAGGATTTGCCGAACAGATAAAGCAAATGCAGGCGAGCTTCCTCGTCCGTAATTTCATGGCAGCGTCCGAATCACACACCACACCGTTTTCAGCTAAATTAATATAACGTATACTTTTTGATCTAAATTTTCCTTAGGGCAACTATTTACATCTAGATAAATATAAAAGAGGATTGAGCTACAGCAAGGAGGGATTTTGATTCGTTACTTACGTAAAATGGACCAGCCATTTTAACCGTACAATCAGACTTTCCCAGGGTGCCCTGTGGTCAATTCCATGACTTATAGATCCACACAAAAAGCTTAATATTTCTCTCTATTAAGCTTTTTGTGTGTGTTTCTCTCGTCTGTATTCACCTAATTCAACTGTTTCGTCTGCATAATTCCACATATTTTTATTGTGGTTGATCATAATTAAAATAAGTTTCTGTTCATTTTTTATTTTAGTTAAAGCTTCCAAGATGGATTCTTCCGTTTTCGCATCGAGATGATTCGTTGCTTCATCTAAAATGATGTTAGAAGGGTTGCTTAAAAGTGTTTTAGCCAAATACAACCGCTGTTTTTGTCCACTGGAGAGATTCGCCCCACTATCCTGAAGTCTACTGTTTAATCCATTTGGAAGGCTTTTTATGACTTCATCCACATCCATTTTTTAACATACATCATTACGTTAGGTGCCTGGCACTCCCCGAATTTTGTCGAATAATATTGCCGTGTCCTATGAGACATGAATAAGTTAATGACTGCGGTTGTCCTTTGTTTGCCTAACGAAAGTCAATAAGATTGGATGCTAAAAGACCCTTGAGAAATCAAGGGTTTTTTAGCATCATTAGCAATCATACTCTTAGTGGTTTTAAACCGTTCATTTCCAAATAGTTCTTTGCATAGATAGCAAATTCAATCATTACTCTGTTCTCGGGATGGATATAGTCCTCTCCGAGTAATTCTTTTATTTTATTTAATCGGTGATAGAGTGTTTGACGTACAATGAATAATTCGCGTGCAGTTTCATTTTTTGAACCCAGGTTTTTTAAATAAATTTGAAGTGATTTTAAAAGTTCTGTCCCTTTTTTAAAATCGTGATCTAGGAGGGGACCGATATAATCGTTAATTATCTCCTCTAGCTCATTTGTATCAGATATTTGTTCCACTAGTCGATATAAAGCAAGATTATGATAAAATGGCTCTTCTAGTTTTTGTATGTTTTTTTGAAAATGTAGCGTAGATAAAGCGGTTTGATAGCTTGTTTGGACTTGATCATAGTTTTTCACAGTTTTACCGAAACTTAACCACTTTAGATTTTCAGAAACCGAAGGATTGACATTCAAATTGTTTATTTTATTTAGAGCCCTCTTTAGTCGGTGGGACATATTTTTTTGTTTTCGTTGATTTATTAATAATAGGATAAAATGATTGCGTTTATGGTCCTTAGTTGCTAGTAAGTGGTACCCTTCATTTTTGAATATAGTACGAATGAACATCAGTGTCTCGGTAAAAAAACTTTCATCGTTTTGTTTAGTAATTGAGCTAGATGCAGATGGAAAGACAGCGATACTTACTTCATTCAACTGTATTGAAGTGTTTTCTTGAAGCATTTTCATCATTGTTTCCTCGCTGGATATTTCCCCACGCAAGGCATCGAGTATCCATTCATTCTTTTTAACTTTATGAATTTCCGTTTGTTGACGGTGCTTCCAAAAATATTGCGCGAGAAATTCACTACAACGCTTGATGGCAAGTTGGTTGAATAAAGAAATGTTCGTGTCTTCTATGGTGTAGAGCTGTGCAATTTGTTCATTTAAAAAATAAATTGATGTGAAATCGTAATCCATATGGTTCTTGTTCGTTTTTAATTCTGTTTTTATTTTTTGCTTTACGCTGGATGTGGGAGAAGGGAAAAACCAATATTCTCCCGTATCATGAACAAGGACGACTTGCTTCTTAGTTGTTAAATGTAATTTTTTCAAAAACGCTTCAATGGGACCATTGGACACTAAAATATGGTTGAAATCTTTATTTAAATTTTCCAACTCCCACCAAAAATTTTCTTGATACCCAAGTAAAAGTTCATGAATATCTTTAGTAATATCTATGAATTTGACCTCTTGATTAAAAAGAATAATAGGAAAGTCATTTTGTTCGGCCAGTTTTAACATTTCGGTGGGCAAACTTTGAATTTGATTACGCCCGTTAAGATCAATACAAAGCCCCGATGCTTTAAAATCTAGCAACTGTTGTAAATAATATAAACTTTTTTCTTTATCATTTGCCCATTCTGACCCCGTTGACAAAATCAATTCCCGACCATGAAGCAAATGACCGAAATTTTCAATTTCAACAATGTGCACCCATTTCACTTTTCGATTCAAGCCTTTGTTGCCTGCTACTATTTCCGTGTCTTGAAAGTCAGACCGTTGTAAAATGGCTCTAATCGTTAATTCCATCTTTTATCACCCCAATTTCAATATGTCAATGAAAGCGCTATCTTATTTTAACATTTCGTCTAATGAAAACTGAATAGTTTGATTATAATATGTATTCAGATGATTAGTTTATCACCAATAGGTTGTACTAATTATCTATTCATCTCATATCAATTAAATGACAAGATGAAGGTTAATCGAGTGTGGAGGAAGGAGGTACAGATCTTGTTTAACTTTCCCGTTGAATCCTTTTGGCTTATTGTTCCATGGCCTTTTATTTGGTTAGCATTAGGTATCTTTATGTATTTCAGAAATAAGAGAGATGATGACTTAGAAGATCCATCTGAAGGCGAGGTGAAAAATTAATATGAAAGACGATGTTCTTATTTTTCTAATCTATTTATTTTTATTGCTTTGTGTTGGTTTGTATTTTTCTAGGAAGGCATCTAAATCACCGAATAGTTATTTATTGGGGGATAGAAAAGTAGGACCAGCTGTTACTGCGCTAACAATGCAAAGTACTTCGATGAGTGGTTTTATGTTCCTCGGTGGACCTGCATTAGCTTTTCAACATGGTTGGTACGCAATGATGTATGCAATCGGGGATGCTGGTGGAGGAATCATTAATTTATCCGTATTAGGAAAAAGAATGCGTCGTATGTCAGAGCTATTAGGGGCATTATCGCCAATTGAATATTTGGAAAAGCGTTTTAAAAGTGCTGCAGTAAGGATTGTAGGGTCAATCATCGCAACTGTATTTCTGTTTGCGTACGTATTTGCACAGTTTTTAGCGGCTGGTAAAGCACTAGAATCTTTGACGGGATGGAAGTATGAGTGGGCAGTAGTTGTTGGCGTTGGTGTAATTGTTATTTATACAGTTGCTGGCGGATATTTGGCAGTAGTATGGACAGACTTTTTTCAAGCACTCGTTATGCTTGTGGGAGTAGCTTGTATTTTAGTTGTAGCCTTCGTACATGTCGGTGGGCTTTCAGGCTTAAATCAATCACTTGGAGAAATGGATCCATCTTATTTAAGTATTTGGGGGGAAGACTATATTTATTACGGACAATGGGGAGTTATTTTAGGCTCAAGTTTAATTTATATGATCGGGTATATGGGACTTCCCCATGTTGTCGTGCGACATATGTCAATGGAAAGTACAAAAACAGTTAAGTCAGCAACATTATGGTCAGCGATATATAATCAGCTTTTTGCTTATTCACCATATCTATTAGGTTTAGTTGGGATTGTACTTCTACCTAATCTAAGTGATCCGGAAATGGTTATTCCGACGCTTGCCTATACATTTTTCCCTGGCGTTGTTGCTGCATTATTACTTTCAGCTGTGATGGCAGCAATTATGTCAACGTCAGATTCTATATTAATGCAGGCGGGAACGATTTTGTCTCGTGACGTATACCAGCGGTTTATAAACAAAAAGGCCAATCCTACTAAAATGATCTTAATTTCACGCCTGAGTATTTTATTCGCGGGAATAACAGGAATACTAGTCGCTGTGATTCAACCCCCTAAAGTATTTGATCTCGTAGTTTTTGCGTTTGGGACGATGGGGAATAGTTTCATGGTGCCATATATTGCCGCTGTATATTGGAAAAAAGCAAATAGCACGGGTGTCCTATGTTCCATGATTGGAGGAGGAATAACGAATATTCTTTGGACAGCACTTGATTGGCAAGCTATTACAGGTCTTCATCCATTTCTTGCGGGATTGTTTATTTCAGTGATCGGGATGATAATTGGTAATTTATTTGGAAATCCACCTACTTCCGATATGGAAGAAATATTTGAAGAAGCAAAAGGCCCGCGGAGGTTACCAAAAAAAGTGGAGCAGAATATAGCACAGGACATTGCACCTGAGGCAAGAGTTATTTCAGACTTTATGAAACATAAACCATCTGTTCAAGGTGTACAACGATGAATAAGATCATTTATTCCGAAAATGTGCGTTTTGATCATCATGAATTAAAACTTGTATTTGAAAAAACAGATGCGAATAACTTGTTTCATGTTAATCAATTGGTGTTCTATCCCTACTACTATTTTGAATATAAATTAGAAAGAAAAAGTCTTTTTCATCCAAAGGGCGGGATGATTGGTTGTACAATTGACGGGATTAACGGAATCGGAGCAATTGTTAATACGTTTCCTTGTTTTGAAAAACAAGCAATACAAACGGATGCAATTATTCCGGGAAAAATAAAATCCGCGGATGCGAAAGTAATTGCTAAAAAGTTTGTCTATGACACAATTTCATATAAAATGAAGGTTTTTTCCCCACCACCGATTATATTGACAATGAAGGAAATATTTTATCGCCCATATTGGATTGTAGAAGGGGGAGATATCTACTTAGAAAATAAATTTATGTTAACTGTTGATGCAGTAACTGGCAAGTATCATCCATTGTGAAGATGTTCAATAAAAAATAAAATCAATTAACCTTTTGTCTAATGAATCGATCATTTATAAAAATTATAATCAGAATAGTTGAACAATAATAGGAGGAATAAAATATGAATGTATCAATAAAAACACAAAAACTTAAAAACTTTGTAGGTGGGAAATGGATGGATTCAAATACGCAACAATATCAAGATGTACCAAACCCAGCAACAGAAAAAATACTCGCGCAAGTACCTATTTCAACTTTAGAAGATTTAGATAATGCGGTAGGTGCTGCGAAAGAAGCTTTCAAAACCTGGAGTAAAACACCTGTTCCAAAAAGAGCAAGAATTCTATTCAAATACCAACAGCTTTTAGTTGAAAATCATGAGGAACTGGCAAAACTTGTCACTCAAGAAAATGGAAAGGCCTATAAGGAGGCTTATGGTGAAGTATTACGCGGGATTGAGTGTGTTGAATTTGCAACAGGAGCACCGAGTTTAATGATGGGCGACTCACTATCAACCATTGCGAGTGATATTGACTCCGAAATGTTCCGTTATCCAGTTGGTGTAGTAGGGGGAATTACGCCATTTAATTTTCCAATGATGGTACCTTGCTGGATGTTCCCACTTGCAATTGTGTGTGGTAATACCTTTGTAATGAAGCCTTCCGAACGAACGCCAATTTTAGCAAATCGCCTAGCAGAATTATTGATAGAAGCTGGTCTGCCAAGTGGTGTGCTTAACATTGTTCATGGTGCACATGACGTAGTTAACGGTTTGTTAGAACATAAGGATGTTAAAGCAATCTCGTTTGTTGGTTCACAACCGGTAGCAAAACATGTATATGAAACAGCAGCTGCTCATGGTAAGCGTGTGCAGGCGTTATCAGGAGCAAAAAATCATTCGATTGTTATGCCTGATGCCGATGTAGAGAAGGCAGTAGAACAGATCATTAGTGCTGCGTATGGTTCAGCCGGTGAACGCTGCATGGCTTGTTCTGTTGTTGTGGCGGTTGGTGAGATCGGTGATCAACTGGTAGAAAAATTAGTAAAAGCAGCAGATGAAATTAAAATCGGTAATGGCCTTGATGATGGTGTGTTTTTAGGACCTGTTATTCGCGATAACCATAAGGATAAAACGGTCAATTATATAGAAACGGGTATAAGCGAAGGGGCGAAACTAGTACGGGACGGAAGAAAAGATAAAGCAAATAATAGTAATGGATATTTTGTAGGGCCGACGATATTTGATGGAGTCGGAACGGATATGACCATTTGGAAAGAAGAAATTTTTGCTCCGGTATTATCTATTGTCCGTGCTGATTCATTAGAAGAAGCGATTGAAACTACAAACGAATCAAAATTTGCAAATGGATCGTGTTTATTCACAAGAGATGCAGGCAATATTCGAACTTTCCGGGAAACAATTGATGCTGGCATGTTGGGAGTAAATTTAGGCGTACCTGCACCAATGGCATTTTTCCCTTTTTCTGGAGCGAAGGACTCCTTTTATGGTGATTTGCACACGAATGGAAAAGATGGGGTGGAATTTTATACGAAAAAGAAAATGATTACATCACGCCTGTAGAAACAGGAGAGGGAGGAAATAACATGGAGACAAAATCAAATGATTTATTAAGTAAAGATGCTAAGTATATCTGGCATGCGATGCGCCGCTACAATGCTGGTGCATCCTCCATGGTAGTTACTGAAGCGGATGGTGCGTGGATAACAGATATGAATGGAAAAAAATATCTGGATGGAATGTCTGGTTTATGGTGTGTAAATGTTGGATACGGAAGGGAGGAACTGGCCGAAGCAGCATACGATCAAATGAAAGCACTTCCTTATTTTCCTATGACCCAAAGTCATATTCCGGCAATCGAGCTTGGCGAAAAGCTAAATGAATGGCTTAACGACGACTATGTGATCTTTTTTTCCAATAGTGGATCGGAGGCAAATGAAACAGCGTTTAAAATGGCTCGTCAGTACCATCAGCAAAAAGGAGAGGGTGGTCGGCATAAGTTTATTGCCAGATATCGAGCGTATCATGGAAATACGATGGGATCTCTTGCTGCGACAGGTCAAGCACAAAGAAAGTACCGATATGAGCCCTTGGCACAAGGATTTCTTCACGTTACACCACCAGATATGTACAGAAGTCCGTATAAAGGTACATTGGAAGAACAAAGTCTAGCATGTGCGGATGAAATTGATCGAGTCATGACATGGGAAATTGATGAAACAATTGCAGCAGTCATTATGGAACCTATTATTACAGGTGGCGGTGTTTTGATACCACATGAAAGCTATTTGCCACGTGTCAAGGAAATTTGTGAAAAGCATGGTGCCTTATTAATCGTTGATGAAGTAATTTGCGGTTTTGGTCGGACTGGTAAACGATTTGGATTTCAGCATTATGGTGTAAAACCGGATATTGTCACAATGGCTAAAGGAATTACAAGTGCATACCTGCCATTATCAGCAACCGCTGTAAAAAAAGAGATTTTCGAAGCATTTAAAGAAGAAGGTGAATATAATCATTTCCGTCATGTTAACACATATGGGGGAAATCCATCAGCCTGTGCGGTTGCGCTTCGAAATATTGAAATTTTTGAAAAAGAGAATCTTGTGGAGCGCTCTGCTAAACTAGGAGCAAAACTTTTGGAGGAGATGACTGATCTAAAAGATCATCCGAATGTTGGCGATGTTCGTGGTAAAGGTTTAATGATGGGGATTGAATTGGTTGAAGATAAGGATACAAAAGAACCAGCTGCCGTAGAAAAGGTTGATAAAATCATTGGTTTTTGTAAGAAACAAGGATTGATTATTGGAAAGAATGGCGATACGGTTGCCGGATTTAATAATATATTACAACTTAGTCCACCGCTTAGTATAACAGATGACGATTTAAAGTTTATAGTGAATACGGTGAAGAAGGCTTTTGCACAACTTTAAATAGTCATTGGAATCCTGGTTCCAAAATCAGGATTCCAATGACTGATTTTCTCGTATAAAATGGTTCGTCGTACAAAATTAGGTTATAACGATAGATAACAAGAAAGAAACGGAGGACTTTTAATGCTACATTCGGCTGTTGAACTTACCTCAAAGTTAGTTAAAATAAACTCCGGAAATCCTATTAATACCGAAAAAAGAGTAACTGAATTTATTTGTGAATGGCTTGAAAAAGAAGATATTCCCTATCAATTACAGGAAGTTGAGCTGAATCGAAACAATGTTATTGCTCGAATTCCCGGAAAGGGAAAACGTGCTCCTATTGTATTAATTGCTCACTGTGATACTGTACCGGCCGGTGAGGAATGGACACAAGATCCATTTGGCGGCGAAATAGTAGGTGATAAACTATTTGGACGTGGATCCGCTGATATGAAGTCTGGTCTTGCATCGGCTCTTTATGCCTTAAAAGAAGCAAGCAAAGAACCATCGTTACCCGGGGATTTTATTGTTGTGGTATCTGTTGACGAAGAGGGACCTGGAATGAAAGGTGTAATGAAATTTTTACAATCCAATTATATAGATTCTTCAACGATGACTATTGCACCGGAACCAACAAATTTGGAAATTGTTCGTGCTCACCGTGGTGTTATGTGGTATGAAATAAAAACATACGGAAAGTCATCACATGGCGGTCATGCAGAAAGAGGAGTTGATGCGAACCATGCATTGGCTGAAATTTTATGTGAAATCAAATCAGTTGTGAATGGTCTTCCTTTTGATAACAAATATTTAGGGAAATCTTTGTTATCCATTGGAAAGATAGCAGGTGGGACCAAAACGAATGTAGTTCCTGACCAAGCAAGAGCTGAAATAGACTTTAGAATTGTTCCGCCTTTGGATGATAAAACTGCAAATAAAATTATAGAAAAGTCAGTTAATCGTGGTCTAGCAAGAATACCAGGAGCTAAAGTGGAGATTAATAATCTTGGTCTACAGCGCCCGCCAGTTGAAGTACCTGACTATGCTGAGGTGGTTAAATTGCTATCAAAGGGATATAAAAGGATTCTAAATACCGAACCTGTTCAAGGTGGATATGTAGCATACACTGATGCAGCTGTGGTTTCATGGAAATTAAATAATAAAAATGCAATTTGTTTTGGCCCAGGAAATCTTGAACAAGCCCATACAATTGACGAGTGGGTATATATAGAAGAAATTGAGAAATGCGTTGAGATATTTAAAATGTTAGCACTTGAATATTAAATAAATTAGGACCAAATAAGACTGATAGTCTGTGTTTAACTCCATGTGTTTTCATTAATTGTTTGATATCTTTTTGTGTCAGTAGATCTCCCGTGTTTTATATTTAACACAGAAAGGAAGATTAATTTGAAAAGAAATGGATTACGGATTTTTTTTATTGTGGCGCCCGTTATTGGTTTAGTTATGTTAGAGAGTCCTCTTATCTTACTTGCTAATTCCATAGAACCAATGATTTTTGGCCTTCCCTTCTTAGTTGCCTGGGTGTTGTTTTGGTGGGCTTTTTGTACCACTATCTTTTTTATTGCGTATAAATTGAACTGGGGAAAATAAAAGTAAATTTTTAAGGGTGAGTATTTATGACTATTGGAGTTATTATTATTGCTCTTTTTATGATCCTCCCTTTAATAATAGGATTTATTGCATCGGCAAAGTCAAAAGGTTCCAGTGATGATTATTTTATTTAGGGGAGAGATATGGGATCTGTAGCTGCTTTTTTTACTGTATCAGCCACATGGTGGAGCGCATTCGCTTTTCTTGGATCTAATGCCTCATTTTATATCGAGGGGCCAGTCTACTTGACTGCTTTTGCGTGGAATATATTATTTGGTTTTTTGTATTTTTTTGTAGGAAAAAGAATTTGGTATTTAGGAAAAAAGTTTAACTATGTAACGCCTTCTGACTTATTAGGGGATTTCTATAATAATGAAAAAGTACGTATTATTGTTGGTTTGATAGTTATTATATTCACTATACCCTATCTACAAATTCAACTAACAGGTGGTGCATATTTAATAGAGGTGGCTTCTGGCGGAATTATTCCTTTCTGGTTAGCCGCTCTTCTGTTTTATACAGTTATCATAATTTATGTTTGGATTGGTGGAATGCGGGCAGTAGCATGGACAGATATTATATACGGGGCACTATTGTTTTTCGGATTGCTTTTTGTTGGCTTTTATATTTCCAAGACAGTTGGAGGACCAATAGCTCTGTTTAAACAAATGTTGGAGTCGAATCCGGAACATCTTACTCTCCCAGGACCTGAGGGGTCCTCCGGATACAGTGCATGGATTTCTTTATGTTTTATTACTGCGATTGGAGCTCTAATGGGCCCTCAACTTTGGTTACGTATGTACGCTGTAAAAAATGGTAAATTATTTAACTTAATGCCATTTTTAATTTCCTTTGTAGCGATTACTTATATTGGCTCTGTGCTTGTTAGCTGGACTGGAGTATTGAAAATGCCAGGTGTAGTGAATGCGGATCAAATACTTCCTTTAATGGTTATGGAGTATGCACCATTTATTATCGGCGCGCTAATACTAGCTGGTGGAGCTTCGGCAGCAATGTCAACGGCTAACAGTCAAATTCACGCAGTATCAGCTGTAATGACAAAAGATTTTTATCAAAGGTATGCTAACCCATTAGCATCTCAGAGTAAATTAATACAGATGGGAAGATATTTTCTACTTATATTTTCTATATTAGCTTATTTTCTTACTTTGTTTGCTCCAGGTCTCTTAGTTACTATTGGCTTGATTGCATTCGGTGGTACAGCACAACTTATTGTCCCCACAATCGGTGCACTATTTTGGAAAAGATCAAATGCATATGGCGCTATCACTGGCTTAACTGTAAGTATTTTGTTCATTATTTTGTTTACCTTTATTCCGGGATTATCAAGTCCACTCGGGTTAGATCCAGCAATGTGGGGGCTTTTAATTAACTTTGCTTTTTTTATTATAGTAAGTTTAACAACATCACCAAGGGATCAAGAAGTGGTAGAACGCTTTGAAAAAGCCATTCTATCTTTTAAAAATGAGTAATGAGTGTTTTTATATCAGCACTAATCGTATAAATACAAAGTGTCTAATCGTCTTTAAAGCATTTTTACACTTTGTCTAGCATATAATTAATTCTAAAAATTATAATAAAAGGAGTAGGCTTTAGTGAAGCATTAGTGAAAATATTTTAATATAGCATATAAAATATTTTAACTAATGCTCTTGATTTCTTTACTATTTAACTCTCAAAAGGAGGTCCATCAATGGGAAATTTACTGCAAAATTTGCTGTCAGCTGAAGACCTAGCAAAGAATTTTGATGAGTCCAAGCCTAGTTATAATGCGCAAGAAGCATTAGATGAAGCGAACCGATGTCTTTATTGTTATGATGCGCCTTGTATTAAAGCCTGTCCGACCGGAATTGATATTCCCGGCTTTATTAAGAAGATTGCATCGGGAAATTTAAAAGGTTCCGCAAAGAATATTATGGAAGCTAATCCGATAGGTGCAAGTTGTGCTCGGGTTTGTCCGACAGAGGAATTATGTGAGGGAGCCTGTGTGTTAAATAACTCTACAAAACCTATCATGATCGGTGATTTGCAACGTTTTGCCACTGACTGGTCCATTAAAAATGAGCAGGTATTATTTAACGCAGGTGAAAAAAATGGTAAAAGTGTTGCAATTGTTGGTAGTGGTCCAGCAGGTTTATCCGCGGCTCGTGAACTTGCAAGACTAGGTTATCAGGTGACAATTTTTGAGAGGAAAGAAGAGGCGGGAGGGTTGGACACACACGGTATTGTTCCTTTTCGGCTACCAAAAGATATCTCATTATGGGAAGTGGAACAGGTGGAGCAATTAGGGGTTGAAATCCGTACAAATACAGAAATTGGAAAAGATATGATAGCTGATGAACTCATCGATAATTACAATACGGTTATTCTTGCTGCAGGTATGTCGACAGTACCGATGCTTGGCATAGAAGGAGAAGATTTAGGTGGGATCTACGATGCAATTGAGCTTGTGGAAAAGACAAAGAATAAAAATTATCCAAAAGAGTTTGCCGGCAAACATGTGGTTGTAATTGGGGCAGGGAATACAGCGATAGATGGTGCTACAACATCAGTAAGACTAGGAGCGGATAACGTTCAGATTCTTTATCGCCGTACTGAAACAGAAATGACCGCCTATGAATTTGAATATGAATTTGCAAAACAAGATGGTGTGGAATTTAGATGGCTGACTGCACCTAAACGTCTTATTAGTGATCATGGGGGCCATTTGAAACAGATAGAGTGTGTACGAATGGAGCTAAAAGAGATGGGGAATGGTGAACGCCCGCGTCCAGTTGAAGTAAAAGGTTCCGAGTTTTTAATTGATGTTCATATTCTCGTTAAGGCGATTGGTCAGACGAGACATATGCACATCATTGAAGCATTTGATTTAGAACATAACGGTGGTGTGGTAAAGGTAGATCCTGAAACATACGTTACATCAAATCCGAAAGTTTATGCTGCAGGTGACGTTATTTTTGGAAAGGGAATTGGTGAGGCAATGGTAGTTTCTGCCGCACAACAAGGAAAAGAGACGGCATATGCCATCCATCAGCAATTAAAGGATTCTTGTACAGAGAGTGCCTGAAATGAGAAAGTAGATGTATGAAAAGGGGGAGAATAAAATGGCCGATATAAGTATTAACTTTGCTGGGATTACATCGCCAAACCCATACTGGCTTGCATCTGCACCTCCGACAAATACTGGGTATCAGGTACAGCGAGCATTTGAAGCTGGATGGGGTGGTGCAGTATGGAAAACGCTTGGTGAACCTGTATTGAACGTTACTTCGCGCTTTGGTGCACATCATTTTAATGGTCAGCGTGTTGCCGGATTTAACAATATTGAATTGATATCTGACCGACCGATTGAAGACAATTTAAAAGAAATTTATGACACAAAAAAACGCTTCCCGGACCGGGCCATCATTGCGTCATTAATGGTTGAACCCAAACGGGAAAAGTGGCATGAAATTGTTAAACGTGTTCAAAATGTAGGGGTAGATGGTTTTGAGTTGAATCTCGGCTGTCCGCATGGCATGTCGGAAAGAGGAATGGGAGCAGCAGTTGGTCAGCATCCAGATTTAGTGGAAAAAACAACCTTATACGCGAAAGAAGCTGCTGAAGTACCGGTAATAACTAAACTGACACCAAATATCACAGATATTACTGCAACGGCAAAAGCAGCGGAGCGGGGTGGAGCCGACGCGATAAGTATGATCAATACGATCAATAGTTTAATAGGTGTAGATTTGGATACATGGAATACGATCCCAAATGTGAACGGAATGGGAGCACATGGAGGGTACTGCGGTCCAGCGGTTAAACCGATTGCTCTGAATATGGTCGGGGAATGTGCACGTCAACCAGATATTAATATTCCAATCTCAGGGATTGGTGGGGTTTCAACTTGGCAGGATGCTGTTGAATTTATATTGATGGGCGCAGGAGGCGTACAGATTTGTACAGCCGCAATGCATCATGGGTTCAGTATTATTGATGATCTGAATGAAGGGTTGAATAATTATTTAGATGATAAGGGGATCTCTTCCTTAAATGAGATCATCGGTGTCTCAGTGAAAAAATATACCGACTGGAGCAATTTGGATTTAAATCATAAGATCGTTGCACGTATTAATAATGACATATGTATTAATTGTAATAAGTGCCATATTGCTTGTGAAGACACTTCACATCAATGTATCGATATACTGACCGATGAAAAGGGCAATGATTATTTACAAGTTAGAGAAGATGACTGTGTTGGATGCAATCTTTGCTCCATTGTTTGTCCGGTTGATGGGGCAATTGACATGGTGGAACTTATACCGACAGAGCCACCATTGTCATGGAATAAACGCCAGTCAGCACTTCAAACGCTTAATAGCAAAAATTAATAACTCATTAAATGAATCATTGCTTTCGTCTCTTTACTAAAAATAAGGAGGATTCACTCATGAAAAAAATGATTAAAAATGGAACAATTGTAACAGCAACGGATACCTATACTGCAGATGTATTGATTGAGGATGAAAAAGTAAGAGCAATTGGTCAAAATTTAAGTGATATATATGCAGAGGTTATTGATGCTTCAGGATATTATGTTATGCCGGGAGGGATAGATCCTCACACACATATGGAAATGCCCTTTGGTGGAACAGTGACAAAGGATGACTTTGAAAGCGGTACCATCGCGGCGGCACATGGAGGTACAACGACAATTATTGACTTTTGCCTAAGTGAAAAGGGAAGTTCACTAAAAAATGCGCTCAACAATTGGCATGCGAAGTCCGAAGGGAAAGCCGTTATTGATTATGGATTTCATTTACAAATTGCTGAAGCAAGTGAACGTATATTAAAAGAAATGCCACGGGTGATTGAGGAAGAAGGTGTTACCTCCTTTAAAATATTTATGGCTTATAAAAATGTTTTGCAGGCTGATGATGAGACCCTTTTTCAGACATTAATTACAGCCAAGGAACATGGTGGTCTGGTGATGGTTCATGCGGAAAATGGGGATGTTATTAACTATTTAACAGAGAAAGCGCTGAAAGAAGGAAATACCGACCCAATTAACCATGCCTTAACGCGCCCAGCGGAACTAGAAGGTGAAGCAACAGGTCGAGCTGCGAAACTTACCGCCCTTGCGGATTCTCAATTATATGTGGTGCATGTAACATGTAAGGAAGCGGTTGAACAGATTGCAGATGCGCGTAGCAAAGGGTTCCATGTATACGGTGAAACCTGCCCGCAGTATCTTGTTCTCGACCAATCCAATCTTGAAAAACCAAACTTTGAAGGAGCCAAGTATGTTTGGTCGCCGCCGTTACGGGATAAGTCAAACCAAGGGATTTTATGGGATGCCTTAAAGACCGGTCAATTGCAGACGATCGGTTCTGATCATTGTTCATTTGATTTTAAAGGCCAGAAAGAACTCGGTAAAGGTGATTTTTCCAAGATACCAAATGGAGGACCATTTGTTGAAGACAGATTTAGTGTGTTATTTTCCGAAGGTGTGAAAAAAGGACGGATTTCCTTGAATAAGTTTGTAGACATTATCTCTACAAAGTCCGCAAAGCTATTTGGTCTATTTCCTCAAAAAGGAACGATCGCACCGGGTAGTGATGCCGATATTGTTTTGTTTGATCCGAATAAAGAACGTACGATTTCTGTTGATACACATCAGATGAATGTGGATTACAGTGCGCTGGAAGGGATGAAGGTAACAGGCGAACCAATAACTGTGCTTTCCCGCGGGGAGTATGTGATCAAAGATAAACGGTTCGTTGGAAAGCCGGGAATGGGTAAATTTCTGAAATGCGATAAGTTTCCTCGTGATGCTCATGAAAAGATTGAAAAGGCAGGGAATTTAGTTAAATAATTTATATGTAGGTTGAAGTGTAAACTGCCTGATCGTTTAAGATATGGAAGATGAGAGGGAAGAGGTAAGCCATTAAGGGGGGATATTTCATTGTCAAACGATGATGTTTTTTTAACAGAAAAACTTAAAATAGACAAATTAATAAAAGGCGGTTATATCATTATTAGCACGCATGGGACGCTAGATGGAGATATTGTGGAATTTGAAAATAAAGTCAAAAATCCTAAAAGGGAAACAATGCTTTTAACACATCCTGACAGCAGGAAATACTTCACGACTTTGTATATTCAACAGCAGCAAAAGCGCGAAGCCGCATTTTAATATGAATGGTGGGAAAAATATGGAAAAGCAAAAAATCCTGATTAATGGTGAACGTTTGAAACAGACGTTGGAGTTATTTGCTGACTTTGGAAGGACAGAAAATAATGGGGTCACACGCCTAGCATTTTCAGATGAGGATATCAGAGTAAGAAAGTATTTTAGTTCCTTGTGTAGGGAGCTTGGCATGACAGTTACACAGGATGATATGGGAAATATGTATGCAACACTACAAGGAATGGAAAATGATAAACCGCCAGTTGTCATAGGGTCTCATTTGGATTCAGTAGAAAAAGGAGGCCGATTTGATGGTGTACTTGGGGTCGTGACAGGTCTTGAAGTAGTCAGAACAATGGTGGAAAATGGTATTACACCAAAGGTTCCAGTAGTGGTTGCTAATATCACGAATGAAGAAGGTGCAAGATTTGAACCTTCAATGATGGCTTCCGGCGTTATCTCCGGGCGATTTGATAAATCAGAAATGTTAAAATCAACCGATAAAAATGGTATTTCATTTGGGGAAGCACTCAAAAATAGCGGGTTCGAAGGAAAGGAAGAAAATCGTTTAAAGGAAGCCGCCGCGTTTCTAGAGTTACACATTGAACAGGGACCTGTTCTGGAAAGTGAGTCACTTGCGATTGGAGTTGTGGAATGTGTTGTCGGTATGGTGTGTTATGAAATAGAGGTCACCGGAGATTCTAATCATGCGGGTACAACACCAATGCCACTGAGAAAAGACGCATTATTTGCAGCAAATCATTTAATTTCAGAACTACGTCAAAAAATGAGGCAACTTAATGATCGTCTTGTTTATACCATTGGAAGAATGAACGTTAGCCCAAATATTCACACGGTTATCCCGAATAAAGTTGTCTTTACCCTTGAATCAAGGCATCAAGATACAGAAACGATTAAACAGGTCGAAGAAATTATTCAAACGCTCCCGGAATCTTCCGGCAAAGAGAAGTGCGAAGTCAAAGCAACAAAGCTGTGGGACAGAGATACAGTTTGGTTTGATGAAAATCTTGTTCGTTCACTTGAGCAGTCTTCAAAAATGATAGGTTATCCATATAAACGCATGGTCAGTGGTGCCGGACATGATGCACAATTTATTTCAACGTATATTCCATCTGCAATGGTCTTTGTTCCGAGTGTAAATGGAAAAAGCCATGCGGAAGACGAACTTACGTCATGGGAGGACTGTGAAAAAGGAGTAAATGTCGTATTACAAACAGTACTGGATTTAACAATAAATTAAGCAGTGAGAAATGTGTGAGCGGGAATGGAATCCATTCCTGCTTACACATTTTTACTAGAAAAGCGTTTATACCTGGCTTTTTATTGATTCATCCTCCTATTGATCATTTGTTTGTCTGCGCGGTGGGATTGAAATAGATCGTACTTTTTTGCTGTTTGCTTGCATATAATTATATGGGGAATTACAAAGAACCCTGTATATAATTCGAATAAAGGAGTAAGATTCATCTAGTGCTTGAACATATAATCGGACTTCCTTTAATGCAGACGTAAATCGAGGAGAATCAGTCATTAAAAGACAAAATATTTCACCTTTTCGAATAGTTCACTACTGAAAGCGGTTACAAATTATGTTATGATAATAGTGGTCTTACATAGATAGACTACTATTTTTCAAGATTGCTTTTGAGTAAGTTTTGGAAACCGGGAAGTTAGTAGTTGAAACAAGGAGGAGATGTCATGAGTCAAAAATCATTTGTTTTGAATCAAGAGAAAATGGCGAGTTACCCCCAACAACCGCATGGTGGGAAATTGGTTAACCGTCTGCTTACAGGCAAAAAACGTGATCAGGAGATGGAAAGAGCAAAGCAGTTGCCAATGATCGTTGTTGATATGGAAGCTGTCATTACGCTCGAAATGATTGCCACGGGTGTTCTGTCTCCGAATGAAGGTTTTATGAATAAAGAAGATTATAAATCAGTTCTGACAGAGGGCAGATTAAAAAATGGTCTGATTTGGCCGACGCCACTTAGTTTTGCACCAACAGGAGACCGTAATAAGCAGGTCATTGATTCGCTGTCCGTTGGCGATGAAGTCTGTCTTGCTGACGACACGAAAGAGCCGGTTGCGATTCTCAAATTGGAAGACATTTTTGCTTATGATCGAGATTTTCGTGCTTCTCACCTTTTTGGAACGACTGATCGAAGTCACCCAGGTGTTGATTCGATTTACCGTCGGATGGGGGATACTGCTTTAGGCGGACCAATTACGATGCTTCGTCGCGTGCACTGGGGTCCTTTTGAGCAGCTAAGACTTGAGCCGAAAGATACATTTGAACTTTTTTATGAGGAAAAGAATTTCAGATCCGTTGGTGGATTTATTACAGGGGCCAATCCTATGCACCGCGGTCACGAATATATCCATCGAAATGCGCTGGAAGAGCTTGATGGATTACTCGTTCAGCCGCTTGTGGAGATGGCAAAGCGCGAATATACACGTCCTGAGTTCCGTATGTTAGCATACCGCAGTGTGATGGATACGTATTATCCGAAAGAACGCTCTGTACTTGCACCACTAAGGGTTACGTATATTTTCGCCGGTCCACGTGAGGCCGTTCTTCATGCTTTAATTATGAAAAATTACGGTTGTACGCATGCCTTGATTGGCCGGGATCATGCTGGGATCGGGGATTTCTATGATAAATATGCCAGCCATTCTGTTTTTGATAAATTTACAGAAGATGAATTAGGTATTGATATTCGATTGTTCCACGAAGTATTTTATTGCACGCGTTGTGACAGCCCGTCAACGGAGCAAACGTGCCCACATGATAAACAATACCGGATTAACATTTCTGGTACTGGTGTTAGGGAATTGCTGCGTTATGGAGTCTTGCCTCCAAAGGAGATTGTGAGACCGGAATCTGCTCGGATTGCGATGCAAGGTATTCAGCCAAAAGGGGTCGATGAGCATCATCAAGCCGTTAACCCTGTAGGCAAAGCCATCAAAAGTATATTTCCATCTTACTTGGAATATTCAAGACTGGGCGGACCAAAGCGCAAGAAGCCTTTAGAGGTAGAACAACTTACAATTGATGACTTAGAGGCGGCTATAACGGATGTTCGATCCAATGCGGACCGAATTTACAAAGAAATTTATGATGAATTTAGTTATGCTTCGGACATCAGGCGTGAGGTGCAGCCAGAGTGGGTTGCAGATGCTCGTGAATCGGTCAGGAAACAGCAGCAAATGGTTATTGATTATTTGGAAGAAAAGGTGGATAAAGCACCAGAAACTGCTTCGGATGAATATATGTACCAGGATAAGGAAGAAGCCGAGCGTGAGTTGGAAGTAGCACGGAAAATTTTTGAAGATACACCATCATCACTGCGCTCTGAATCGATAAAATATAGAACGTGGAATCCAATGCCATATGATCGTTATCGAAGCTAAGGATGAACAGTTGAATATCGTTAGAAGCAGGGGCACCTGGAAGGGTGTCTCTTATTTCTATGTCCGCCTATCTACTTGTGATATGATGGATGCACGATGTTTTAAAGGAGTTCTTGCTTTATGAATATACCAATTTTATATGAAGATAATCATTTGCTTGTTGTCGAAAAGCCTGTAAATATGCCCGTGCAAAAGGATAAGACCGAAGACGATGATTTACACAATTTCTTAAAAAGGGATTTAAAAATCCGCTATCAGAAGCCGGGGAATGTGTATCTTGGGCTTGTCCATCGGCTGGACCGGCCAGTAGGTGGTGCGATCGTATTTGCCAAAACATCTAAAGCTGCATCCAGACTATCCGACATGCTGCGAAGAAGGGTCATTCATCGAAAATATTTAGCCGTCGTTCGTGGAGTTCCTCTCAAAAGAGAAGCGACGTTGGAACATTATTTAGTTAAAAATCGTCGAAAGAATAAAGTGTTTACTACCAGCCCCGGCGATAAACAAGCTAAAAAAGCAGTGTTAGATTATGAAGTACTCGACGTAACAGGGGATATGAGCCTACTTTCTGTTGAACTTCATACAGGCAGACCGCATCAAATACGTGTCCAGCTCGCTGAAACAGGCTGTCCGCTTTACGGAGATCAAAAATACGGGGGTCATACCAATAAAATAGGAGAACAAATTGCGCTATGGGCACACTATTTACAATTTGAACACCCAGTCAAAAAAGAACCCGTCACCTTCCACTCCAAGCCACCCAAAAAACACCCATGGACACAGTGGAGTACAGGTGCCTGGCACCACCCGAATTTTGTCGAATAATCAATATAGTGTAAAGAAAAAAAGCCGTACGGGGAATGAACTTCTCTGTACAGCTTTTTTTGTTGTTAATTCCATTCATCTTATATCCTGATTGCTTTTCTAGCCAATTCATCGGCATGTTTATTATGACTTTCTGAGATCCACTTGATAAAGAAATACGGGAAAGAATTGGATTCTTTCTTAATTTCCTCAAGTAGTGGAAGGAATGTTTTATTTTTCGTAAAGTCTTTTTCTACCGTATCTACGACTATCCGGGAATCGGAGCGAAAGGACAATATTTCATCTGGGAAATGTTCCTGACAGATTTTCAATGCTTCGATGACCGCCTGAAATTCCGCTTCATGGTTGGAGCGCACCCCAAGCGGAATGGCGTATTCATATATGTTTCCGTTTGCTTTCATATACACGCCAGCCCCACTCTTGCCTGGGTTTCCGCTGGATGCTCCGTCTGTATAGACTTCAATCAATATATGCACACCCTTCTGAAAGGTGCCTGGCACCACCCGAATTTTGTCGAATAATATTAGGGAAGTGGATAGACCCCGCAATTATTCATTTATCTTCTTCAGTAATGTTCGATATTCTTCCTCCGTAATTTCTCCACGTCGGTAGCGATCATTGATCATGCAAATAGACTCGCTGCACGCCGGTTTCTTCTTATTTTTTAAAATGATGATTACCGAAATAATGACTAAAGCCGTGATAATTAACCAGGTAATGCCAAAAAAGCTACCATCCATGTTATTCATTCTTTTTCTCCTTCTTTTTCCGTTATACTTTTGAATTTACGAATCGATAGACGATTATTCTCTTGCTTGTTCCTTATCATTTTTGTTTAAGTGTTCAAAATGCGAAGTTCCCCATTTTTGCATGGATTTAAGAATCGGGATAATGCTTTGTCCGTAATCTGTAAGGGAATATTCGACCTTTGGAGGAACTTGTGGATACACTTTTCGATGAACAATATGATGGTATTCAAGCTCTCTTAATTGTGAAGTTAACATTTTCTGCGTAATGTTCGGAATGGATCGTTTTAGTTCGTTAAACCGCATTACTTTATTTTCCATTAAGTGAAATAGAATAATCGGCTTCCATTTTCCAGCCATTGCATCAATAGCGACTTCTACCCCGTGACAGGTTTTATCCTCCATACCATTTCCCTCCTAAATCAATCTACAATAGTATCATTTTGGATACTATAGCACTTTTTTGTGCGTACTTCAAAATAGTTCCTATATCCTCCATAATTATAATATAACAATTGTATTGGAGGAATTCATATGTATATTTTATCAATTATCGTACAAATCCTACTCGGGTTGGGTTTTATCATGTTCGGTTGGATGAAATTCACTTCCAAGGAAATGGTTGATGGGTTTAATCATTTTGGGCTGCCACAATGGTTTCGGATCGTAACAGGCTTATTTGAATGGATCGGAGCGATAGGAATCATTGTTGGCATTTGGTATCCACAACTTGCATTTTTATCCGGCATGTGGCTTGCGATGATTATGTTTTTTGCTATTTTAGCCCATGTACGCGCAAAAGATCCAATATCACAAACAAAGATGCCAGCTATTTTGCTCGTCCTATCTTTGGTGGTTGTCTTTTTAAATAGTTAATTGGGAGTGACACCTCCCAATTTTTTTGTCGATTATTATTCAAAAAGGACAGTGGGAAGACGCTAGCCAAAGCAATAGGCAGAGGAAGGGGAATATTCCCCTCTATCTTCTCCGGTGTTCAGCTCGTACATTATATTTCCATGCCTTGTCTTCGTCGATCATCTTTTTTGCTGCGTAGATGGTTAAAAATTGGATGATGATAATTGGTATTCCCATGAGCCCGAACAGCACTTCTAGCGTTGCAAGTCCCCGACTTTCATAAGCAGTAGCGCAAGCGCAGTTATGATTGCTACTGTAATAATTCGCAAATTCCTTGATGGCCATATTTTCCTAGCATGATAGATATGGTGAACTGAATTTGCGGAAAATTAAAAAAGGGGCTTCGAATAGGAGCATTTCCTGTCATGAGGCAGTTGCGCATACATCTGAATGAGGGTAACATTATAATGGAGATGGACTTTGAAATACAGCAGGGGGGCGGGCTCAGACCCCCTTCAAACACAGCTGAAATTCACCTACATTGCCTTTTTCATAAAGGTTTGTGATTGAGGTTGAATACTCCTGGATCGTGCCTTTAAATTTGAGATCCCTTTCAGGTACTTTGACATCAAAAGTTCCTTCATACAGAAGTGTGGTCACGTCATGGTAGGCTTCGCTAGCCACGTCAAATGTAACGGAGATAACATCGCCATCCTTCGCCTTTTTTTCCTCGTAATCTTTTACCGAAATACTATAATTATTTAAAATGATTTGGTTTACCAAAGCGATCCCATCCTTTCAAATTTTCCTTGCCTTTATAATAGAATCTCCCTTTTGATTATATTCTAGTATAAAATCATTGGTTGCGCACTGTAACGATATAAAGTTAAAGCGTCATGACCGCAACTATTTTGTCTTTCTTCTCTACTTCTTTATGTGACCGCGTATAATCTAGAAATACAAAAAAACAACATATCAAGGTGCGCTTGCATCCTGATATATTGCTCTTTCTTGTCCCAATCAGCTTTGCTTTTTATCCGTTAGATATGACTTTGCTGAAGGGGCTTCATATGTAAGGAATTGATCAAGCAGTCTATTTGGTACGGTATCTACAAGCGCCATCGAACGGAATTTTTCTTGCATGAATTGCTGATCCGTCATATGGTTCAGCAAATGAACAAGCGGATCATAGTAATGATTGATATTTAAAATCCCACAAGGTTTTTGATGAAGGCCTAATTGGGCCCATGTAAAAATCTCAAAAAACTCTTCTAATGTACCCGCACCGCCTGGCAAAGCGATAAATCCATCAGCTAGATCTGCCATTTTTGCTTTTCGTTCATGCATGGAATCCACAATGATGAGATCCGTTAAGCCTTCATGAGATATCTCCTTTTTTTCAAGAAAGTCAGGCATGACACCAATCACTTTACCACCTGCTTCCATAACCGAATCTGCAACTGCACCCATCAACCCAACGCTTGCACCGCCATACACAAGTGCTATATTTCTTTTTGCCAGTTCTTTCCCAAGCATTGTTGCGCTTTCGATATAAGCATCCGAAGCTCCATTACTTGATCCACAAAATACTGCTAACGATTTCATGTTTTATCTCCTCCTGAAATAAATCGTTTAAAAATCTTCATTAATTTAAAAACGAAAGATGGATTAGAATGAGTGTAACTGAATTTCAAATATGGGTAAAGAATTCTTATAATATTAGAAGAGAGTTTTTATTAATATCAATTATGGTTTTATTAATGCATCAAAAAACTGCAAGAGTTACAGTCTCACTCTCTCGTTAATTTTTAACTTTTTAGAATTGACATGGCTTAAAAAAAGCTATATAGTAATACGCTGTATACTCATTTGAAAATGTCTTTTCATTCTCGCGTTCTAAATAATTGCTTGGGGGAAAGTGAGAATTTTTGTGTTGTTTTATAGATACAAGTTAAAAAAACTAGGAGGAACTAATTTTTGAAGAATTTAAGTAAGAAAGGCGAATCGATTGACAAATCAGTGCTGTTTCTAAGTGGTGGAGCGTTGATTGCTTTTGTGATTTTCGCATGGACCAATCAGGAATTGGTCACAAATATTGTAAATTATCTATTTGATTTATCTGTGAAGTATTTTGGTTCGGTTTATCAAATTCTTATGTTAGGGACATTCCTAATTGCTTTGTTTCTTGGGTTTTCAAAATTTGGGAAGATTCGCTTAGGAAAGCTGGATAAACCGGAAATTAGTACTTTTAAATGGATTTCCATCATTATGTGTACGTTACTTGCGGCAGGTGGTGTGTTCTGGGCTGCTGCTGAGCCGTTGAGTCACTTTTTAACGGTCCCACCGCATTTTTCCGGTATCGAGCCAGGCAGTACAGAAGCAGTTACGCCCGCACTTGCAGCTAGCTTTGTTGATTGGGGCTTTCTCTCGTGGGCAATTCTTGGTACGTTGGGTACGTTTGTACTCATGTATGCCCATTACCACCGCGGGGCGCCATTAAAGCCAAGAGCATTACTTTATCCCATTTTTGGAGAAAAAATTATGAAGAAAAGTGTCCTTGGTACTGTTGTAGATGCTTTTTCCGTTGTATCGGTAGCTGCGGGCACCATTGGGCCAATTGGATTCCTTGGTTTACAGGCTGGTTATGGACTGAGTGCTTTGTTTGGGATTCCTGATAATGTGTATATCCAGTCCTTAATCATTATTGTCATTGTATTCGTTGCTGGTGTTTCCGCAGTTACAGGAATCCATAAGGGTATTCAGATTTTGAGTAGTTACAATGTTATTTTGGCTCTGTTCCTTATGGTGGTCGTTCTATTGCTAGGTCCGGGGTTATTTATTTTTGATTCGTATCTAGAATCATTTGGATTATACGTACAAAACTTCTTTAGCATGAATACCTTCCGTAGTGATGGGGCATGGCTTGGGGGATGGACGGTCTTCTTTTTTGCCTGGTTCATTGGGTATGGACCGATGATGGCAATGTTTGTCAGCCGTATCTCCCGAGGCCGTACAATTCGGGAAATTGTTACTGCTGTTGCAGTCATTGCACCTATTGTGACAGCTTTTTGGTTCACGGTAGTTGGTGGAACAGGAATTTTTCAGGAAATAAAAAATCCTGGTTCCATATCTGAAGCGTTGAGTAGTGACGGCCCACCAGCAGCGATGATTGCTATAGCTGATCAGCTTCCATTTGGTACAATCTTAGGCTTTCTGTTCTTGTTGGCAACCGTTATTTTTGTGCTAACAACAACGGACTCTATGTCCCTGACGATTTCGATGGCGATTACGGGAAATGGTGACCCGTCAAAATTATTACGTGTATTCTGGGCATTTCTAATGGGGGTTGTAGCAACTGTTCTATTAACGATCGGTGAAGATAGCGTTAATTCGTTGCAATCCTTTATTGTTGTCACAGCTGTTCCTGTTTCCTTATTGATGTTAACAACCTTTTGGACTGCACCACACGTATGTAAGGAGCTTGAAAAGGAACAATTGGAAAGCACAACAAAGAGAAAGTACATTCAAGAAGAATAAATGAGTAAAAACAGTGGCAGTTTTAATTAACAATCTGATATCTAAATAATATGGTAAATCAAGTAAGCAGACCGCCTTTATAAATTGAAGGCAGTCTGCTGTTTTTATTAGTTGTCTCTGCTTTTTTAGGTGTACCGTGCATTCAACTTATATGGATGAAAACCATCTCTTACAATTCATTTTCGCACGCCCGAATACATTCGTTTAAATCCTGACTAGCATGCTCTAACTTTTGCTTCGATTGTTCATTTTCCATCATATCCATTGCATGATCAAGATGCGACAGCGCGCTTTCACATTCATTAATGCATTCTTGAAGATGTTGTGTATGTGGCATGAAAAACCCTCCTTTTCCCCCTTATATTCTCCGTGTGATAAAAAAATATTCGACAAAATGCGGGGAGTGCCAGGCACCCTCCCAGGGGCGCCACTTCCATTCTACTTAAACAATTTCTGTGCAAGTTCAATGAATGCTCGTACTGCAGGGGATGCTTCTTCTACAGAAGGGCAGGAAAGTCCTAATGTCCGCCATGACATAGGTTGAATGTCGCGTATGGTGATGCCGGGTTCATTCATCGGTAATGCCAATTCAGGCCCGATGGTGATGCCGAGTCCTTCTTTGACCATGTTCAGTATGGTGGAAGCGCCTTGTACCTCAAATGCAATATTTGGCTTTAATTCTTCTTTATCAAACATGCGCTTTACAATTTCCTCCGATCCTGCTTTTGTCAAAATCAATGATTCCCCTGTAGCCTCCTCTAACGACACAACATCTTTTATTTCTAAAGGATGGCCTACTGGAAGGACAACAACCATTTTATCTTCTACTAGCGGGGTTAATTCTAAATTTTCGTGGGGAAGGGAGGAGAAGCCAACATCAATAATTCCGGATAACAGCCATTCATTCACCTCATGATAGGTTCCCTCAAAGAGACTCAGCTTAACTTTTGGGTAATGAGACTGATAAAAAGCGAGCATTTTAGGTAATAGATGTGCAGACGCACTTGGAAAACTTCCAAGACGGATGGTGCCACTTTCTATTCCAGTGATTGCATCGACTTCTTCGGAAATACTACTGACCCGTCTGAGAATTTCCCTCGCATGGATGAGAATGCGTTCACCGATTGCTGTTAAATATAATCCTTTGCGCCGATTACGAATAAAGAGCTGACAGCCGAGTTCTTTTTCAAGACCTGCTATCGCGTGACTAACCGCTGATTGTGTCATATTTAAATAGTGAGCTGCCTTTGTAAAGCTCTCTGATTCAACCACTTGGACAAAAATTTCAAATTGTGTAATAGTCATGAGTAACACCTCATCTTAATCATGAAATATATTAATTTGATTCATTATAGCTCTATCCCGTATAATATAGCAAGAGCGTTTAAAAATCATCTTAAGTAAGATTTGCCGTATAGGAGTGAATCATATTGAAAAAATTTTTGTCGTCCCTGCAATGGGCGTTATTTATTTTGATGGGAAGTATTGTAGTCCCTGTTGCCGTTGCTTCAAGCTACGGATTGAGTCCAGGTTTAACCGTGGAATTTGTGCAACGAACATTATTCGTACTTGGTATGGCTGGTATTTTACAAACATTATTTGGACATAAACTCCCCATCCAAGAAGGACCAGCTGGTCTTTGGTGGGGTGTTTTTTCATTGTATGCAGGCCTTGGCCCTGTTTTATTTGGTTCCCATTTGGAAACACTTCGAGCACTGCAGTTCGCGTTTATCTTAAGTGGAATTATTTTTATTGTATTTAGTTTATTCGGATGGGTTGAAAAAATAGCAAGCTACATCAGCCCAACCGTGGTTGGAGTGTATTTAATCCTCATGGTCGCTCAATTAAGCGGATCATTTCTACAAGGGATGTCCGGACTAAACGGGGATTCTAATGTTATTCAGCCGACAGTATTAGCACTGTCTCTTGGAATTGTTGTGCTTTCCTATATGTTTATGAGGCTTTCACGATTTGGGCATTATTCCGTATTATTTACGATCGTCTTCGGTTGGATTATGTTCTCTCTCTTTGATTTAACAAAACCAATTATTAACGTTACGGAAACGTTTAAACTTCCGGAGATATTTGCTTTTGGTACACCATCGATTGAACCAAATATGGTCATTATGGTTGTCTTTATTACCTTTTTATTACTCGCCAATATGCTGGCTTCTGTAAAGGTTGTTCAACATGTTATGGAACGTGAAAAGGTACATTATGAAAAAAATCGTCTGAAAGAAACAGGGATTATTTCAGGTGTGAACCAATTGCTTGGAGGATGCTTTTCTGCAATTGGAGCCGTCCCGATTTCAGGGTCAGCGGGTTTTATTATGACAACCAAAATAACAAGTAAACTGCCGTTCCTGCTCGGATCGCTTGCAATTGTCGCAATAAGCTTCGTGCCATCGATTACAGCTTTTGTTGCTTCGATACCAGAAGCTGTCGGATATGCAGCGATTCTGCCCGTTTTCTCAAGTATTATCAGCTTGGCATTTCAGGAATTCGATTCGGTGGAAAACAAACAAATCTTATACCGAATTGTCAGTGTCTCCCTATTTGGAGGCATTGGGGTAATGTTTATCCCGTCCGAGGCATTCACCAACATGTCACCAACGCTAGCATCTATATTAAGTAACGGCCTCGTATTTGGAGCCATCATCGCCGTCGTGTGCGAGGCGCTGTTGACAAGGAAAATTGATAAGGAGAAACAATGGAAGAGTGCGTAAAAATGGGAGATAGACCCATGTGAACATTTCATATGGGTCTCTCCCTTTTTAATGTTATTCGACAAAATACGGGAAGTGACAGGCACCCTTTAGAGGTCTGCCTCTTTCATTGCTTCTAACACAGCGAGCAAGTAATTCCAAGTATTCAGAGCGGAGGATATACTTATGTGTTCATTTGGCGTATGGGCATCATAAATATCAGGGCCGATGGAAATGGCGTCAAGTCCTGGAATTTTATCGATGAAAATACCGCATTCAATTCCTGCATGAACAGCAATGATTTCAGCATCTGTGTTATATTTTTCTTTGTGGACTTTTTCAAACACCTTTCTGATCTTGGAGTTGGGATTATATGGCCATTCCGGGTAATCCAAGTCAGTCATAAAATGGCATCCCGCCAATTCTGCGGCAAGTTTCGATCTGGCAACAATATCTTCTTTCAAACTTTTTATGGAGCTCCTTATATCACTTTCAAACACGATCTCCTTATCAGATGTGGATACAATTCCCAGATTCGTCGAGCTTTCTACCAATCCTTTTATTTCCATACTCATGCTTTGAACGCCATTAGGAATAAGCATTAAGGAAGTAATCGTTTTATGTTTCGTATCTTGTGAAAAAACGTTGGAAGTATCCGGTATCATTCTTTCCAAGCTAATTAAAATAGTTGGATCGGAAGCATGCAGTTCATTTTTTAATAGTCTGTTCCATGCTTCTATTTTATCTTTTAAATGTTGAATGTTATTCTGATGAATTAAAATGACCGCATTCATCTCACGGGGAATAGCGTTTGGTGCAGAACCTCCGTTTATCTCTTGCATCAAGTAAGGAACATCCGTTAATTGATGTAAAAAACGCCCCATTATTTTAGCGGCATTGCCGCGTTCTTCGTGAATCGACATCCCTGAATGGCCACCTTTTAGTCCACTAACTGTAATGCGGAAACCTGTCAAGTCGTCCTCGGTCTCTTCCCAGGTGATCGGAGCGCGTTGAATTGCTTTTACTCCTCCCGCACTGCTGACTAATAATTTATGATCTTCTTCAGAATCCAAATTAATTAAAACCTTTCCTTCAAAATGATCGGGATCAACTGCAAAGGCACCGCCCATGCTTGTCTCTTCTTCGGTTGTGATGACAACTTCCAGCGCCGGATGTGGGGTGGTTTGTGCACCCAGTAATGCAAGCGCGTACGCGACAGCGATCCCATTATCAGCTCCTAATGTTGTGTTTGTTGCATAAAGCATATCTCCATCGACTCTTAATTGCAGCGGATCTTTATTAAAATCATGTTCCGTATCATTGTTCTTTTCACAAACCATATCCATATGCCCTTGAAGGATCACTGTTGGAACATGTTCGTAACCGGGGGTTGCTTGCTTTTTGATGATGACGTTTAATGCATCATCTTGAATGACTTCCAGGTCTCGTACATTTGCAAAATCGACTAGATAATCACTGATTCCCTTTTCATTGCCAGTGCATCTCGGTATTTTTGTTATTTGTTCAAAATAGGAAAAAACGATTTCTTGCCTTAGCTCTTCTAAATTTTCATACATGTTATCACCCTTTCTAGCTCCATGAAGTAAACATTGCAACAACAAGGTACTGCATCTGATTTATGTTTTATTTTATCATAAATAAGAGGATCAGACTTTATGGAAATCGCTTACATAATGTCTGATCCACACTAAAATTATTCGACAAAATTCGGGTGGTGCCAGGCACTTCACTAGAAAAGGGCCAGACTACATGTTAAAACTTCACATGTAATCTGGCCCATAAATTTAAATTTTCATCACATTTTCTCGCTCTTGGTTATCTAGGATTTTGTGATCGTATATACGTCCGTTATCTAAGATAATTGCAGGGCGTAATAGATCATTTTGTTTCTCCTTCCCTTTCATGATAAGGGGCAAATACTTTTTAACTTCTTTACTAATGGATTTGGAAGCTGTTTTGTAAAAGATGCTTGGCGTATGATCGACGACATAATGAAGAACACCGTCCACTATGTATGTCGGGTTTTCTATTGTTGTTGGAATGCTCGTTTCGATCCCTAATCCTTCATCACAGCTTATATCAATAATCATGGAATCTTGTTTCATCTTTTTTACATTTTCCTTATAAATAATGTGGTCTGTACGGCTGACATCCCAAGTAATCGCGTTTACAAGCACATCATACTTACCTGCTTCTTCTCGGAATAAATCTTCCGTTCTTCGATCGTACACAGTTACATCTGCACCAAGACTGATTAATATTTTATACGCACCACGTGCCACATTTCCTCTTCCTAAGAGCGCAACTTTTGTATCATACGGCATTTTTCCATGACAGGTAAACGCCTGCATGATCGCCGCTTCACCCGCAATTTCATTATTTCTCCAGAATATATGTCTTCCTTCTTCATGCATATCTTCCCAAGCAATAGCAGTCAGCCGTTTTGACAAAAATGTATCGGTAAGTTTCTTATTTTGTACGGCGTGAATCCATCCAAATACAATTTGTCCGTCGGAAAGCTTTTCAATATAATCAGCATCCCCGGCTTTTGGATCACAAATAATATCTTGCTTTAATACTTCTTCTCGACTAACGACATGGACACCTACATTTCGCAACATCTTGTCGGACACGGCAAACGATTCCCCGTATCCTCTTTCAAAAAATAACTTGTCCTTATGATCCATTTTCGCAATATCTTGAAGGATCATTGCCTGTCTATGTTCATTTTCTTTACAATTTAATGGAAATCCTACTGTTCTAATCAAATAAATCCCTCCAATTAATTTTCAAAACAAAATCCATCTAGATTTTCTAGCTTTCATAAAAAGCTAGGATGAAAATAATTGCAGTTCATACATTTAATCGAATCCTCCCATCATATCATTCACCCTTGCTTATCGGCTTAAGCAAGGGTTTAATGTGATTTATGATTCCTCTTTTGAAGATATAGGGACAAAATCAATGTTAGATTGAAGAATAGATCGTTTGAGGAAGAGCCGATATCATGTCTTCCTATTTAGTATAACATAATTCTGATTTTTGTGATTTTAATGCTATACGAATGAACGTGAAAAGAGAGGCAGACCTGATGCAAAGTTTGGCATCAGGCCTGCCCCTCGTCTAAAATCATTCGACAAAATTCGGGTGGTGCCAGGCACCCGCCAGAAGGCACCCGCGGCCAGTTTCAAACTTCCTGAACGTTTCGTTGATAGGTATTCCACTGGTCTTGTATTTTGGATCTTCCTTTTTGAATTTGCGGATGGAATTGAATGTAGGCATGATCTCTGGTTGTTTTCACATGTTGGATGGCATCCATGATCTTATAGTCTAAGCTACGAATACCGTTATTTCTAGCAATGGAAAGTCCCGCTACATGTCCTTGTGCTGCGGCTACTTTCGCTCCTTCGATACCTGTTATATTTCCTGCTACATATAGTCCATCTAACGTTGTTTCCATTTCTTCACTATGCAAAGGAACATATCCACCAAGCTCTTCCACTAAATAAAAGGGGCAGCCGGCAATCGCTGCGAGTTCTGCCAGTGGATATAATCCGCCGGCGATGCAGACGAAATCAGCAGCAATGTTTTCTTCAGTGCCGGGGACAACATCCCCTTTTGAATTAATCGTTGCTAGGGTTACCCCTTCTACTTGATTTTCACCGTAAATTTCGATCACAGCTTTTCGAAGTTGGATAGGAATATCCCACATTTTCACACCATTCTTTGGATAGAAGGCAGCGCCCATTTTTTTCATGAAGTCACCTTTCATGAATTTACTTCCTAATTTAACAAACGGAGAAGGGGCCATATGGGAAACGTGAAGGAGCGAATCCATCACTTCTTTTGGATGTGCTTCCACGTCAGTAACTTCCGACATTCTTGGCAATGTAAGGCTTGCTACTTCCACACCAGCAAGCTGAAGTTCCATGGCAATTGCAGCTGAAAGTACATTGATTCCAATAATAACACCGCGTTCGCCAGGCTTCACACGATGAACATTTGTCATGACCTGTGCAGCTCCAACTGACATGACGCCAGGAAGTGTCCATCCTGGTACAGGAACAGGGGACTCTGCCGCACCTGTTGCAAGTAAAAGGTTAGAAGTTTGCAGCACCTCTTTCTCCGTATAAATGACCCACATGTCATCCAAATACTCAATATTGGAGACAGCGGTACCAAAACGGAACTGCACCCCCAGATCAACAGCTTGCTGAAAGAGTCGCTCCGATTCTTTGATTCCGTTCCACCATTTGCCATCCGGCTGTTCATAAAGCTGTCCCAGTAGCCGGCCGCCGGCTCTCATGTATTCGTCAAGAACAATGACATCAAGTCCATTTTCAGCACAAGTGACTGCTGCTGTTAAGCCAGCAGGTCCGGCACCGATAATGATTCCGTTATGCATTTTCATACCTCCAATCTCGAACTGGAGTAGGGAGCGGCGCTGGACTCTCAATTACCATGCCTTCTTCAAGTGGGGTCAGGCAAGCTCGTTGGCCTTGTTTTCCATTGATGATTACTCTGCATTCAAAGCAATGTCCAATATTACAGTAAATTCCCCGTGGTGTCCCGCTTTCCTCGTGATAACGGAGCGTGCGGACACCGTTCGCTAACAAAGCTGCTGCAATTGGTTCGCCTTGTAATCCCTTATATTCTTTTTGGTTAAAGGTAAAAGAAATCTCTTTTTGACTTTTTTGTTCGCCAAGTATCGGATGATCCAGAATTCTTCGGTCTGTCATTTATGCTCCCCTCCTAAATCCGCAAAGCTAACAGGACGTACGGGCGGCTGATATTTTAAAGGAATGATGTCCTTTTCTTTTTGTTTCTCTAAACTGCTGGCAATTTTGTCAACTGCGCTCCGGCAGGTTCTCCCGCCGCAATATCCCATTCCTGCTCTTGTTCTCAGCTTCAGCTCTCTAGCTGTACAATTATATTTTTCTTTTGTTTTTTTTAAGTCAGCATACGTTACTTCTTCACACCTGCAAATTATCATGTTGTTTTTCTGCAAATGAATCACCTCATTTTTGTGTCTTGTTAGAAATACATGCAAGAATCACGCCAAAAAATGAGCATTAAGGTTTTATTCCTAATTTTTTCATTCGATTATAAAGTGTCGCCCTTGTGATTTGAAGATTTTTTGCACATGATAATTTTTCTCCATTTGTTTTTTTCAATTCCTTTAAAATAATTTCTCGTTCCAATTCTTGTAGACGCTCTGCTAATGAACGAGTTTCTTTTTCTGAAAAAATAGAAGCATTTACTCCATTTCCATTACTTGCTTGGGCCATGTGGTCAACCTCAAATGGAAGCACTTCTTTTTTGATTTCTCCTTCTTCCGAAAATACAACTAAGCGCTCGACAACATTTTTTAGTTCCCTAATGTTTCCGGGCCAATCATAGGAAAGGAGTGCCTGCATCACTTCCTGAGAAATTCCGTGGATGGGCCGGTTATATTTAATGGATATTTCATATAGGAAGTAATGGGTTAACTCAATAATATCCTCTGGTCTTTTCCGGAGTGGAGGGATTTCCAAGCTAACAACATTTAAGCGGTAATATAAGTCTTCTCTGAACTTACCTTCTCTGATAAGTTCCTTTAAATCACGATTTGTCGCGGCTACAACGCGAAAATCGACCTCTATTTCTTTTGTTCCGCCAACAGGATAAAACTTCCTTTCTTGCAATAAGCGAAGGATTTTCACTTGCATCTCCAGAGGCATTTCACCGATTTCATCCAGAAATAATGTGCCGCCCTTTGCAAGTTCTACCTTTCCTTTTTTACCTTTTTGATGGGCTCCAGAGAAGGCACCTTTTTCATAACCAAAGATTTCACTTTCAAATAATTCGAAAGGAATCGCTCCGCAATTAATAGCAACAAATGGTGCATTTTCACCTTCACGAATGTTGTGAACTGCTTTTGCGAAAAGTTCCTTGCCGACCCCACTTTCCCCGTAAATTAAAATATTGGTCTCCGTTGTGGCTGCTTTTTTTGTCATGTCCAGCGTCTGTTTTAGAGCGGAACTATTTCCTCGTATCCGTTTAAATGGATCATCCGCGAGTTTTAGTTTACTGACTTCTTTCTCCAAGTGAAATACTTTTTCAGTTGCTTGGTGTAATTCATTATTCAGCTTGATTTGACTAGTAATATCTGTTTCGGAAACGACTGCTCCGATAATTTTATCGTGCAGATAGACCGGTTTTGAATTAATTAAAACAACAAGATCCTCACGCGCTTGATGCTGGCTATGCTTTAAGGAGGTACCATCTTTCAGTGTTTGCAGTAATGCCAGTCTGTTCGTCTGGAAAAAATCCCTTATCGGTTGCCCGAGGATGTCCGGTTGTTTTACAGAAAAGATCTTTTCAGCACCTTCTGTCCAGATTAAAACGTTTTCATTAGCGTCAATAACGGTACAGGATGTATCAATCGTGTCCAGGACAGTTTGGAAGTAGGCTTGAACTTCCAAATGAGCTTTTGCCAGTTGTTTAAAAAAAGTAGTGTCATGCAGATAGCCAATGTATCTTCCTTGATCATGAACTAAAAGCGTGTCAAAATCTGCAAAATAATCAATGATTGTCGCTAAATCTGTATGGATGGATATCTCCCGACACGCTGAAAATACAAGGTGGTTTACATCATCTTGTTCGTTTACACGGTATATGTGCTCATTCTGCTGGATAAAAACACTTTTAGGGGAGGCTGCTTTTACTTTTTCTTTTAAATGTGCTTCATTTTTTTCAGAGAGTAATCGAAAATCCTTACATATAAACTTCTTTAAGTTCGTTTGTAAAAATTCCATCCCATATAAACCTCCATAAGAGTTTTGTGTAAAAATATTTTTACACTTTCAAATTATTTTTACATAAAACGACAAGAAATGCAAGATACTTTGGATTATTCTCGCAATTTATGTTTTGGCATGGAAGTTGCATTTATAAAAAGGGAAAGGAGGATTTTTTATGAAAAATGCACTCCATCGCGATGTAGTCGTCATCGGAGGAGGAATTATCGGAGCAGCCATTGCTTACTACAGTTCAAAAGCAGGCCTTGATATCACTGTTCTTGAAAAAAATGAGCTCGCTAGTGGCACATCCTCAAGATGCGATGGAAATATTTTAGCGATCGATAAAGATCCTGGCTTTGATAGTCAAATGTCACTAAAAAGCCAGCAGCTGGTACATGAACTTAGCAAGGAATTAGAAATTCCATTTGAATACCGGAACCCAGGAAGCATTCTTGTCTGTGAAAATGATGCGGAAATGGATGCAGCACAAAAGTGGGTGAACCAGCAGCAGGAAGCAGGGCTGGATTTTAACATGCTGGATCGTCAGGATTTACGGAACGAATCAAACTATTTTGCGGATGATTTATACGGAGGACTAGAGTGTCAAACCGATGCAACAGTCAATCCTTATATGTTGACGTATTCTCTGTTTCACAATGCGAAAAAGCAGGGTGCGAAAATTCATACGAAAACAGAAGTGAAAAATCTTTATAAGCATCCTGAAAATCAATTTGTGATTGAAACAAGTAAAGAAACTTTTACAGCAAATAAAGTGATCAATGCTTGTGGTGTATGGGCGCCGGTGATTGGAAAAATGGTAGATGTTTCGATTCCAATCCAGCCCAGAAAAGGACAGCTGATTGTTGCTTCTAGACAGCACCCAGTCGGCTTAAGAAAAGTAATGGAATTTGGTTATCTGATTTCCAAATTTGGTGGAGAGAGGCAAGTGGATGCTGAAACAGAAAAATACGGTGTTGCGCTTGTGTTTGAGCCAACCGAAAGTCAAAACTTCTTAATTGGAAGTAGTAGGGAATTTGCAGGATTTGATACGAAAGTAAATCATGATGTAACGAAATACATTGCCAAACGAGCGGTTCGATTTTATCCGAAGATTGCGGATATGACAGTCATTCGAACTTATGCAGGGCTGAGGCCTTGGACAGAAGACCATCTGCCGATCATTTCCCATGTTGATGAGGTTCCTGGATTTTATGTTGCTGCTGGACATGAAGGGGACGGCATTAGTCTTGCGGCTGTAACAGGAAAAGTGATACAGGAAATGCTCCAGGAAAAGGAGACATGTATCCCGACAGAACCACTTCGCTATGATCGCTTTAAAGAAAGGGTGTTCAACTAGCATGAATTTTCAACGACTATTTTCAACCATTGATACACATACAGGAGGAAATCCAACGCGAACAGTGATCAGTGGACTGCCTCCACTGAAAGGGAAAACGATGTCTGAGAAAATGCTGTATATGCAGGAGCATTATGATTGGATCCGAAAATTTTTAATGAATGAACCAAGAGGGCATGATGTGATGTCGGGTGCACTGCTTACCGACCCATGTCATCCGGACGCAGATGTAGGTGTGATTTATATCGAGACAGGCGGCTACCTTCCGATGTGCGGCCATGACACGATTGGATTTTGCACCGCACTGATCGAGGCAGGCCTGATCGAAGTGATGGAACCATATACACAGATCAATTTGGATACTCCTGCAGGGCTCGTGAAAACGAAGGTGAAAGTAACAAACGGAAAAGCAGAAGAAGTGAGTTTTGCGAATGTACCTGCATTCCTATTGAAATCGATTGTGATCGATGTAGAAGGAATTGGCGAAGTAGCATGTGATATTGCTTATGGTGGAAACTTTTATGGAATTATCGATGCACGCAAACTTGGACTGGACTTGGTAAAAGAAAATGCTTCAACCATTATTGATCAAGCAATTACCATTCGAAACGCGATCAATGAAAGGGAAGATGTTATCCATCCGGAACATCCATTTATCAATGGATTGACACATATTGAATTTTACACCGATCCTGTACACCCCGATGCAGATGTGAAAAATACAGTTGTTGTTCCTCCGGGAGGCATTGATCGTTCACCATGTGGTACAGGGACGTCGGCAAAAATCGCTACGATGTTCCATCAGCATGAAATTGGCATAAATGAAACATTTGTCCATGAAAGTATTGTCGGATCACTATTTAAAGCACGCATCCTTGAGACAACAAATGTAAACGATTACCCAGCCGTTCTTTCAGAAGTGACTGGATCTGCGTGGCTCATGGGGATGCACCGGTTTTTCTACAACGAACGTGACCCCTTGAAAGAAGGATTTTTACTCATTCCTCCAATGGACAACAAACGAAAAGAGGAGGGTGTATAAATGAATATCGAAAAAATGTTTACGACCATTGATACACATGTAGCTGGGGAAGCATTTCGAATTGTGATCCATTCGCCGATTGATTTAAAGGAATCAGATATTAAGCTTAATGATGCCATTTTACATGACCATTTTCAAAGGGAACGGGATTTTTTATTGAACGAACCTAGAGGGCATCGTGGAATGAATGGCTGTATCATTCTCCCGTCGAAAGTTGCAGATTATGGGCTCCTATTTTTCAATCACACTAGTAGCGGAACTTTCAATTACGGGGCACTGGTAGCATCCGTCACGGCGCTGCTTGAAACAGGAAATATAGCAAAAAAAGAAAATGAAGCATATACCATCGAAACCGTTCATGGGATTTATCGCGTGAAAGTGAAACAGGAGAATCAGGAAGTAACATCTGTTTCTTTTGAGGCAGAAGCATGCCAAGTAATTGAGAAAACACCGGAATTCACACTTATGCAAGTCGATGCATCACGAAATTATGCGATCTTTTCACTTCCTGAAATCGTAGAGAAAATCAGTCTAGATTATCTTTCCGATATCCAAAAATGGGGAAAAGAAGTGTCTGAAAAATTAAAAGGGGAGGCCATTCCATTTGAAGGAATTGTCATGGTAGATGCTAGCGGATTATCAGCGAATACGGTTCGTTCGGTTACTTTTGAAAAAGATGGAACGATCCTGCGTTCACCAGGGGCGGATAGCACACTTGCCATTTTCGGTGCATTTTTAAGCATAGATCATGTGCTTGAGCAACTTACGAATTACAGTATTTTTGACAGTGAGCTAACTGCTCAATTCGTACCTCGTTCAAAGCATCTCATGTCGATGGAAACGGAAGGATTTGTTACAGGAATGCATCAATTCATCTATGATCACACAGACCCGCTTCAAGAAGGATTTTTATTGAAATAATGGCAGGGAGTGTTTTTCATAGACGTTTATGAAAAATATTGCCGCTTTCATAACAAAAAAACGAGTAAAAAGGAGCGTGCAAAATGAGTACGGATAAAAGATTACCGACCCTGGGAGAAGTGCTATTTGTATTGATTGCCTTTGTTTCTATTATGTTCTTATTCGTAGTTCAATTTGAGATTCCCATTCAACTGGCTCTTTTGACGACATGGTTTGTCATTATGATTGTTGGACTCCGAATTGGATATTCGTATGCAGAAATGCAACAAGGAATATTAAAAGGTATCACAGATGGTCTGGAAGCCGTACTAATCTTAATTTGCGTTGGAGCTTTGATTGGCACATGGATAGCCGGCGGGATTGTACCCAGTATTATTTATTACGGATTATCTATTATCCACCCAAGTATTTTTCTACTGGCTGCATTTATCATTTGTGCAATCACTTCACTGGCGACTGGAACATCGTTTGGTTCTGCCGGAACTGCCGGTATAGCGATGATGGGAATTGGAATCAGCTTTGGTTTCCCGGTTGCGCTTGTGGCTGGTGCAGTGATTTCCGGCTGTTATGTCGGTGATAAGCTTTCTCCATTATCCGATACGACGGTAATGACAGCATCGCTATCAAAAGTAAACGTCATTGAACATATTAAATCGATGCTATTTGTCAGCGGACCAGCGTTTGTTATTGCCGGGATCTTATTTTTAATCACAGGATTTTTCTTTATTGACAGCAGTGGAACAATCGAGCAAGCGGAAGCAACAATGGCTTCCTTAAACGATTTTTTTCATATTAACTGGTATATGTTAATTCCGGCTGCCATCGTTATTGCGTTACTGATATTAAAAAAACCGTCTATTCCAGTTATTTTATTTGGTGCACTACTCGGATCGATATGGGCATATCTTTTTCAAGATGTTGCCTTGCTTGATGCGATCAAGGGTCTATATTCCGGAAATTCGATTGATTCGGGTGTAGATTTTATCGATAATCTCTTAAACCGTGGCGGCATTGTCTTCATGCTGGACGTCATCGCCTTGATTCTCTTTGCACTGGGCGTAGGTGGATTAATGGAGCAGACCGGTATCCTGAAAGTGATCTGTATTAAGCTGCTTTCTTGGGCAGACAATGCAGGGAAAACAACGATATCTACCATTCTAGCAGGATTTTTCGGTAATTTCTTTGGTGGAGCTGCCTATGTATCGGTTATTACCGCAAGTAAAATCACAGAGGAAAATTACGATCGCCTGAACATCGACCGCCGGATACTTTCCAGAAATACCGAAGCAGGCGGAACAGTAACTACACCAATGGTCCCGTGGTCAGATGGCGGTGTGTTTATGGCGACTACACTTGGCGTTTCTACCATAGCATACCTTCCGTTTCTATGGTTCAACTTTTTAGTAATAGCCATCTCCATTTTATATGGCTTTACAAATAAATTTATCTGGTACACAAAGCCAGAAGAAAAGACAGAAGAACAAGATTCAGAAAGAGCATTACCTTAGATGGTGCCTTTAGATGGTGCCTGGCACCACTCGAATTTTGTCGAATATAAATTTCAAAAATACATCCAAGGAGGAATTTTAAAATGAAACAATTAGAAGGAGCATTTCCAGTATTAATTACACCGATGACACAGGATTTTGAAGTGGACTATGAGGGACTGAAGAAAAATATTGAATACTTTATCGATGTAGGTGTAGCAGGTATTGCAGTGAATGGCAGTACGGGAGAATTTGTCAGTTTAACAAAGGAAGAGCGCTATAAAGTAGCTGAAGTAGCGGTTGAACAAGTAAATGGGAGAATACCGGTTGTAGTAGGAACTGCTGCTGAAACAACACAAGATGCCATTGAATATACGAAACAAGCAGAAGCTGTTGGTGCGGATGCTGCCCTAATCATCAATTCGTATTACGCACATCCAAAAGATGAAGAGATATATGAACATTTTAAAGCAGTTGCTAATGCTGTAACGTTTCCGATCATGCTGTACAATAACCCATTTACGTCAGGGATTAATATTGGAACAGAAACGATCTTAGATGTTGCCCGCGAGGTTGAAAACATCACGCATATTAAAGAATCGAGCGGTGATATTAGTAAAGTTCGCGATATTACTAGACAAGGAAAAGGATTTCTTAAAACATTTTGCGGTGCAGATGATTTAGCTTTAGAGTCGTTTTTAGTTGGGGCAACTGGCTGGATTTCTGTCGCAGCAAATATAGCACCACGTTTAGCAACGGATCTATATAACAGTGTAAAGGAAAATAAGATCGAAAAGGCATGGGAATTATATGATAAAATCCTTCCATTATGCAACTTGCTTGAGGGGGAAGGAAAGCCTGTTCAAATTGTAAAAAGAGCAATGGAACTGCAAGGTCTTGCAGGTGGTCCATCACGTAAACCGAGACTTCCATTAACGGAAGCAGAAGAGGCGAAACTTCAGGGGATTTTAAGCAGTTTAGAAACCATTCAACAATAGCACCTTCAGTTTCTACGACTGCATGAAAGAAGTTCAATAGGAAAAGAGCCTTCTTAGCGTAGTCTATTTAATCGGTTAAGAAGGTTACTGTTCATAGATTGACAGAGGATGAAATTAAATTAAGGAGGTTTTTTCATTGGCAACAAAAGAAATTGTTTTAAAGCCAAAAGTAAAGGAATTTTTGCAAGATGTGAAAGGTCTTTATATTAACGGAGAATATGTACAGTCTATCAGTGGGAAAACATTCGATGTTCTTGACCCGGCAACGGAGGGAGTCATTGCAAGGGTGAGCGAAGCACAAGAGGAAGATATAGATGTCGCGGTTGCTGCTGCAAAAGATGCATTTGAGCATGGAGAATGGACAAAAATGGAAGCAGCTGAACGCTCACACCTCATCTATAAGTTTGCTGATTTGCTCGATGAAAACAGAGAAGAGCTTGCCCAGCTTGAGGCGATGGATAACGGCAAGCCGTACGAGGTAGCACTTGCAGATGATGTGGACGGAACCGTTCAGCATTTCCGGTACTATGCTGGATGGGCAACAAAAATCACAGGAAAAACGGTAAATGTATCTCCTGATTATTTTAATTATATTGTGCATGAGCCTGTTGGTGTGGTTGGTCAGGTCATTCCATGGAACTTCCCGCTTGCAATGGCCAGTTGGAAACTTGGTTCTGCTTTAGCGGTAGGTTGTACGGTTGTCATTAAACCAGCTAGTGAGACGCCATTGTCTTTACTTTATGCAGCAAAATTATTTAAGGAAGCTGGCTTCCCGGACGGGGTTGTTAATATTGTTCCTGGTTCAGGCAGTGTGGCAGGAGAGTCGATTATCACACATAAAGATATCGCAAAAGTTGCTTTTACGGGATCAACGGCTGTTGGAAAAGGTGTGATGAAGAAAGCAGCGGATGATATTAAAGATGTGACACTAGAGCTCGGAGGAAAATCCCCAAGCATTATTTTAGAAGATGCAAATCTCGAAGAAGCCATTGAAGGTTCTTTTAACGGGACAATGTATAACCATGGTCAAAACTGTAGTGCATGTACGCGTGTATTTGTTCATCGCAAGCATTACGACCGTGTTGTTGAAGAACTTGCAGAACGTGCAAAAGCAATGAAACTAGGACCAGGAATGAATCCTGAGACAGAAATGGGACCACTTGTTTCAGCGAAACAACAGCAAACGGTGCTTGATTATATTGACAAAGGAAAGGAAGAAGGCGCACGTTTGGTCGCTGGCGGAAAAAAAGCATTTGACAAAGGTTACTTCGTAGAGCCAACAATCTTTGCTGATGTCGAGGATGACATGACCATTGCAAGAGAAGAAATTTTTGGCCCAGTTATGTCGGTATTCGTTTTTGATGATGTAGAAGAGGTAATTGAGCGGGCAAACGATAGTGAATATGGTTTAGCAGCCAGTGTATGGACAGAAAACATTCGAACAGGCCATTATATTGCAGGTAAATTGCAAGCGGGTACTGTATGGGTGAACGACTTCGGCTTGGAGCTTGAAACAATGCCATTTGGCGGATATAAAAAGTCCGGTGTCGGAAGAGAAATGGGCGGAGAATACGGCCTAGCTAACTATACCGAGGTTAAAAGTGTATTAGTAAAAGTAAAGTAAACGAGAAGGGAGGCAGCCCCCATGTGAACGATTCGCATGGGGGCTGCCTCCTTTTTTTAGTTGAACTAATTATTTACGTCTTAAAGGTAGAAAAATGGTTGCCAGTGTAAAAGAAGCCAAAACACCATATTTTGCACGCTTTATCAAATCGTAAAAACTTTTTTATTCAAATTTGTAATGGGATTCATTATAAAATATAATAGATTTAACTTTAATACATATGGTATTTGTCGTATATGTTTGGTTTAATAGAGGGGAGATGGGTTTTGAAAGCGTTATCATATTGATTTTACAGGGGGGAAGCTGACATATATACACTTCCACGGAATAAACATCAGACAAGAATTTAATTTGAAGGAGGAAAAGCATGGAAGAGCGACAGACGCTAAAAAAGACACTTAAGCCGCATTGGGTCTGGGCGATTGCTTTAGGTTCTGCGATTGGATGGGGAGCATTTGTCCAGCCGACAACGTGGATGGCTGATGCAGGTCCCTTAGGAGTGATTATTGGTTTTAGTATTGGTGCATTATTAATGATGCTGATTGCTGTAAGTTATGGTTTTCTCATTAAAAGTTTTCCGGTTTCGGGAGGGGAGTTTGCCTATGCGTATATTAGTTTGGGCAGGACACACGCCTTCATTAGTGGATGGTTTTTAGCCCTGGGATATATCTGTATTGTGGCACTCAATGCCTCTGCATTTGCGCTCATGATTAAATTTGTTTTCCCCGCTGTGATTGAAAATCTCCATCTTTATACCATTGCAGGTTGGGATGTTTACGGAATGGAAATCATTATTGCATCTGCTGCACTGGGGATCTTCGGTTATTTCAACACAAAAGGAACAGGGCTGTCTGGTCAAATCCAGTTCATTTTCGCCTGCGTGATGGTTGTGGGTGTTATTGCATTAACCTTTATGGTAGGAGGACAACCGGGAGCAGGTTTATCCAATATCCATCCTTCTTTTCCTACTAATACAACAGCATTTGCTGCAATTATTTCTATTGTTGCTATTGCACCGTGGGCCTATGTTGGCTTTGATGCCGTCCCGCAGGCCGCTGAGGAGTTTGATTTTCCAGCTAAAAAGGCATTTACTTTGATTATTTTAGCTTTACTATTTGCTGCTATTTTATACAGTTTGATGATTATTGCAACGTCTATGACAGGACCGTGGCAAGATCTAGTAGCTGAAAATCATATCTGGGGGACAGGATTTGCAATCCAGGATGTAGTGGGAACGATGGGACTAATTATTTTGGTAACAGCACTTACGATGGGAGTCTTCACTGGTTTAAACGGATTTATCCTTGCGACAAGCCGTCTATTGTTTGCGATGTCACGCGCTAAAATTTTACCGTCTGCTTTTTCTAGATTGCATCCGAAGCATGAGACACCTTACATTGCTGTTATTTTTACAGTAGTTGTATCGATGCTAGCTCCTTGGTTCGGACGTGAGGCGTTAACGTGGGTTGTTGATATGTCGTCGATCGGAGTATCCATTGCCTATTTATATACATGTTTTACAGCTTTCAAATTATTCAAATGGTCAAAGGATAAAGATTTCATTCCTTCTAAACATGAGGTTTCGCCATTTAAAAAGACATATTCCGGGATTGGCGTTATCGCAAGTTTGATCTTTATTTGTCTCTTACTAATACCTGGATCGCCTGCATTTCTTGGCATCGAATCTAGAATCGCATTAGGTCTGTGGATATTGCTTGGAATTATTTTTTACTTTGCAAAAAGAAAAGAATTCAACCGCATACCAAAGGAAGAATTGAATTATCTTATTCTAGGAGATAAAGAGATCAAGCCGAAAAGAGATGAATAGAATCATAGAAAAAATAACAAACAGCTGCATGCACTTTCAGAAGCAGCTGTTTGTTGCTTATTCTTTGTCTCCGCCTAAACCTTCAGCGATCACATCAATGTTATATTCTAAGTAGCTAAGATACGTATCAGCACCTTCTCCGCCAATTTCATCAGAATAAATCGGATCTTCAAAGTTTGGAACCCCTGATTCATTAGAAACTGTTTCCATAGGGCGAGGGTCAACGTTAGATTCTGTGAAAACAACAGGTGCTTCATTTTCTTCTAAAAATTCAACGAGGCTTGTAATTTGTTCTGTGGATCCATTTTCGTCTGTATCAATTTCCCAAATCCAGCCTTCTTTTAAACCATAGTGTGATGTCATGTATTGGAATGCGCGTTCACTTGTTACAAAAACACGGTTTTCTTCCGGAATTTCATTGATTCTTTCCTCGTATTCCTTATCAATTTCTTTTAATTGTTTAAGATATTCTTCCGCACTCTTTTCATATTCCTCTTTGTTGTCAGGATCTACCTCCACAAAAGCATCACGTAAAGCTTCCGTCATTTTGATCCCTACACCAGGGTCAATAAATGCGTGTGGATTAATTTCTTCTTCATGTTCGCTATCTCCCCCACCAATATACATAGGCTCCACATCTTCTGTTAAAAGATAAGCATTTTCTTCATCCTGTCCGGTAGAATCAAGCATTTTGAAGAACCAACCCTTTTCTCCACCTTCTAGATTCAAACCGTTATAAAATAATACATCTGCATCTGTTGCTGCTTTAATATCATCTGGCGTTGGCTCATATTCATGTGGATCTGTTCCAGTTGGCACAAGGTTCGTAACTTCAACGTTATCTCCGCCTACTTCCTTTGCCATGTCTTCAATAATTGTAAACGATGTAACAACTTTAAGCTTACCATCGCCACCTTCTCCTGATGCCTTGTCGTCACTTCCGCATGCTGCAAGGAAAAATGCTGCCATACTTAGCATGGCAATACCAACAATAAACTTTCTCATTTTTTCTATTCCTCCTATTCATCTTATATCTATTTCTATTATCCACTAATGGTCTGGCGCTGCTTAATTTTTCGAAGCGCCCGCCAAAGCACACCTTGTTTTGGTGAAAGTAATAATGTTGCCACAAAAATTGCTGTTGTCGCTAGAGCAATGACAGGACCGGTTGGCATATTGTAAATAAAACTAATGTATATACCACTGACTGCCGATATTGCCCCAAAAAATGCTGCAAGGGCAATCATCGTTGATAACCGGTTTGTTAATAAGTAGGCAGTCGCTGCCGGTGTAATCAGCATGGAAACAACCAGGATAACACCAACAGTCTGCAAGGATGCTACCGTAACGAGGGTCAAAAGCACCATGATAGCATAATGAATCACTTTTGTTTTCAGACCGTAAGCAGCAGCCATCGTTTCGTCAAAACTGGAAACTAGTAATTCTTTATAAAATAGTAAAATAGCCAGAAGCACGATCGCCCCTATGATAATGGTTAGCCACATATCAGATGATCGAACAGATAACACATTACCAAATAAAATCTGTTGTAAGTCTGTTGCACTTTGTGCTTTGGTAATCAAAATAACACCCAGAGCAAAAGCGGCTGAAAAAACAATTCCAATCGAGGAATCATTTTTAACACGGCTGTTTTCACTAATATAACCAATGCCAAGAGCTGTTAATATACCTGTGAGCACAGCTCCATAAAAGTAATTGATTCCCACCATGTAGGAAATGGCGACACCTGGTAAGACAGCGTGTGAAAGAGCGTCTCCCATCAAGGCCATACCACGCAAGACTATGAAAGAACCGATTACACCACAAATAATTCCTACGACGGTTGAGGTGATAAGCGCTTTTTGTAAAAACTCATAATTTATCATATCTTGGAAGAAATCCATTTAAACACCTACCCCCATACCAGACATTACAGAAAATGGAGTTTGATAGGCTTGTTGCAGTATATCTGCTTTAAATACCTCATTTACTGGTCCGGCGCCAATTAAGTTTTTATTAATTAAAATCAATTCATCAAAATAATCCTCGACTTTTCCTAAATCATGATGGACGACAAAGATTGTTTTGCCTTCCTCTTTTAAGTCTTTCAAGATATTAATGATGACATTTTCACTTGATACATCAATCCCTACAAATGGTTCATCCAGAAAGAAATAATCCGCTTGTTGCGCCAGCGCCCGGGCTAAAAAAACACGTTGTTGCTGACCACCGGATAGCTCACCGATCTGGTTATGAGCAAAATCTTCCATCCCTACTTTTTCCAGGCATTGTAATGCCCATGCTTTATCTGCCTTTTTAGGGCGACGGAATAACCCGAGTTTTGGATAGGTGCCAAGCAATACCGTATCCTTCACAATGATAGGGAAATCCCAATCGATGTTGGACCGTTGCGGCACGTAAGCAATTTTTTTTCGAACAGCTTCAACTGATTGACCAATAAAGGATACATTCCCCGCATCTCGAGGAGTCAGTCCGAGCACAGCCTTCATCATCGTTGATTTGCCAGCACCGTTTGGACCGATAATCCCGACCAAATTTCCCGGTTCAAATGAAAAGTTAACATCATGAATGACGGACTTTCCATAATAAGACACATGGAGATTTTCCACGTCTATAGTTTGGTTCATCTTTTACCCTCCTAAAAAGTTTGACTTGTACTTTCTTACTTGTATTAGTATATATATGTTTGCCGTATGCAACTTTTATTATTATATAATACTTTATTGATTAAGTAAACATTTAAACGATATTTTATTTAAACTTTTTTTATACTATGTTTACTTGGCTGTATATGTGCGGGTGCCTGGCACTCCCCGAATTTTGTCGAACAAATGTCAAGTTATTCATTAGATGATAATCCTGTTGTATGCTGCTATTTAATGTAATGCTTAAATATTCTAAAATCAGTCATATTTTAGTCACAATTATTAATAGAATCATAGTGAGTGAAAGCGGCATGTAAGAAGAACAGAAAATAGACGGAAGGGTGGATGGAGAATGCAAGGTAATAAAAAGGGCTATGTCTTTATGCTATTCATTATGATTGTATTGGTTTCAGCTTGTTCACAAGAAACGAGTAAGCAAGAAACAAAGGAGATACCAGAAGACCTACCCTCTCTAGAAGATTTGGACCCAAATGATCCGATGACACCTTACGCGAAATATGGGGAAGAGATTTTTAATAAGACAAGTACAGTACTACCTGAAAAAACCGGAAATGAATTGTCTTGTGCAAGCTGTCATGCAGATGGCGGGGCTTCAAGTACGATTTCAATGATTGGGGTAACGACGGAATATCCTGCTTTTCGCCCCCGTGAAGATACCATTTTTACCATTGAAGACCGTATTAATGGATGTATGCTCCGTAGTATGAACGGGGAGGAGCTGGAATTTGAAAGTGAAGAAATGCGCGCTATTTCAGCGTACTTAACCCACCTATCTGAAGGTATACAGCAAGGAGAAGCAGCATGGCTGGGACTTGATAAAATGGAAGAAATTCCAGAACCAGATATTGAAAGAGGCAGTGAATTGTTTGTAGAAAAGAGTTGTATGTCTTGTCATGCAACAGACGGTTCTGGCAAAGGAATGACATCCGGACCACCTTTATGGGGGGATGGTTCCTTTAATGATGGGGCTGGAATGAACCGTTTATCTGATATATCCGGATTTATTAAAGAATATATGCCTAAACATAACCCTGGTTCCTTAACAGATCAAGAGGCTGCTGATTTGGGTGCCTTTATTCTATCGCGTGAACGCCCAGTCTGGGGAGGCCATGATAAAGACTGGTCAGATGGAGGACGTCCTACCGATATCATTACACAGGAACGCCGAGAAAAGATACGTAACGGAACGTTTGATTGGACAGAAATCGATCATATTGTACCTAAGAAAGCGTATGATTATGAAAAATAAGGAGCTTATCAATTTAAATAGAAGGGGATGGGGGAAGGAAATGCTGAAAAAAAAGAGCCTGTGGTTCTATATGTTTGCCTTCATAGTGGTCATTGCAGCTTGTTCTGAAACGACAACAAAAAATGTTGAAGATACGAAATCCGCATCTAATTCTGATCCTTCTTCTGTAAGTGATTTAGATCCAAGTGATCCGATGACACCGTATATTAAGGATGGAGAAAAAATTTTTAATGAAACGGATACGATGTTGCCTGAAAAAGTTGGAAATGAAATGGCTTGTATGAGTTGTCACGCGGATGGCGGCACATCTCAAGGTTCAACGCTTGTCGGTGTGACGGGACAGTATCCGAAATACCAGCCACGTGCAGGTACGGTACAAACCATTGAAGAGCGTATTAACAGTTGCATGGTTCGCAGTATGAACGGGGAAAAACTAGAGTATGACGGGGAGGAAATGCGCTCCATTGTGGCTTATTTGACACATATATCGGATGGTATTGCGGTAGGCTGGGATGTAGAATCCGAGCAGGAAATACAAATAATAGAAGAGATTCCTGAGCCAAGTGTAGAAAATGGGGAAGAACTTTATGAAGAAAAGAATTGTATGTCTTGTCATGCTACTGATGGATCTGGAAAAGGGGTGACGTCCGGACCTGCTTTATGGGGGGCGAAATCTTTTAGCGATGGGGCCAGTTTGAGCCGAATGAAAGTCATGACCAATTATATTAAAAATAATATGCCAGAAGATGATGCCGGATCGCTAACCGATCAGGAGGCAACTGACCTTGCAGCCTTTTTACTGTCCAAAGAGCGACCGGAGTGGGAAGGTCATGAGAACGACTGGCCTGAAGAAGAACGTCCAAACGATGTGATTACAAAAGAAGAACGCAAGAAAATTCAGGAAGGTACATTTGACTGGTCGAAGATGAACCATTGACAGGAAGTGGAACAAAAGCTCCCATGCCAAGGGAGCTTTTGTTATTATCATTACAAATTTTTAACGTCCATTGTACGGATAAAATCAACGAATGCACGCACAATATTTAATTGTAAGGATTCGGTATGGTAGTACATCCATGTTTTGCGAGTAATGGGTTCGCCGGAAGGACTGTGAACGGGTTTGACGTTAAGTTCCGGATATGGATGGACAACCAAATTGGCTAAAATAGCATAACCAAGTTTATTAATTACCATTTCTTTACATGTTTCTACATCATTGACATGAATATTAATGTAAGGATTTTCTTTATAATTGGTAAACCACCAATGATCAATGGTATCCCTCATTCCCGCATCTGTATAATAATCGATTCGGGGCAGGGAGGGGAGATCCTCCCACGCAAATGGCCATGGTGCAGCAATACATATATTTTCTTCATAAAGCAGTTCTTTATGTTCCTGCCATGGATAATTTCCTTTGATGAAACTTAGGTGTACTTCATGATTTAAAAGCTTTCGGTGCATTTCACTGCTCCATCCGGTTACAACCTGACATTCTACATCAGGATGTTTTTGATTAAAAAGATGTAATAGTTTTGGCATTTTATTTAAGGCAAAGAAATTCGAAACACCTACCCGGAGTGTACCAGCGACATGGTCTTTCATATTCATTAACGTTTCTTCTATATTTCTTTGTTCCTTGAGCATATGTTTCGCATGCTGTGCCAGTTTTTGTCCTTCTGGGGTAAAGGTGATCCCTCTTCTTTTCCGGATAATAAGCGAAACACCATAATAATCTTCCATTTTTTTTAAACGGGAAGTTAGTGTTGGCTGTGATAAAAACAGGCTTTGTGCTGCATGTGTGATGTTTTTAGTGGCATATAAAGTAGAGAGCATTTCCCAGTCCTGCAAATTCATTATCATTCCTCCATGCATTCAGCCATAGAAAAAACTGATGGCTAGTTATAAATATTATATACTTTTAAAATCGCTGCGACAAATTTATAATAGAGTTATAGGAAAATAAAGAAATGATAGAAAAATGTGGTCTTTGGCTAGATTTTGAAAAATACCGAGCAGTTTGTTGTCGAATGTTGAAAGGGATTTCAAAGATAACAAGAATGGTATTTTAGACAAAGGAGGAGCAAAATGGAAGCGAAATCTAATTTTGTACCGGGACTTGAAGGAGTTATCGCATCAGAAACTGCAATTTCATTACTAGATACAGAGAAAGAGAAAATTGTGATCAAAGGGTATGATCTGATTGAACTGTCAAAGGAACAGGATTATTTAGATATAGCACATCTTTTACTCGAAGATAAACTTCCTGATCAAAATGAAAAAACGAAACTGGAGGAAAAGCTAAAAGAAAGATATGCGATTCCTACAGAAATTCTGGATATTTTTTCACTTCTTAGGAAACAAATTCACCCGATGGATGGACTTAGAACTGGTTTATCCGCGTTAGCAGGATATGACAATCAGATAGACGACCGCTCGTATGAAGCAGATACGGAACGGGCGTATGACCTTTTGGCAAAAATGCCTGCAATTACAGTGAATAGTTACCGTGCACTCAACGGGAAAGAGATTGTACATCCTCACAAGGACCTCTCGTATAGCGCTAACTTTCTCTATATGATTACAGGAGAGGTACCATCTGAGGAGGACGCTGAGATTTTCGATCGTTCCCTTCTGTTGTATAGTGAACATGAAATGCCAAATTCAACTTTTACATCCAGAGTTATTGCCTCTACTAACGCAGATATGTATGGTGCAATAACAGGCGCAGTTTCTTCCTTAAAAGGTAATTTACATGGCGGTGCAAATGAAGCTGTGATGTATCTATTACAGGAAGCGGAATCTGCAGCTGATTTTGAAGAGATACTGACGAAAAAACTGTATAAAAAAGAAAAAATCATGGGCTTTGGTCACCGTGTTTATATGAAGAAAATGGATCCAAGAGCTGCTGTGATGAAAGAATCATTGAAGGAGCTTTGTGAAAAAGCAGGAGATTACTCACTGCTTGAAAAATGTGAAGCTGGAGAAGAATTGATGAAACAGGAGAAAGGACTTTATCCAAACCTGGATTATTATGCAGCTCCTGTTTACTGGATGCTCGGAATCCCAATCGATCTGTATACACCGATTTTCTTTAGTGCTCGAACTGTAGGTCTGTGTGCACACGTTACAGAACAGCATCAGAATAACCGACTGTTCAGACCTCGTGTTAACTATATAGGGAAACCTTATGCATAAAAACAGTGGGGCGGTATACGCCCTGTTGAATAAGAAAGGAAGAGATGTATGCTAAAAGTAAATGAAGAAAATAAAGTAGATGCATTGCTAGAAGAAATAACGGACTATGTTTTAAATAAAGAAATTACCAGTGAAGAGGCGTTTACAACAGCCCGCTATGTTTTAATGGATACGTTAGGATGCGGCATTCTGGCTTTGAATTATCCAGAATGCACAAAGCTGCTTGGGCCTGTTGTTCCTGGAACCGTTGTGCCAAATGGAACACGCGTACCTGGAACTTCCCATGTACTTGATCCGGTAAGAGGTGCATTTAATATCGGTACCATGATTCGTTGGCTTGACTATAATGATACATGGCTAGCAGCAGAATGGGGGCATCCATCCGATAACTTAGGTGGTATCCTTGCTGTGAGTGATTATATTAGCCAGGCGCGTGTTGCAAAGGGAGAGTCCCCGCTTGTCGTCCGCGATGTACTGGAAATGATGATTAAGGCTCATGAGATTCAAGGTGTGCTTGCGCTAGAAAATAGTTTGAATCGAGTTGGATTGGATCACGTATTATTTGTAAAAATTGCTACAACTGCTGTCGTTACAAAAATGCTTGGCGGAGGACGCGAGGAAATTAATAATGCGCTATCGAATGCATGGATCGATAATTCCAGTTTGCGCACGTATCGCCACTTCCCAAATACAGGATCCAGAAAATCTTGGGCAGCTGGTGACGCTACAAGCAGAGCAGTATTCCTTGCTCAGCTTGCGGTAAAAGGTGAAATGGGTTATCCGAGTGCATTAACTGCACCAGGATGGGGCTTTCAGGACGTTTTATTTAACAAGCAAACATTAACATTAGGCCGTCCGCTTGATGCTTATGTGATGGAAAATGTTTTATTTAAAGTTGCTTATCCTGCTGAATTCCATGCGCAAACAGCAGCAGAAGCAGCAGTAGATCTGCATGCAGAGGTTAAGGATCGCATCGATGAAATTGATAAAGTAGAAATTACGACACATGAATCAGCGATCCGCATTATTGATAAAAAAGGACCGCTTCATAATCCGGCTGACCGCGATCATTGCTTACAGTATATTACAGCGATTGGCCTGCTGAAAGGAAATGTTACAGCAGAAGATTACGAAGATGAAGTAGCAAGTGATCCAAGAATTGATCACTTACGCGACAAAATGATTGTTACGGAAGACAAAGAATATACAGCAGATTATTTGGATCCTGATAAACGTTCCATTGCCAATGCTGTTCAAGTTTACTTTAAGGATGGAACGACAACTGATAGAATCGTATGTGAATATCCACTTGGACACCGTTTCAGAAGAAAAGAGGCATACCCAAGAATTGTGGAAAAGTTTTCAGCAAATCTTGCTACCAAGTATACAGCCAAACAGAGAAAGAAAATCGAAGAAGCGTGTGCGGAAGAAAAAATCAACACATTGGGTGTTCATGAATTTATGGATTTATTTGTGAATGAATAAAGGAGTGCATCAAGTATGGCGTGGATCGTGGATCAACCATCATCGCAAGAAAAATTAGCAAAGCAATTTCAAGCCTTAATTAATGAGAAATCTATCCTGCAAATCCCTGGAGCGCATGATGCAATGGCTGCGCTTGTCGCAAAAAATACAGGATTCAAAGCACTTTATCTATCCGGAGGAGCTTATACAGCAAGCAAGGGTATCCCTGATCTTGGCATGGTAACTTCAACGGAAATAGCTGAGCGAGCTCGGGATCTCGTACGGGCAACCAATTTACCAGTTCTTGTTGATATTGATACAGGTTTTGGCGGAGTATTAAACGTGGCACGGACTGCCCGTGAAATGGTAGAAGCAAATGTAGCAGCCGTACAAATAGAAGATCAGCAACTTCCAAAAAAATGTGGTCATTTAAATGGCAAACAACTTGTCACAAAAGAGGAAATGGCCCAAAAAATTAAAGCAATTAAAGAAGTAGCACCGTCTCTCGTCGTAATCGCACGTACGGATGCAAGAGCAGTAGAAGGACTGGATGCAGCGATTGAGCGCTCTGCAGCTTATATGGAAGCAGGTGCAGACGGCATTTTCCCTGAAGCACTACAAACAGATGAAGAATTTAGTGTATTCGCCAAAAAAGTAACAGTTCCGCTACTTGCCAATATGACTGAGTTCGGGAAAACACCCTATATTACCGCTGAAGAATTTGAAAGCATGGGATTCGCTATGGTTATCTACCCGGTGACCTCCATGCGTGTAGCAGCTAAAGCGTATGAACGCGTGTTTGACCTAATCAAAACAAAAGGTACACAAAAAGAAGCTGTAGCCGACATGCAAACAAGAAAAGAATTATATGAAACGATCTCTTTAGAAGACTTTGAATCCCTGGATCAAGACATTGCAAAAACAATTCTGCCAAGTGATTCGTAGAATAGAAGGCAGCCCATTAGAATAGAAAGAACCTCCTCACACCTTAGCCGGCGTGAGGAGGATTTTTTTTGGTATAGAAGCTATTTGGTTGAAGAATATCATTTATGCATTATTGAATAGAAATATGCAATACTTCATAAAAGTTAATGAAATATTACGCAATATTAAAATATTAAATAAATGAGCAGGCCTGTTATATCGGTTTATAGAGAAAACTTTATTGATTCTTGGTCAGGTGGCATGCAAATTGCATCTTAAATGTAAGCGCTTTAATTACTGAATAATAGGAGGAAAATTAACATGGTGCTAGCAGATAAAATATTTTTCAGTCAATCCGTATTTACCGGAGTAGAGGAGCATACCAAGGCTGGTGCAGTTGCAATTAAAGAAAATAAAATAATAGCTGTAGGATCTATAGAGGAAATAAAGTCATTCATTGGACCAAATACAAAAGAATATGATTTTGGAAATCGAACGATTATGCCTGGTTTTCATGATGCTCATTTACATTTAATGCTCGGTGCATTATTAACACATGGCAGTGTTGATTTGTCAGGTTCCACTTCATCAGCAGATGCGATTAAAAAAGTAAAAGAATTTGCTGATCAAAGACCAAATAATGATTGGATTATTGGTTATGGCTGGGATCATCTAGGGTGGGGAGAAGACTTCCCAGATCGGTTTGAAATCGACCGGATGGTTGATGACCGGCCAGTGCTCTTGTTCCATGCGGAATTTCATTATTCATGGGTGAATAGTAAGGCACTCGAAGTGGTTGGGGTTACGAATCAGACCAATAATCCGTCTAATGGAGTAATTCAAAAAGATGAACACGGAGAATTGACCGGAATATTGATTGAAACTGCAACAGGCCTGGTAGCTGATAAGGCGTTAACAATGACTAATCAAGATAAGACGGAGCTACTTGAGTCTTTTTTGGAAGAGGCTGCGAGATTAGGTATTACTTCAGTAAATGATCTATATGTTAATAGCGTGGAGCAATTGCATGGGCCTGACCTATTCCGTTTGTTTAAACAATTTGATGAGACAGGACGGCTATCTGCCCGCATTCATCTTTATCCAATTTTAGATGACAACATTGAAAACGCTAAAGAAATGAAAAATACGTTTGATTCAGAAAAGCTAAAGTTTGTGGGATTAAAACAATTTATTGATGGAGTTGTAACTAGTCATACTGCTTATATGTTAGATCCTTACGTAGATAAGTCAAAAACAAGAGGAAGCACTGCTTTACCAAAAGAAGTGATAAAAAGGCGAGCACTACAGGCGGATAAGGAAGGATTTCAAATACGGTTTCATGCCATAGGAGACGGGGCTGTTAACTTTGGATTAAATATTTTTGAGGAGGCACAAAAGGTAAACGGGGTTAGAGATTCGCGACATGCCTTAGAGCATATTGAAGTGATTGATCCAAACGACATCTCTAAACTAAAAGAGTTAGGAGTCATCCCTTCCATTCAACCTTCCCACTTAGCTCTGATGCCGAAAGAAAGTCATACGACACGGGTGAAAAAAGAAAAACATCCTTACTTATATCCGTGTAAATCATTGCAGGGGGAAGACATAAAGGTATCATTTGGCACCGACTTCCCGGTAACTGTCCTAAATCCAATGCTGGAAATTTATTATGCTGTAAATCGATTTGATTATACTGGAGAAAACGTTTGGAATGGACAAGAGAAAATTTCCATTGCAGAAGCTCTAAAGGCATATACCATTGGTTCAGCATACAGTGTTTTCAGAGAAAATGAACTAGGAACGCTAGAAAGAGGGAAACTTGCGGACATCATCGTACTGGATAAAAATATTTTCGAGGTACCTGCGAAAAATATAGATGATATGAAAGTAATTTTAACAATGGTTGATGGAGAGATAATTTTTAGTGAAAATGAATTACGTGTTGCAGAGAATTCAATGCTTTTAAAAGGTTTTTAATAGATTTTAGCAGGAGATTTAAACACAGGACAAGGGGGAGATAAAGTGAACGAAAATATTAAATTATCAAGATCACTCTCTTTACTTTCTGTTATAGCTTATGGTTTTGCATTCATGGCTCTAACAACAGTATTTAGTACCTATGGTGTTGCTTCTCAAATTTCACATGGAATGGTTGCAGGTTCTTATATTTTAGCTTTAGTTGTAATGATGTTTACTGCTTATAGCTATGGCCAAATGGCCAAAGAGTTTCCAATTTCAGGTTCTGCCTATACGTATACGCAAAAAGTTATTGGACCCCAGGTTGGATTTTTAATCGGATGGGCTATATTAATGGATTATCTCTTTATACCAATGGTTAACTTTTTATTATTCGGTGTATTTTTTTCAGCAGCATTTCCGGAAGTGCCTATGCAAGTGTGGATATTCGCCTTAATCGTGATCGTTACGTATGTTAATGTTCGAGGGATTAAAGTGGGTGCTAGTGCTAATTTACTTGTCGTTGGTGTATCCTTATTGTTTCTGACTGTATTTTGTATGTTATCTATACGATCCATTGTTCAAGGTACAGGTACGGGAATGCTTCTAAATATAGAACCTTTTTTCAATCCAAATGAATCGTTTGAATATGTAGTTGCTGGAGCAGCATTACTCTGTTTTTCTTTTCTTGGGTTTGACGCTGTTTCGACCTTTTCAGAAGAAGTAAAGAATCCTAAAAAAAAATATACCGCGAGCTATTATTTTAGTGACCGTCATTGGCGGTATCATTTTTACAATCGTATCCTATCTAGCGCATAATGTTTGGCCAAACTATATGCAATTTAAGGATCCGGATTCTGCATCTTATGAAATAATGGCACTAGTTGGTGGCAATGCATTAGAAGCAGGCTTTTTAGCTGTAACGGCATTTGTTGTTTTTGGCTCTGCCTCCGCTGCGCAGGCAAGTGCTTCGCGTGTATTATATGCAATGGGGAGAGACGGACAGCTACCAAGAACGTTTTTTGGGAAGTTGAGTAAAAAAACAAAAGCACCAGTGAATAATATTTTACTAATTGGCTTTCTATCATTATCAGCATTGTTTTTAAGTTTAACTTTGGTAGCATCTTTTATTAATTTTGGAGCATTGATCGCGTTTACTTTTGTCAATATCTCCGTTATTGTTTTATATTTTGGCAAAAAGAAACAGCGTTCGTTTAAAGGAATTATCCTTTATTTTTTGATTCCTTTAATTGGAAGTGCATTAACGATGTGGTTACTTTTTAACCTTGATACTCCATCAAAGGTTCTGGGTAGCATTTGGTTCGGACTTGGTGTTTTATATCTACTATTCTTAACAAAAGGATTAAAACAGCAACTACCAGGAATGGATAAAGACGAGGCTATGTAGGAAGCGATATGTAGGGGACAGTCCCACCACGTCAATGTGCTAAAGTGGTCGGGACTGTATCATCCAACGTGAGGATCAGTCCTCAAAAATGTCCCCTTCAATAAACCGCTCCAAAATAATTCCGTATCAATGCAATAAAGTGCTTTACCAGTGGTGGCAGGTATCGATCTTTCATTACTGCTACATATACGGTTCGCCGAAGATCGGCATCGTAAATTTCTTTGATGTGATACGTTGCATTTTTATATTGCTTCACATAATTTTCCGGAAGAATGGTAATTCCCAAATTTTCTTCTACCATATTACAAGCAGTTTCAAATCGCTCTACTTCATACTGTATATTCGGTTTAATACCAGCTTTACAGTAGGCGGTAAGGATATCCGTTCGAGACTGCAACCCTTCTTTACAAATGATTAGTTCCTCATCTTTTAATGCATCCATCTGAAGTGTTTCCTCATATTGCAAAGGATGATCTGGCGGCAAAAGAACAACTAATTGCTCTTCGTAGATGGGAAAGGCATTCATTTCATTGCTATTCATGTATTGATTAGTAATCGCTAGGTGAATGTTATAATTTTTAAGGGCGGCTACGACATCCTGTAAACTTAAAATTTCTGTTAATTGAATACGAACATTTTTATATTTTTCTTTAAATTGCTTTAAAATCGTTGGCGTCCAGAACATGGACGACTCAATGATACCTATTGTCAGTTCCGATGGTCCTTCTTTTTTGAGACGAATCATTTCTTGTTTTACATGGTCAAAGTGATGGACGAGTCTTGTAGCCTCTTGATATAAAATATCCCCTTCTTTCGTTAAACGCAAATGCCTTGTTGTTCTGTTTAGTAATGAAAACCCAACTGCATTTTCCAGTTTTTTCACAGCGGCACTTAACGAAGGCTGTGCTATATGCAATCTTTTGGCTGCCTTTATGTATGCTCCTTCTTCGACAAGTGTTGTAAAATACCTAAGCTGGTTAAATTCCATATCTTAAGCTCCTCGTATAGTATATTTAGGCTTTTCTTTTCAGCCTATTAACTCATACAAATTCACAAAAATCTCATTGTTGATAACTACGTTACCTTCACTACTGGCGGACGCTTT
>NZ_JFBD01000009.1 GCF_000709085.1 Virgibacillus alimentarius | reverse complement strand
AAAAAAGATCAGCCCACCGATAAAATAAATGGAAACCATGACACTTGTCCAGCCTGGGACTGTTTCCGATAGAAAAAAATATCGCATAAATAAGTATATTCCATAAATTAAAGATGCAATTGAGATTAAAAATCCAAATTGAATGGATAACCGTAATGGTTTATTTGATTGTGAGATAATAGCGTCAGTAGCAAGTGTAACAAGTTTTTTAATATTATAAGATGATTCGCCGTCTTTTCGTTTATCATGTTCTATCGGAATGGAAGCTGTTTTAAAGCCCATCCATTGTAAAAAAAGCGGAAAAGAACGGTTTTGCTCTCGCATTGTTTGAAAAGCCTCAATTACTTTTTTGGAACAGATGCTAAAATTGGCAACGGTATGGTCAGATGAACGCTCTGCTAAGTAATCGTACACCTTATAAAACATTTTTGAGGAAAATCTTTTGGACCATTTATCTTGACGCTGGACTCGGTTACCAAGTACAACTTGATATCCTTCCGTTGTCTTTTCATATAATCTGTTAATTTCTTCTGGCCGATCTTGGAGATCACAATCCATAACAACAATCCAATCGCCTTTTGTATGATCGAGCCCGGCTGTTATGGCGTGGTGCTGGCCAAAATTCCGGGAAAGATTGATGCCTTTAATACGATAATCAGATTCATTCAGCCTTTTAATCGTTTCCCAGGCATTATCCGGGCTCGCGTCGTTAACTAAAATAATCTCAAATTGAGCTGGAATTGTTTCAATTGTCTTTCTGATTCGTCTGCAAAGTTCCTTTAGGCAAGTTTCACAGCCATAAACGGGGACAACCACCGAAATCAAAGGGTGATGCGATCCCATTTTTCCACGTACCATTCTATGGTTTCCTTCAATCCCGTATCTAAATGTATTTTAGGTTTCCAGCCCATTTCTTGTCGCAATTTTGTGTCATCAATGGCGTATCTTCGATCATGTCCGAGGCGATCTTCCGTAAATGTAATTAATTCTTTAAAACTAGATAAATTAGCATTTTTTCTTACAGTTGGTCTGAGCTGATCTAAAATTTCACATATTGCAACGGCTACATCAATATTTGCTTTCTCGTTGCCCCCACCAACATTGTAGGTGTTCAGTGTCTTGCCATGATGATAGATGTTATCTAAAGCCCTGCAGTGATCTTTTACATGCAGCCAATCTCTAACATTTTGTCCGTCCCCGTATAGAGGGATTGGTCTACAAGCTAAGGCATTCGATATAATCGTAGGAATTAATTTCTCATGATGCTGCATTGGCCCATAATTATTCGAACTGCTCGATATAATGATATTCATTCCATGTGTATATCCAAAGCTTTTAACAAGCATATTTGCACCAGCTTTTGATGCACTGTATGGGTTGCGGGGATCATATGGTGTTTCTTCCGTGAATTGTCCTTTTTCACCTAATGCTCCATATACTTCATCTGTTGAAATCTGATGGAAACGATTTTCGAAGAGTGTCCCTTGGTTTTGCCATGCATCTTTAGCGGCATTTAGTAATGTAAATGTTCCTAGAACATTCGTTGTTACAAAGGATTTTGCACTCTGAATGGATCTGTCTACATGTGATTCGGCAGCAAAGTGAATAACTCCAGTAATAGGATAATCAGAAAAAATATCATGGACTAACTGCTCATCTGCAATGTCACCGTGGAAAAATTGATAGTTTGGCAGATGTTCTACCTCAGCTAAATTATCCTGTGAACCGGCATAAGTTAATAAATCTAAGTTGAGCAGGTGATAATTAGGGTATTTTTTAACGAAGTATGTGATGAAATTGGCGCCAATAAATCCAGCCCCTCCTGTAATTAAGATTGTTTGTTTGTGTTTATTCATTTTCCACCAATCCTAACACAGGGTCACGATCAATGGACTCCCAGTATTGCTGGTTATGTTTTCGATTAGCAATCTCCATAAGATACTTGCCATAGTCATTTTTTTCCATTGACTTCCCCTTTTTGTACAATGCTTCTTTGCTGATATATCTTAAATAAAAAGCAATTTCTTCCAGACAAGCTAGTTTAAAACCTTGTCGGTCTTGAATGTTTTTGATAAATTCAGAGGCCTCAAACAACGATTCATGTGTACCGGCGTCCATCCAAGCAAAGCCTCGACCAAGTAGTTGTACGTCCAACTGTCCTTTTTTTAAGTATTCCCTGTTCACATCAGTAATTTCCAGTTCCCCTCGTGCAGAAAATGTGAGTTTTCTGGCTATTTTTGCTGCATGATGATCATAAATATATAAACCGGTAACTGCAAAGTCTGATTTCGGTTCTTCCGGTTTTTCCTCTAAAGAGAGTACTTTCTGATTTTGGTCAAACTCCACAACACCAAATCTCTTTGGATCTTTAACACGATACCCGAAAATTGTTGCATGTTCATGATTTTTAATTGCCCTGCGAAATAGGTTTGTAAAACCTTGGCCATAAAAGATGTTGTCACCCAGAATAAGAGTTACATCATCTTTTCCAATAAATTTTTCACCTATTATTAAAGCTTCTGGAATACCATTTGGCTCGATCTGATGTTCATAGGTTAAGGAAATACCTAGTGCAGATCCGTCTCCCAGTAAAGCTTTAAATCGTTCTTGATCATCCTTTGTACTAATGATCATAATATCTTTAATTCCGCCTAACATTAAAATGGATATTGGATAATAAATCATTGGTTTATCATATACTGCGAGCAGGTGTTTATTAATACCATCCGTGCTCGGTGATAGTCGGGTTCCGCTACCTCCAGCAAGTATAATCCCTTTCATGAACCTCAAGCCTCCATTTGTTCATATTTAAAACATATGGTTATTCTATTTTATTGCCTGAATTGGAAAAAATAAACTTACAATTGTATTGCAAATATATTTCAGTATTCACATTGTTTATCAGAATTGAGATAAAATTGTAATAACAAACTAGAACAATCGGATAATGGAAAAGTCAAAATATTCATGTTAGGATTAGAAAATCAGATAGAACATGCAAGATGTTTTAAAAAGGAACGTGATTTTCATGAAACAAAAGGACATATTTATTGCCTTTTTCAGAGCAGGAATGCTTGGATATGGGGGAGGCCTGTCAGCTATTCCTTTGATGCATAGAGAAGTTGTAACGATCTATAAATGGATGGATGACGAAGAATTTTCGGATATTTTGGCGTTGGCAAATACTCTCCCAGGACCGATTAATACGAAACTGTCAGGATATATTGGATGGCGACTGTCAGGTTTTAAGGGTTTATTATGTGCGATAGCTGCTACAGTGCTTCCGACGGTTGTTTTAATGATTTTATTACTTACCGTTTTAAACGCTTATAAAGATAAGCCATGGGTGCAAGGGATGTCCAAAGGAGTTATACCGATTGCAGGGGTGATGATCGGTGTTTTAGCTTGGGACTTCATTAAAAAATCGAAACAATCGATGGGGTGGTTGGCAACTATTGTTATCGCGGGAATCAGTTTGATCGTGATGCAATTTTTTGGAATTCATCCAGCTCTAATGATCATAGCGTTAGTAGCAGCTGCATTGTTATCCAAAGAGGAAAAAAGATGAGCAGGTGAGGGGAAAATGATTTACTGGAAGATATTTTTGGCGAATTTTATCGCAAACTTACTCGGGTATGGTGGAGGACCAGCAACTATACCTCTCTTGGAACATGAAGTAGTTGACCGCTATAGTTGGTACACAACGGGCGAGTACAGTGAAATGGTGGCGCTTGGAAATGGATTGCCAGGACCGATTGCGACGAAATTAGCTGGTTATATCGGTTATGACCAAGGTGGACTTTTAGGTGCTGCAATTGGGCTGTTTGCATCTGTAGCACCATCGCTCATCATGATGATTGCCCTGTTAGGTTTACTGTTAAAATTTAAAGAATCAAAAAAAGTGAAAAGGCTAACTCAATTTGTACGTCCAACCATTGCAGTATTGTTAGGGGTGATGACTTATCATTTCTTTTTTGATTCTTATGTAAGTACAGGGATAATGCATACAGCTATTATTGGTGTTTTAGGTTTGATTTTTCTTGAGAAATTACATATTAGTCCTGTTTATGTTGTGCTTGGTGCATTAGTATATGGAGCAGTTTTTCTATAAAATGTTTTGCCCACTTCGTACGAGGATTTCCTCGTATTTTTTTTATATGAAAAATCATTTTGTACAATGCAAATCGAAGGTATATTTATGCATTATCTATACATTCGGTGTGGTAAGCGATAAGAGGTTTGATTTGTTATTACACCTATTAACAGGTGAAAAATAATTTCAAAAATTTATAATTATGCCCTTGAATTTATTTTTATACAGTTTATAATAAATACTAACAAAAATTTTAGGAGTGGATTTCATGAAAGTAGCAATCATAGGTTCGACTGGTTACGGTGGGGTTGAATTAATTCGAATCTTACAACAACACCCAGCTGTATCTCTTTATACAAACCACTCTTCAAGCCAGGACGGAAGTTTGCTAACAGAAGGCTATCCGCATCTTCAATCGATTATTGATCAGCCGCTCCAAGCTATTGACACAAAAAAAATAGCAAGTGAAGCTGATCTGGTTTTTACAGCTACACCCTCCGGAATTTCTGCAAAGCTCGTACCAGAATTACTGAAAGAGGGTTTAAAAGTAATTGATTTATCTGGAGATTACCGCCTAAAAAATTCAAAAGACTATGAACAGTGGTATAACAAAGAGGCTGGAGATGAACATTGGCTTCACGAAGCGGTATATGGATTAACAGAATGGCTTGAAACAGACTTAAAAGATGCTAAATTAGTTGCAAATCCTGGTTGTTATCCAACTGCGGCATTATTAGGACTTGCGCCATTAATAAAAGATAGATTAATAGATGAAAAGACGATTATTATTGATGCGAAAACAGGAGTAACCGGTGCTGGGAAAAATCCTTCTCCAATGACGCATTTCTCAGAGATGAACGATAACTTGAAAATATATAAAGTCAATAAACATCAGCACATTCCTGAAATAGAACAAGTGCTGACCAGTTGGGACGCAGCTGTTGGGGCGATAACATTCAGTACGCATTTACTTCCGATGACAAGAGGCATTATGACGACAATGTATGCAAATGCAACCGAAGAAGTGAATATAGATCAGCTGCATAATTTGTATAAAGAAAGTTATAAAGACGATTATTTTGTCAGAATTAGAGAAAAGGGAATATTCCCAAGTACAAAAGAAGTATACGGGTCAAATTTTTGTGATATTTCAATTGCCTATGACGAGCGAACAAATCGGATTATGATCGTCTCCGTTATTGATAATCTGATGAAAGGTGCTTCAGGGCAAGCGGTACAAAATATGAATAAGATGCTTGGAATGGAAGAAACAATGGGACTTGAGTTTGTTCCTGTCTTTCCTTGACCACAGATAACCATAGATGTAAAGAAATACTGGCTTAAAAAAGAAGGGAGAATGAATGATGGTGATTGTTGAGGAAAAAATGAAAAAAATTGAAAATGGATCGATTATAACACCGAAGGGCTTTCAGGCAGCAGGTCTGCATTCTGGTGTAAAACGTAAACGAAATGATTTAGGGCTGATTTATTGTGAGAATCCAGCGAATGCTGCTGCTGTTTATACACTAAATGTCATACAAGCTGCTCCCTTAAAAATAACGAAAGAAAGCCTGTCGGAAGCTGGTAAGATTCAAGCGCTAATTGCAAATAGCGGGAATGCAAACGCATGTACAGGAAAACAAGGTGAGCAAGATGCACGTATGATGAGACAGGTTACGGCAGAAAAATTAAATTTGCCAGAACATTACGTGGCAGTTGCTTCAACAGGCATTATCGGGCTAGATATGCCAATGAACAAGATAATCCCTGGTATTAAACAACTTCACCTTGAAGATACAGACAGAAGTGCAGAGGATTTTAATGAATCTATTTTAACTACTGATCTATGTACTAAATCAACATGCTATCAAGCAAAGATAAATGGTAAAACAGTTACAATGGCAGGTTCTGCAAAAGGATCTGGTATGATTGAGCCAAATATGGGAACGATGCTTGCCTTTATTACAACAGATGCGGTAATTGAGCCGCCTATGCTCGATTTGGCTTTAAAGAAGGTTACGAACCAAACGTTTAATTGCATTACGATTGATGGGGATACATCGACAAATGATATGGTGCTCGTTATGACAAGTGAATTGGCAAAAAACGAAACACTCACTCCAGAGCATGAAGACTGGGACGTATTTCTGGAACTATTAAACAAGACATGTGAAGACCTATCAAAAATGATTGCTCGTGATGGGGAAGGTGCTACAAAGTTAATAGAAGTAGAAGTTAACGGAGCATCTGATAATGAGCAAGCAGGGAAGGTTGCAAAGTCTGTTGTTGGCTCATCATTGGTGAAAACAGCAGTATGTGGTGCAGACGCGAACTGGGGACGAATTATAGCTGCCATTGGTTATAGTGATGCGGTTATCAATCCAGATACAATTGATACATTTATCGGATCGATCCAGTTGTTAAAAGATAGTCAACCAGTGCCTTTTTCGGAAAATGAAGCAACAAACTATTTAAAAGAAGATACTGTGACAATAGTAATCGATTTAAAAGTAGGTAATGGAACGGGGAAAGCTTGGGGTTGTGACTTAACTTATGATTATGTACGTATTAACGCTAGTTATCGATCGTGAGGGGGTGTAAGCGGTGCAGGATATAATTGTGCTTAAATGTGGCGGAAGTATTATCAATGTTTTGTCTACTGAATTTTTTGCCAATATTTTAACTTTACAGCAAGCAGGTTACAAGCCGGTTATCGTTCATGGCGGGGGTCCAGCAATAAAAGAAATGCTGGATACGTTAAAAATTGAAACGGAATTTATCGACGGTCTCCGAAAAACGACAGAACCAGTTATGGATGTTGCCGAGATGGTACTTAATGGATCAGTGAATAATGAATTGCTACGTAAATTTAATCAAGCTGGGATACAAGCAATTGGGTTATCTGGTTCGGATGCAAAGACCCTGACAGCAGTTTCCAAAAATATAGAGCGCTACGGATTGGTAGGAGAAATAACAGATGTCAATGTACCGTTACTTCATCATTTAATAGCTGCTAGTATTGTGCCTGTCATTGCTCCGATAGCCCTCGGTGAGAATGGAACAAGATACAATGTGAATGCTGATACCGTAGCAGGTGCAGTTGCTGAAGCTTTATCGGCAGAACAGTTAATTTTTGTTACCGATGTACCTGGAATACTTAAGGAAGGTAAATTACTTGAAGAAATATCAGAGCAGGAAATTAAACACTTAATAGAAACAGGTACAATTTATGGCGGTATGATACCTAAAGTTAAAGCAGCACTCAAAAGTATAAATGAACAATTGCGTGAAGTAATGATTGTTGATGGGAAGCATTCCGTTATCAAAGCAGACATGAAATTGAAAGGAACGGTTATTACAAAATCGATGGAGGTGGTAAAATGACTGCGTTATTTCCAACATATAAACGATTTGAACTATCGGTATCAGAAGCAAAAGGAACGATTGTAAAAGATACGAGCGGAAAGGAATATCTAGATTTTGGATCGGGGATCGGGGTTTGCAACCTAGGACATCGCCATCCCGATGTACAAAAAGCAGTAGAAACTCAGCTAACTAAATATTGGCATGTTTCGAATCTTTATCACGTGCCGATTCAAGAAAGTGTAGCTGAATTACTCACTACAAGCAGTTCTGGATCATCTGTCTTTTTCTGTAACAGTGGAGCAGAGGCGAATGAAGCAGCCATTAAATTAGCGAGAAAAGCAACAGGTAAGACGAAAGTGATTACATTTCATCAATCATTTCATGGAAGAACATTTGCTACGATGGCCGCTACCGGACAGGAAAAAGTTCATACGGGATTTGGGCCGATGCTTGAGTCGTTTGTTTATGTACCGTTTAATGATATCGAAGCAGTACAAAACACCATAGACGGCCAGACAGCAGCAATCATGCTTGAAGTAATTCAGGGAGAGGGCGGCGTCCTTGATGGAAAATTAGAATTTATAAAAGAAATAGAACAGCTTTGTTTAGCAAATAATATTTTACTTATTATTGACGAAGTGCAAACAGGTATTGGAAGAACTGGTAAGCCATTTGCGTATCAGCATTACGGTATTTCGCCAGACATTATTACTTCAGCAAAAGGACTGGCGAATGGACTCCCGGCAGGAGCGATGATCGCTAAAGAGCATCTTTCGAGTTTCTTTGGACCAGGCAGTCATGCGTCCACATTTGGCGGTAATCCGGTTGCGATGGCAGCCGCGGATGCAGTTTTACAGATCGTGTTTCAGATGGACTTTTTAAATGAAGTAAAAGAAAAAGGTATTTATTTAAAAGAGCAATTAAACAAACGGATTGGTACATCCAGCTTTGTATCCGATATACGTGGGAAAGGGCTCATGGTTGGTATTGAATGTAAGGAAGATATTACTGCTCTTATCCCCAGCCTTATTGAAAAAGGATTACTTGTTTTAAATGCTGGGCCATATGTAATCCGTCTACTCCCCCCATTAACAGTAAGCCAGCAGGAAATAGATAAGGCTGTAAATCTTATCGCTGAAAATCTTAAAAAACCAATCACATCCATTTAAGTAAATAACAAATCCCCTGAGGAAGGGGAAATCTAAAAAGAGGAAGTGATGACGACATGTTCGTCCCCACTAAAAGCAAAAATATAAAAACTACTTTAGAAGGACAGCATTTTCTAACATTACAAGATTTTACAAAAGAGGAGATTTTATTTCTTTTGGATTATGCACTGGAATTAAAAGAGAAGCAGCGTTCAAAAGGAGCAAATCATTTACTTGAAGGAAAAACATTGGGTATGATTTTCGAAAAATCTTCAACTAGAACACGAGTGTCATTTGAAACAGGAATGTTCCAGCTTGGCGGTCATGCTTTATTTTTAAGCAAAAATGATATACACCTTGGCAAAGGGGAAACCATCGCAGATACAGCAAAGGTATTGTCCCGTTATGTTGATGGCATTATGATTCGTACTTTTGAACATGCACTAATTGAAGAGCTTGCAGAAAATGCATCAATTCCGATTATTAATGGACTGACAGATGATTTTCATCCGTGCCAGGTACTTGCAGATCTTCTTACAATTTATGAGAAAAAAGGGAATTTGGAAGGAAATAAGCTTGCTTTTGTTGGAGATGGACATAATATGGCAAACTCACTCATTATTGGCTGTGCCATGATGGGAATTGATTGTTCACTTGCTGTTCCTAAAGGATACGAAGTAAAAGATGCTATTATGGATAAAGCAAAAATATTGGCCGCGCAAAGTGGGGCGGTAATCGAGCAATCAAATGATCCTAAAAAAGCTGTAGAAAATGCAGATATCATCTATACAGATGTTTGGACGAGTATGGGATGTGAAGATGAGATGGATGATCGAATGCAAGCTTTTGCTAAATACCAGGTTAATCAAGAGCTTGTTCAATATGCAAAAGATGATTATTTATTTCTACATTGTCTTCCGGCTGTACGTGGACAGGAGATGACAACAGATATCATTGATGGTCCAAATTCCGTTGTGTTTGACCAGGCGGAGAATAGATTACATGCACAAAAAGCGGTAATGGCTTCCGTAATGGGTGGGAATTGATCCGAGATCGCGGGATCGGTCTACTAATATGCTTCCCTGATTGACATTTAAATCGATCATTCTTATAATAAATCGAGTATATCCTGCAAAAAGCGGAGAGGTTCTTAGCATTAACCCTCTTAAAAAAACTAAGGACAGCTGTTTGTAAAGCCATGTGCCTTAGGGCCTGGCTTTTTTTAATGGCGGAAAACAGGAGGTATGAAGGATGGTAGATAAAAAAGATGATGGATTAGAAAGGTTAACCCATTTAGGGAGCAAAGGGACAACCTACGTATTTGATTATAATCCGGAGCTATTAGAAACATTTGATAACGATTACCCGGACAGAGAGTATTTTGTCAAAATGAATTTTCCGGAATTTACAACACTTTGTCCGATGACAGGGCAACCGGATTTTGCAACATTATATATAAGTTATATCCCGGACATTAAAATGGTAGAAAGCAAGTCTTTAAAATTATATTTATTCAGCTTCCGAAATCACGGTGGTTTTCATGAAGCGAGTGTCAATATGATTATGAATGATTTAATTAACTTAATGGATCCGCGATATATCGAAGTATGGGGGAAATTCACTCCACGCGGAGGTATTTCAATTGATCCGTACTGTAATTATGGCAAGCCAGGTACAAAGTATGAACAAATGGCAGAGCATCGGATGATGAACCATGATATGTATCCTGAAAAAATAGATAACCGATAACATGGTCAAAGGGGTAGTTTTTTAGCTACTCCTTTATCTATATGTAGCTTTGATTAAAAGGGATAGTTTGCCATATTCCAGCAATTATAAACAAAATTATTGCACTTTTTAAAAGAATCGTTATAATAGAAAAAAGTAAACTTTTATAAAAAGAAAAATATAGGGTGGGAATACAGATGGAAAAAGACTTACGCATCAAAAGTAAAGTGTTTAGTGACGACCCAAAAAGAGCACCCAATCGTGCCATGTTGCGTGCAGTAGGCGTGAACGATGAAGACTTTAAAAAGCCGATGGTTGGTATAGCGAGTACATGGAGTGAAGTGACACCATGTAATATACATATAAATGGTTTAGCTGAAAGTGCTAAAAAAGGAGCACGAGAAGCCGGTGGTGTACCACTCATCTTTAATACGATTACAGTTTCAGACGGGATATCAATGGGAACGGAAGGAATGCGCTACTCCTTGCCAAGCAGAGATGTTATCGCAGACTCCATCGAAACCGTTGTAGGAGCGGAAAATTTAGATGGATTTGTAGCAATTGGCGGATGTGATAAAAATATTCCAGGGTGTTTGATTGCGATTGCCCGAGCAGAAGTTCCTGCTGTTTTTGTATATGGCGGAACAATATCTCCAGGGTTTTCAAATGGCGAGAAACTGGACATTGTATCTGTTTTTGAAGGAGTAGGAAAGCATAATAATGGTGATATTGGTGATGAACAACTCCGTAATATCGAATGTCATGCTTGTCCTGGAGCAGGTTCTTGCGGAGGAATGTACACCGCAAATACGATGGCTTCTGCCGTTGAAGCAATGGGGATGAGTATGCCTGGTAGTTCATCACACCCTGCTGAATCTAAAGATAAAGCAAAAGACTGTGAAGAGGCTGGTAAAGCAGTATACACATTGCTTGAAAAAGGAATTTACCCGAAAGATATTATGACAAAAGAAGCATTTGAAAATGCAATTACTGTAGTAATGGCACTTGGCGGATCGACTAATGCTACATTACATTTACTTGCGATGGCACAATCCATCGGTGTAGATCTGTCTCTTAATGATTTTAATAGAATAAGAGAAAATGTACCACATATAGCTGACTTAAAACCAAGCGGTAAATATGTAATGGAAGATTTACATCGCATCGGCGGTATCCCTGCAGTGATGAAATTACTTTATGAAGCAGGTTACCTGCATGGTGATTGTTTGACTGTTACAGGAAAAACAGTTGCTGAAAATGCGAAGGAAGCACCTTCTTTAGAAGAAGGTCAAGAGATTATATTACCATTTGACAAAGCATTTCGAAAAAATGGCCCGTTAGTTGTTTTAAAGGGAAATTTGGCTCCAAGCGGTGCAGTTGCAAAAGTTTCCGGGTTGAAAGTTACAAAGCACACAGGACCAGCGCGTGTATTTAACACCGAAGAAGAAGCAACGGAGGCGGTAATTAATAATGAAATCAAAGAGGGCGATGTGCTCGTTATACGTTATGAAGGGCCTAAAGGCGGACCGGGAATGCCGGAAATGTTATCTATTTCTGCTATTTTAGTAGGGAAAGGACTCGGAGAAAAGGTAGCACTATTAACGGATGGCCGATTCTCCGGCGGTACGCATGGACTTGTTGTAGGTCATATCGCGCCAGAAGCGCAGACAGGTGGACCAATCGCATTCCTTAAGGAGGGCGATATGGTAACCATTGATGCGGACGAGCTTCTCATTTCTATGGATATCTCCGAAGAAGAAATAGAACGTCGCAGAAAAAATTGGACTGCACCACCGCTAATGAAAAAAGGTGTGCTGGGTAAATATGCGCATAATGTGTCTTGTTCCTCAAAAGGAGCAATAACAGACTACTTTGACAAAGAATAAGGATATAAAGCCCCGAATAATGGATGTTTTCCATTATTCGGGGCTATTCAATCATTCAAGAAATAAGCTAAAAAATTATCATTGACGTTAAGAAAGAGTGAGAGCAATGTCACTAGATCAAAATAGTTCCATTCCACTACATATACAGTTAAAAGATGTTATTGAGGAAGGTGTAACGAAAGGAGTCTTTTCAGGCCAAATTCCAAGTGAACGCAAATTTATGGAAAAATATGATGTAAGTCGTAGTACAGTTCGGGCAGCGATCAGTCTGTTAGTGCAAGAGGGAATTCTTGAAAAAAGACATGGAAAAGGGACGTTTGTCTCATTAAAACCAATCCATGATTGGCTTGGTAATTTAAGCAGTACAACGGAGACCATCCGGCAAATGGGAATGAGACCTGGGGCTAAGCTTGTAACGCATTATCGAACAGTACCGAGCACCTATATTAGGGAACGCACCGGATTTGAAGAAGCGTACTTTATAAAAAGAGTTCGTTACGCGGATGATATACCAATTGGAGTTGAGCGTCATTATTATCCGGTTGAAATAGGGAAAGAACTTATACAATATGATTTGGACAATGCTACGTTATATGATTTAGTGGAAAATGAACTTGGCATCCAATTTGCTGAGGCAAACCAAACAATAAAAAGTGGCCCGTTATTAAATGAAGATAAAGGTTATTTGGAAATTAGCCCACAAAATCATGTGCTTATTGCTGAAAGGATTATTAAGGATCAAAAAAATGATATTATCGAGATGGAAGAAGCATTTTATCGTAGCGATATGTATGCGTTTGAACTTAATCTATCCCGCAAATTTGGCTAATTATTGACTTATTAATATATCTTATCATCATTATTTAATAAATAAATAACTGAATTTAATAAAAATATTGAAAATTCACCCAGTTATCTATTATACTAAATGTAATCTATTACAACGTAACTGGTACGGACATCATGATGTATTTAAGGATCTTCATTTCAATCGAATTGTAATAGTTATTATTCAAAGATGGATCGGAGTGATTTTCATTTATTTTAAAATTTCTTGAGAAATAAAAAAGTAGATAACATGAGTTTCAGCTGTACTGCAGTTTTAATGTTAGTAAGCCTCATGAATTATCGCAAAAGTAAATGAAAGCGATTTCCTCTATGGGAATTTGTTGTCTTCGATTCGAATGAAACCAGTTTCTATTACTTAAGCTTTACCTGAGAAAATTTATGGGGGTACTTAATAAATGAAATGGGGGATTGAATGATGAAGACTGAAAGAGAAGTAGGGAGTGCAGTATCTCAAGATAAGTTATGGAACGCAATGCATCGATACGATCCAAAAGGAAAGAATACAATAGCCGCATCAGGAGAAGGATCATGGTTTGTGGATGAAAAAGGAAATAAATATTTAGATGGTGTTTCTGGATTATGGTGCTTGAATTTAGGGCATGGCCGGCAAGAAATTATAGATGCTGCAGCTGAACAGATGAAAAGTCTTTCTTATTTTCCGTTAACAATGAGTCACCAGCCAGCTGTGAAATTAGCGGGGAAAATTAGTGAATTATTAGGCGCAGATTATCAAACGTTTTTTTCAAATAGTGGTTCAGAAGCGAATGAAACTGCATTTAAGATTGCTAAGCAATACCATATTCAAACTGGAAATCCAGGAAAATATAAAATAATTTCACGGTATCGCGCCTACCATGGTTCAACACTAGGTGCCTTAAGTGCAACAGCGCAAGCAAATCGCCGCGTGAAATATCCTAGTGCACCAGGATTTTTACATGTCTATCCACCGTACAGTTACCGTTCTATTTTTAATGGATCTCCGGAAGAAACAGACCTAAAAGCAGCGCAATTAGTTGAAGAAATGATTAATTGGGAAGGAGAAGAAACAGTTTCAGCATTCATCATGGAACCATTTATCTCTGGCGGTGGTGTTCTTATCCCATCGATGAAGTATATTCAACGTGTCGCTGAAATTTGTAAAAAATATAATGTACTACTCATTATGGACGAAGTGGTATCTGGATATGGCAGAACGGGCAAAATGTTTGGATTCATGCATGCTGAAGGAGTGCAGCCTGATATCGTTACAATGGCGAAAGGACTAACGAGTGGGTATTTGCCATTAGGTGCAACGGCGGTAAAATCTGAAATCTATGATGTGTTTAAAGAACAGGGAAAGGATAACCATTTCCGTCATGTATCCACTTACGGCGGACATCCGGCAGCATGTGCAGTCGCTTTAAAAAATATTGAAATCATTGAAAAGGAAAAAATTATTGACCGTGTCGATCGGTTAGGTAAATCGAAACTTAGTAAGTTTAAACAATTGGAGGAACACGAAAATGTAGGTGAGGTACGTCAAGTAGGGTTTTTAATTGGATTGGAAATGGTGACAGATAAAAAATTTAAAACGCCGCTTGATGATGCAACGATAGGAAAAGTTCTGGGAGGATGCAAAAAAAGAGGACTAATCATTGGTAAAAATGGGGATACCGTTCCGGGAAAAAATAATGTGATTATCATTGCTCCACCACTTTCAAGCACAGAAGAAGATTTAGATTTTGTAGTAAATACGGTTACATCTGTCATTCACAGTCTATAAATGGAAACTTTATCATCACATAAAATTGGTAGATCAAAGAGGATGGTCATGTAGATGAATTATGAACGGTTAAAAACATTTATAGCAGTTGCAGAGAGGAAAAGCTTTTCTGAAGCGGCCAAAATTTTATTTGTTACACAACCCACCATTACAGCACAAGTGAAGGCGTTGGAGGAAGAGTTGGATACGAAACTATTTGAACGCACAACAAAAAAAGTAGAAATGACACAATCTGCATCCATTTTATTAAAATACGCAAAAGAGATTGTTCATTTAAATGATGTAGCAAAAAAAGAAGTATTAAAAATAGAAGAGTTCATGTACGGGGATTTAAGTATTGGGTGCAGCCTTACTATTGGTGAGTATATTTTGCCTGAATTCTTAAAAAGACTAAAGGAAATGTATCCTTTAATAAATATGAGTGTAGATATTACAAATTCCAATAATATTGTGGAACATATGAAAGATCAATTGATTGATGTTGGTTTGGTGGAGACACCAATTGAAGATCCGAAGATGATATTTGAGCCATTTTGGGAAGATGAACTGCTTTTAATTGCTGCTCCGGATTATTTTTCTCAAGATGAGATAAGAATTTCCCATGATTTATTAAAAAGCACCCCGCTCATTATGAGAGAAAAAGGGTCTGGTACACGGTCTGTTCTTATGAATCACTTAAAAGATGCCGGAATTTCGATCAATGATTTGAATATCGTAATGGAATTAGGAAGTACGGAAGCGATTAAATCAGCGGTAGAAGCTGGGTTAGGGGTCTCTATTATTTCTAAGCATGCCATCAAAAAAGAGCAAAAGCTTCAATTACTTAAAGCATACACCATAAAAAATGTAACGTTTAATAGATATTTTTATATCGCTGTTCGAAAAGACCAAGTTTTAAAATCAACGGCAGATGTATTTGTTGAAGAGTTGAAAAAACTTAAACGCGAAAAAATGAAAAATACACTTATTCATCTTCCAGCAAGCAATTGTTGATGATGATAGATTGTTAACATTAGATTTTTAGGAGGTATGATGGATGGTAAAACAACAGGCAGAAATAAGAAAAGCAACAAATCAAAAGGTGAAAATGACGCCGAGTGAAGCTATTGTAGAAACATTGGTAGCAGAAAATGTGAAAGAAGTTTATGGGATTGTTGGTTCCGCATTTATGGATATGTTGGATCTATTCCCGACTGCTGGAATCAGGTTCTTACCGGTTCGGCATGAACAAAGCGCCGCACATATGGCAGATGCGTATACAAGAGTTTCAGGAGTTGCAGGGGTTGTTATTGGACAGAATGGACCGGGAATTACAAATATGGTCACTTCGGTTGCTGCTGCAAATCAAGCACATACACCGATGGTTGTGATTTCCCCATCTGCAGGAACACCTACAATTGGGTGGGATGGTTTCCAGGAAGCTGATCAAGTCTCAATTTTTGATGCGATTACGAAAGAAACGGTCCGTGTTACACATAAAAGCAGGGTTGCAGACTGTTTAAGAACGGCCTTCCGAATTGCTTATGCGGAACGTGGCCCTGTGCTGTTTGATATCCCGCGTGATTTATTTTACGGCGAACTGGAAGATCAAATACTAGAGCCGCATCAATATCGTGTTGATTCTAGAGGAAGTGGTGATCCTGCATCAATTAAGCAAGCTGTTGAATTATTAAAAGGAGCAAAGAATCCTGTTATTATTTCCGGACGAGGAGCAGTAGATTCGGACGGGGTTGACGCTGTTAAAAATATAGCAGAACATTTATCTGCACCAGTGGCTGTATCTTATATGCATAATGATGCTTTTCCAGCGGATCATCCTCTGGCAGTTGGGCCAATTGGTTACATGGGGTCTAAAGCAGCCATGTATACATTGAAGGAAGCAGATGTTGTCTTAGCAATTGGAACCCGCCTGTCTGTTTTTGGAACCCTGCCATGTTATGATATTGATTATTTCCCTAAAAATGCAAAGATCATTCAAGTTGATATTAATCCGCGTCATATCGCAAGAACACATCCAGTTGAAGTTGGAATTATTGGTGACGCTAAATCTACAAGTGATGAAATGTATCATCAATTGCAAGCTCTGCTGCCATCACCACAGGAGAATCGTGCTTGCCTGGAAAAGATCAGTAAAAGGAAAGAAGACTGGGAAAAAGAGTTAGTTGATTTAGCAATGAAGGATGGAAATCCAATTAATCCACGCCGAGCATTACTGGAGCTAACAAAGGCGTTACCAGAAAATGCGATTATTTCCACTGATATTGGAAATGTTTCATCAACAGCAAATGCTTATTTAAAATTCAACCAGACGAAACGCCATATTGCAGCATTAACATTTGGAAATACTGGGTTTGCATACCCTGCTGCTTTAGGGGCACAGCTGGCAGAGCCAAATTCTCCAGTCGCAGCTATTATAGGTGACGGCGCATGGGGCATGAGTCTGCATGAAGTAAGTACAGCAATCGAACAAGACATTCCGGTTATAGCCTGTGTATTTAATAATAAATCATGGGCAGCCGAGAAGAAAAACCAAGTTGATTATTATGACAATCGATTCATCGGTTCAGATATTGAAGCACCAGATTTTGCAGAAGTCGCTAAGTCGATGGGAGCACTTGGATATACAATCGACAAACCGGAGGACATAGCTTCTGTTATCGAAGAAGTTCTTAAAAAGCGCAAGCCAGCAGTCCTTAACATCTTTGTAGATGGTACGCAGCTTGCACCGCCATTTAGAAAAGATGCACTAAAAATGCCAACGCGGTTTTTAGATAAATACAAACATTTAGACCACGATGTCTGGGGAAAATAAGAAATGAGGCAAGTCCCTTTATTAGTTAACGCTGATAAAGGGACTTTTTTAAATGGAAGCTATGATTACTTAAAGTCACTTTTTAGATTTTATATGCATATATTAGGGTATTCGTTTTATAAAAGGTATTTAAAAGACAATTTCAAGACATTGATGAAGCTTTTTTGCGTATATATGATAAGTTAAGTAGATTTACATTTAGTAGCTTTGTTCGATAGGAAAAAATATCCCTTTCTGTTATTATTTATTTTGAGGTGGAAGCATGAAACAATGTCTATCCAGTAAATTAGGCTTCTTTTGGGCAGCTGTTATCCTCCTATGGATCAAAACGTTTATCGTTTATATGCTCGAGTTTAAACTAACTGTTTCGAATATTCTTCAATCGTTTTTACTGTTTTTTAATCCACTAAGTTCAGCGATCCTTTTTATAGGAATTATGCTATTTATAAAAGGAAAAAAGGCTGGATTATTTATGATAATTATAGATGCGATATTAAGCTTCGTCTTATATGCGAATGTTGTTTATCATCGTTTTAACAGTGATTTTATTACACTACCAACACTTACCCAAACAAGTAATTTTGGAAGTTTAGGCGGAAGCATTATGGATCTAGTTGCTTTTTATGATGTTGTATTTGCAGCTGATGTTATTTTCTTAATTATTTTATTCAACAAAACAAAGGCATATTGGCCTTCGGAAAGCCTGCCTGTACGTAAAACCCTGTTCATTTTATTTGCTGGTGTGGTTGCATTTGTCATTAACTTAGGTTTAGCAGAATTAGATCGACCTCAGTTGCTGAAACGTACATTTGACCGCAGTTATATCGTGAAATATTTAGGTACTTACAACTTTATGATCTATGATGCCATGCAAAGCTTAAAATCGACGACACAACGGGTTCTAGCAGATAGCAATGATATCACTACAGTTGCGAATTATACAAAGAATAAGTATGCCAAACCGAATGAAGTTTACTTTGGGAGAGGCAAAGGCAAAAATATCATCAAAATACATTTGGAGTCCTTCCAGTCATTTTTGATTGATTATAAATTACATGGTGAAGAAGTAACACCTTTCTTAAACTCGTTAGCAGATGAAAATAATAAGAACTTTACGTATTTTGATAACTTTTTCCATCAGACAGAGCAAGGAAAAACTGCTGATGCGGAATTGATTATGGATAATTCATTATTCGGATTACCCCAAGGCGCTGCTTTCGTTACAAAAGGAAATAATACGTTTCAATCCTTACCAGCCATTCTCGATCAACGACGAGGTTATACAAGTGCTGTCTTCCATGGTGATGATCGAACATTTTGGAACCGGGAGGAAATATATAAAGAAATGGGGATCGAGCATTTCTTTGATTCCAGTTATTATCATATGAGTGATGATCAAGTCATTAATTATGGTCTAAAAGATAAACCTTTTTTCGAAGAATCGATGCCAATGCTTAAGTCTCTAAAGGAGCCATTTTATGCTCACATGATTACATTGACACATCACCATCCGTTTTTAATCGATGATGAGGATGCAACGATTGATCCTGCAGAAACAGGTGACGGCTCCGTGGATCGATATTTTCAAACTGCTAGGTACATGGATGAAGCATTGGAGCAATTTTTTAATGAGTTAAAAGAAGCGGGACTATATGAAGATAGTATTATTATGATTTATGGAGATCATTATGGGATATCTGATAATCATAATCAGGCGATGAAAGAAATTATTGGAGAAGAAATTACCCCATTAAAAAATGCTGAATTGCAACGCGTTCCTTTTATGATACGTGTTCCAGGGGTTGAGGGCGAGGCAATCAATCATGAATACAGCGGGCAAATGGACGTAATGCCAACTTTGTTGCATATAATGGGGATTGATGCACAGGACTATATCCAATTCGGTACTGACTTGTTGTCAGAAGAGCATAAAGATTTTGTTTCCTTTCGTAATGGTGACTTTATGACTGAAAAATACAGTCATATAAATGGTGTGTTTTATGATCATGAAACGAAAAAAGAAATAACCGATATAACAAAAGAAATGGAAGAAACAAAGAAAAAGGTCTATCACGAGCTAGAGTTATCTGATAATGTTTTATATGGTGACTTATTACGATTCTATTCCCCAAATGATGACTGGGAACCAGTTGATGCAACCGAATATGACTATGGAAAAAGAAACAATAGATGAATGCTTATGATAGTTCTAGTTAGAGATGATTTTTTACAAAAGACTGGCTTATCGCTTGATGAGCCAGCATCTTTTGTATATCGCATATATCGCATCAAAGTTCATTATATATTTTCGTATTAGCTCCGCCTGGAATTTGTGGGAATGCCACCGATTCAGGTTTGGTAGTTGGTGACTCTTTTGGAACATTATAATCCCCTAAAATATAGTGGTCCATGTCTGCTTTAGAAATTTTGCTGTATTTTTTAAATCGAATAATGAAGAAAAGTGCTCCAAGACTTATCCAGATAAGTAATGCTATCCATGATGGAGCCCCAAGGAATCCGGGAGATCCGGGAACAACTAGTAGAAGAAAGAAAGCAATACTGGTGATAGTCCCGAGGAGAGAGAAAATTTTGCGACCAGGAGCAACGATCAAGACTTTTTCTGCATTTTTAGTCGCGTCTTCTGACCATGTAAATAATCGATAAGCAACAAAGCAAGCGTAAAAGTAGGCGATTGTCACACCAAGTGCAGACATATCAACAACCCATAATAATGCTTCACGTCCAAAAAATGGTGCAAACAACGTAAAGGCTAATGTGAATAAAATTCCAATATGCGGTGTTTTGTATTTGGGGTGTAATTTTCCAAATGCTTTTGGAAGTATTTTAGCTCTTCCCATTGCAAATAATAAGCGGCTTGTTGAGACATAAAAGCCGTTTAACCCTGTAAAGATCCCCATGATTAAAGCAAAGGAAAGCAACGTAACCCCCCAAACGCCATACGTGTTTTGAACAATGGCACCTGTCCCCCATACAGACCCAGCTTCAACTGCTGCTGTCCATGGCTGTCCAACTCCAGTAGCTATGATTGCAATGGAGTAGGCAAATCCCGCACAAAGCAATGCAAGAACAATTAATTTAAATGATTTTTTGGGAGAAAAATTAAATTCTTCAGCGGCTTGTGGAATATTGTCGAAGCCGATATATGCCCATGGCGAAATAGCAACAATGGCTACAATAGACGAAATCGCACCTACCCCAGGGTGGAAAGCGGGTTGTAAATGTGTAAATGAACTTGATGGATGTAAAATCATTCCTATCGTTAATAAAATTAAGCCAGCTAGGAGTGCGATACAAAATATAAATTGAGAGAAACCAGACAAGTCTGATCCGCGTATGTTTATGAAGGCAAATAAGATTAATGCAATACAAGCAGTAACAATTTCGCCAGCATAAACTTCCCAGCCGGCAATATTGTACATAAAGCCTCGTTCAATAACAGAAGGTAAAACAAATTTTCCAAGCAGTGCCAGTGCCGATGCATTAAGAGCAACAATCGATATATATCCAAGTGTTAGAAACCAGCCGCATAAAAATGCATGATATCTGCCTAATCCATAGTAAGCATAAGCAAATTCACCGCCGGAAACCGGAAGTTTCTCAACAAGAAATCCATAGCTGACACCGATAATAATCATCAAGATAGCACCAATTAAGAATCCAATAATCACACCTAATGGTCCAGCCATTGCCATCCAATCAACCGGTAAAACAAATACACCCCAGCCGATTGCTGAGCCAAAAGCGATTGCCCAAACCCAATGAGGCTTTAACGTTTTCTTTAATTCTTCACGTTTTGCCATATGATCGATTCTCCTTTATTTGTTTTTGTAAACGCTATCATTTCTGATCTGAAATTTAACTTGGTTGATTACTTTACATTTAACCATGGGAGTGTCCTTAAATCAATTCCACAGTGTGAATTTGAATTATCATAAAATTTTATTATGTATATGGATATTGTTTATAAACGTTTTAGATTGCGAATATACTAGATTTTTTCCATTAGACATTATAGGTATGATATATTTGTAGATATATTGATTTTATTGGAAGTGACTTATATGCAACAACAAAGATATACCATTCGAGATTTTTATTTTTGGAAAATAACAGTGTGTTTAGCATTGGCATCTTTCTTTATTTTCGCTTGCATGTATGCTGTTCAGCCATTACTTCCCGTGTTTGTGAAGGAGTTTGGGGTCTCGGTTTCTGAGTCAAGTTTAGCATTATCTTTGACAATTTTAGGTCTGATTATCGGACTTGTCGTTCTTGGATTTCTTTCAGATCGTTACGGGAGAACATTATTTATTAAACTTTCCTTAGCAGGGTCTGTTTTTCCTTTTCTTCTCCTTCCTGTAACGGAATCCTTCTTAATATTTCTTCTCCTTCGCCTGATGCAGGGCTTTGCACTGGCAGGGCTTCCTGCTGCAGCATTAGCGTATCTTAACGAAGAGATGGATAGAAAGAGTATAGGAGTAGCGACTGCACTTTACATTTCAAGCAATGCTCTTGGCGGGATGCTTGGGCGTGTGTTAACAGGATATATTACCGATCATTATTCATGGGAAAGTGCTTTTTACTTTTTAGGTATTCTTGGACTGATTATTTTAATAATGGTTTTCGTTATCTTGCCAAAATCCCGATTTTTTGAATCCTCGGCTGTTCCATTTACAAAAGATATAGAAGGATTTTTAATCCATTTGAAAAACCCGGCATTATTACTTATATTTGGATTGGGTATCGTTTTGCAGTTTTCTTTTACAGGAATCTGGACGTATCTTCCTTTTTATTTGGAAAAACCGCCATTTGGTCTGTCACTACAAGCCATTTCGTATACATTTTTTGCTTATGGATTAGGAGTTATTGGTTCTCCATTTGCAGGATGGATTGTCAATTTTTTCGGCTTAAGGAAGGTAAGAATAGCTGGTATTATTGTACTTTCTCTGGGCGTATTTATGACACTTGCTTCAACCGTTTGGATGATCGTGTTAGGTTTATGTGTTGCTTGCCTGGGGTTTTTTACAACGCATTCGTTAACCGCTGCATCTGTCAGTGATCAGGTTACACATCATAAAGGAAGTGCATCGAGTCTGTACCTTGTTGCTTATTATGTTGGGGTGGCATCAGGAAGCTCCGTTCTGAGTCCAATTTGGAGCTTCGCTGGTTGGAGAGGGATTGTTTGGTTTACAGGGATATTACCGATTATTTATCTTAGCTTTGTGACAATCATGTCAAGGAAACTGGAACGTAAGCAAGCTAGATAATTGTATTGAAAATTTTTTAAAAAAGAAAGTCTGCTAGGATTGAACGGTTTCTATCATAACGAACCGTCAAATCTAGCAGACTTTTTTTAGGTAAAGTTATTCTTTAAACATCTCTGGAACATGAGTCAGGTCAATGCCCCAAACAAGCGGAAGCAAGAAGTAAACAGCTAGTGTAACAAGGAAAATGCCAACAATATTTAATATAAACCCTGCTTTTACCATGTCTGGAATTCGTAAGTATCCAGAACCAAAAACGACAGCATTTGGCGGTGTTGCAACCGGAAGCATGAATGCACTGGATGCAGCGACCGCTGCAGCAATCATGACCGTATATGGATGCACACCTATTGCCATCGCTAGTGAGGCCATAATCGGATACATCATGGAACCAGTAGCTGTGTTGGATGTTATTTCCGTTAAGAAAATAACAAGACCGGATACAACAAGTAATACGACAAACAAATTAATCCCTTCAAGTGCACTTAATTGACTTCCTATCCATTCGGACAATCCTGAATCAACAAATCCGTCTGCAATCGCCAAGCCTCCGCCAAACAGGAGCAGAATTCCCCATGGAAGTTTTACGGCTGATTCCCAATCTAGTAAATGATCACCTTTTCTATTTTTAGCAGGAATAATAAATAAAATGATAGCAGCTATCATGGCAATCATCGCATCGTTAATATTTTCATTAATCACTTCTTCCAAAAAGAACGTACGTGAGATCCATGCGAAGGCTGCAAAAATAAATACAACAAAAACAGCTTTTTCTTCAAAAGAAGCTTTACCCAAACCTTTTTTCTCTTCCATAATAACGGTTCTGCCCCCAGGAAGCTGCTTTAATTTCAATGGGAAAGCAATCTTTATGAGATAGATCCAAACAAGTAAGATAAATAGCCAGGCAATTGGCACACCAAAAAGCATCCACGTTCCAAAGGAAATTTCAATTCCATATAGTTTTTCAACTGCTCCGGCAAGTAATGCGTTTGGCGGAGTTCCAATGAGAGTGGAGATTCCACCAATGGAAGCCGAATAGGCAATACCTAGCATTAATGCTTTTCCAAACCCAAAATTTTCCTTTGATGTATCAATGGAAGAATCATCTTTGAGTGCATCGGACACTTGATAAATAATTGCTAAACCAATTGGTACCATCATCATCGCTGTTGCGGTGTTGGAAATCCACATAGATAAAAATCCAGTTGCTACCATAAATCCAAGAATAATTCGATTGGTGTTTGTACCAATGATCGAAATAATTGATAGAGCAATCCGTTTATGCAGATTCCATTTTTCCATAGCTAATGCAATCATGAAACCACCCATAAATAAAAAGATGGTGTCATCACCATAAGCGGATGTAGTCGTTTCCATATCTAGTCCATTTGTTAATGGAAATAGAATAATAGGCAACAGGGAAGTAGCTGGGATCGGGATTGCTTCGGTCATCCACCAGATAGCAATCCATATCGTGCTTGCCAAAACTGCTAAACCTTCTTCTGATAAACCTTCAGGAGAGAAGTACGTCAAAGTTAAGAAGAAAAATAATGGCCCCGCTATCAATCCAATCCATTGAGCAGTGTTATAGCTGCGCTTATTGTTGTTCCCACCGTTCCTGGCAGTGTGCTCGGAAGTGCTAGCCTTCCCTCTATCTGTTCCCATTTTAGATGTATTTGGTTTCACAAAAAAACGCAGCAAATCTTTTACTTGGTCATGCTTATCCCATAACCAGTTCCAGGTCGTAATCAATTTTTTAACCCCCTACTACAACAAAATATAAAAGTTATTTATAATAATAGCCATAGAGTAATTTTACAGGAGATTTCATGATATGTCGAATACGCTTTCATTCAAATTATTCTTATATGTAAATGAAATTGTGCTATGATTTAATGAAGAGGTATTTATCAGGGGGGATATTCATTGCAGCAGTTTTCCATACAAGCACTTGGAGATACAGCGATTAAAATGAAGTTTTTTGAAAACGTTTCTCCTGAATTGAACAAAGCGATTCAGTTAGTTTGCCATAAGTTGGAACTTGCGCAGATTGATGGTGTGATCGAATGGGTTCCTGCATATGATTCGGTTACGATCTATTACTCACCGCTTGTTATTTTCTATGATCAGTTACGTCAAAAAATAACCGAATTAATGGAATGCAAAATGAATACGAGTAGAGTGAATTCCAGATTACTTTTCGTACCTGTATGTTACGGGGGAAATTTTGGGCCTGATTTGAACCGAGTGGCGGCATATAATCATTGCTCTATCGATGATGTTATCGATTTACATCAAAAGCCAAACTATCTTGTTTATATGCTTGGTTTTTTACCAGGATTTCCTTATTTAGGCGGATTAGATCCAGCTATTGCAACGCCTCGTCTGGAAACACCGCGCCCGGCTACTTTTGCTGGTGCAGTTGGAATTGCAAAAGAGCAAACAGGTATTTATCCATCTTCCTCACCAGGGGGCTGGAATATTATCGGTAAGACACCTCTGCAATTATTTCAAAAGCGCCAAGATAAGCATTCGTTTTTATTCCAAGCAGGGGATTATGTTCGTTTTTATTCGGTGTCTGAAAGTGAATTTTACAGTATACAGCAGCAAATAAAAGATGAAACATTTCATTTAAATGTTACATCGGTAAGGGATGATGCATGATAAAAAATTTAGATATGTGATTGTCATACTTCTAAAATGAATCAGAATAAATAGGCAGAAAATCAATGCCTAAATATACGATGCGAGGGGAGTGCGTATGTTCAAACAAATTGATTTAAATTGTGACATGGGTGAAAGCTTTGGGGCTTATACGATAGGTTCGGATGAAAAAATAATGGAATATATCACATCTGCCAATATTGCCTGTGGCGGACATGCGGGCGATCCAAATGTAATGAATAAGACAGTGAAATTGGCAAAAAAGAAAAACGTAGCAGTTGGTGCACACCCGGGATTTCCGGATATCGGAGGTTTTGGCAGGCGCATGATTGAATTTACACCTGAGGAAATTTATCATGTGATTGCTCACCAAATTGGTGGATTACAGGCATTTTGCAAAGTTCATCGGGTAACCATGCAGCATGTGAAACCGCATGGTGCATTATACAATAAAGCCAGTAAAGACCGGGGAGTGGCTAAAGCGATTGCTCAAGCAGTGTTCGATTTAAATCCAAAATTAGTATTATTTGGGTTGGCAGGAGGAGAGCTTCTTGATGCTGGTCGTAAAATAGGGTTACGTGTTGCTTCAGAAGTTTTTGCAGATCGTACGTATCAACCTGATGGAACGTTGACACCAAGGAGAGAAGAAAATGCATTGATAAAAAATGTCAATGATGCTGTGGCGCAAGTAAAACGAATGGTGTCAGATGGTGTTGTAGAAGCAATGAACGGTGATTTTGTAAAAATAAAAGCAGATACAGTTTGCATCCACGGAGATGGTATGCATGCAGTAACCTTTGCAAAACAAATGCGTGAAGAATTGGAAAAAGCACAAATAAGTATAGCATCGCTGAATAAATAGAGAATTGCAGTGATCGAAGTTGTAGTTCACCATGCAAAAAAGGAGTGTCTATATGCGGGGGGAAATTATTTTACATGTTCTCAAGCCTGGGGTTTACACCACCTTTCAAGATATGGGGCGTATTGGCTATCAGCGTTACGGTGTTCCAGTTTCCGGAGCGATGGATCCTTTCGCTCTTCAAGTTGCAAATATCCTGGTTGGAAATAAACGTAATACAGCTTGTTTAGAAGTAACGTTAGTTGGACCAAAGCTTGAAGTTCGTTCTCCCATTACAGTTGCGATTACGGGGGCTGATTTAGAGCCTAAAGTAAATGGACAAAACAAGGAAATGTGGACTTCCTTTCACTTGAAAAAGGGGGATATCCTCACCTTTGACAGTCATAAATCAGGTGTGAGAGCCTATATTGCTGTAGCTGGCGGCTTTGAAGCTCCAGCTTTCTTTGGAAGCAAGTCAACAGACATGAAAAGCGGATTTGGTACAGCACTAACTAAAAATGATACGTTAAAAGGTTTCCCGCAAAAAGTAAAATCTAGTGTAGGTGTAAAGAAGGACTTTATCCCGGTCTATAAAAAGAGCATTGATGTAGCGGTAGTTAAAGGACCCCACACGGATGCATTTACAAAAAAAGGAATAGAAAATTTTTTTCATACAAAGCATATTGTCGAAGCAAATTCCAACCGAATGGGATATCGGTTAAAGTCTGAAAAGATCGGATTAAAAAAAGACATTGACATATGGTCTGACGCAGTTCCTCCTGGGGGTATTCAGGTTCCCCCTAACGGACAGCCGATTATTTTAATGGCAGAACGGCAAACTACTGGGGGATATCCAAGAATTGGAACTGTTGTTTCAACAGATCTGGAAAAATTGGCACAACTTATACCTCAAGGAGAAATAACATTTCATTCTGTCTCAGTGGATGAAGCGCAGAAAAGGGCAGTCAAAAGGGAGAGATTTTTGTATGAACTAGCCATGTTCTATTCTTACATATAAAAGAATAAAATACGACAATAGCTTTATTGCTAGTGGAATGGAAATGTACAATCATTAGCAAATGGATGATAGACAAGAGAAAAAGAGACGAAACATACCGAAATAAGTCTGGTTATTTGTGATCGCAATTACAGTTAACGGTGCATCTCTGTTTTGCAAATAGCGAATGAATTAATATTTTACTGAAATGAGGAGATTACTGCATGACGGATAAGAAACAAGCGATTAAGCTGATTGCACTTGATATGGATGGGACATTATTAACGAGTGATGGTGAAATCACAACAGTTACTCGGGAAGCCATTGCAAATGCATTAGAACAAAACATTCACGTTGTATTAAGTACAGGCAGATGGTTTGGTAACTGTTATCCATTTGCTGAGTCACTCAACCTTACTTCCTATTTAGTTACTGCTAATGGGGGAGAAATTTGGACTGTAAATAAAAAATTAATTGAACGTCATTTACTAGATCCGGCTATGATGGAAAAAATGTGGGGACTTGCCAGCTTTTATGGTTTGAATACTTGGATCGTATCCACCGAAAAAGTATATTACAACGGGGAACGTCCAGAGGATTTCTATGCACATGAATGGTTGAAATTTGGTTGTGATGCTATGGATAAAAGAAAGCTCGATAAAGTAATTGAAGCTTTCTCTTACTATGATGCATTAGAATTAACCAATTCCTTACCGACAAATATTGAAGTAAACCCACTTGGAGTGAACAAAGCGACCGCACTAGAGAGGATAACCCAGGAGATCGGGATTACGATGGATAATGTATTAGCAGCTGGCGATAGTTTGAATGATATAAAAATGATTCAGCAAGCAGGTATTGGGGTTGCAATGGGAAATGCACAAGAAGCTATTAAAAAAGCAGCTGCTTATGTGACAGATACCAATGATCAAGATGGAGTTGCTAAAGCAATTAAGCGATTTGCGCTTTAAGAGGAAGTTGTCAGCCCCTTTCATTGTTGCACGTAAAGGAGTATAATAGAGGGAGTTACCATGAAAGGGGATGTTACCATGTCTTTTTCACGCGGTCCAAAAGAGCCTGTTGCAGAAGTAGATACCAAAGTATGGGCTTGTACGAATGATGAATGTCAAGGTTGGATGAGAGAATCATACTGTTTCGATTCAGAGCCTGAATGCCCGCTTTGCCACTCTTCTATGAAGCAGGAAATAAGGGTTTTACCAGAATTAAAATAAAGGGAAGTCCCTTCCAAAGTATGTTAAATGTCAGTTTAAAGGCATTTTTTTATTTAGATGAATTGTATGTTTACATCATTCGTCAATAAATATAGAATTTGCACTCACATTATCCGAAAATGGATGGTATAGCCATCCATTTTCGGATGTTTTTTGAGAGCAAATATGTTTAAGTGTCGGGAAGATGGTGGTATAATATAATTAGAATTTTCAGCTAGTTTTACATCGGAAAATGATAGCGTTTACAAAACATGGGAGGGATATATTTTTATGAGGTATTCAAGTCCAAATACAGACGGAGCTGTTGTGAACTTTAGGGATCGGTATGACAATTTTATTAACGGGGAATATCAACCTCCGTCCAGTGGAAAGTATTTTGAAAATATAAGTCCTGTAACTGGGAAAGTATTTTGTGAGATTGCTAGATCAACGAAAGAAGATGTGCAAGCTGCCGTAGATGCTGGTCATGCTGCACACGATAATTGGGCAAAAACTTCCGTTGCAGAACGTGCAAATATTTTAAATAAAATTGCTGACCGCATGGAAGACAATTTGGAAATGCTTGCAGTTGCAGAGACTTGGGATAATGGAAAAGCGGTACGAGAAACATTGGCAGCAGATTTACCATTAGCGGTGGACCATTTTCGTTATTTTGCCAGTGTAATCCGAGCCCAGGAAGGCGGAATCAGCCAAATTGATAATGATACGGTTGCATATCACTTTCATGAACCTTTAGGAGTAGTGGGGCAAATAATCCCTTGGAATTTCCCTATATTAATGGCGACGTGGAAATTAGCGCCTGCACTGGCTACAGGAAATTGTGTTGTTTTAAAACCGGCTGAGCAGACACCGGCATCCATTCATGTACTGCTGGAATTAATTCATGACTTATTGCCACCAGGTGTTTTAAATATCATTAATGGTTTTGGAGTAGAGGCAGGAAAACCTTTAGCATCCAATAGTGGTATTTCTAAAGTGGCATTCACTGGGGAGACAACAACAGGCCGATTGATTATGCAATATGCTTCTGAAAATATTATCCCTGTAACATTGGAACTTGGTGGAAAATCTCCAAACATTTTCTTTGAAGATGTGATGGATAAAGATGACGCGTTTTTAGATAAAGCAATTGAGGGAATGGTTATGTTTGCTTTAAATCAAGGAGAAGTTTGTACATGTCCTTCCCGAGCGCTTGTACATGAATCGATTTATGAGCGATTTATGGAGCGGGCAGTAGAAAGAGTGAAACAAATTCAAGTGGGTCATCCGTTGGATACGGAGACAATGATGGGTGCACAAGCCTCAGCAGAGCAGATGGAAAAAGTAAAGTCATATCTTGATATTGGTAAACAAGAAGGTGCTGAAGTGCTTGTAGGCGGTGGAATAAACAAACTAAACGGTGAACTAGAGACAGGTTATTATATTGAGCCGACAATTTTTGCAGGTAATAATAAAATGCGTGTTTTCCAGGAAGAAATTTTTGGACCGGTTTTATCTGTAACATCATTTAAAGATGATGCCGAAGCAATGGAAGTTGCTAATGATACGTTATATGGTTTAGGAGCAGGGATATGGACGCGCAACATAAATACTGCTTACCGTTTCGGACGTGGTATTCAGGCAGGGCGCGTATGGACGAATTGTTATCATCAATATCCTGCACATGCAGCGTTTGGTGGTTATAAAAAATCAGGTATTGGAAGAGAAAATCATTTAATGATGCTTGATCATTATCAGCAAACGAAAAATCTATTAATAAATTATAGTGAAGAGCCGACAGGTTTGTTCTAATGAAACAAGCTAGTTAGATAGAAAGGGTGTGAAAAATGGTTGAACGTGTTACAGCGACAGAAGAAGCTCTGACACTTATAAACACACTAAAAGAAATTCACGGCGATCTGATGTTTCATCAATCCGGGGGATGCTGTGATGGAAGTTCACCGATGTGTTATCCCCGCGGGGAATTTCGAATTGGAGATGCAGATATGCTACTTGGTGAAATAGGAAATACCCCTTTTTATATATCAAAAGATCAGTATGAATATTGGAAACACACGCAATTAGTCATTGATGCGGTTGATGGGCGCGGCGGAATGTTTTCATTAGAAGGGCCTGAAGGAAAACGCTTTTTGACCAGATCAAGAATATTTACAACACAAGAGCGAGAAGAACTGACAAAAGAGACTGAATAAATAAAATGGTCGTCAAATCATAGTAGAAGATTTGACGACTGCTTTCTTTTAGGATGCTTTTTTTGTGTGAAAGTAATCCTAAAGAGGATATAAAAAAAGAATGAATTAGGCATAATTCACCACCTTCACTCATTATACATAAAATAATATAAGAATAAATTGATAAAGGGTGTGTCCCATTGTCGAACGAAAAGTACTATGTTACTGGGAATACTGCAGAAGGGTTTGTAAACTTCCTGCCGACAAACGTTAGAAATTTTAATCACGTATTCATCTTAAAACATCCATCAAATAAATTAAAAACAGCTATTATAAAGGAGGTCATTCGTCGCTTAGACTCCAATTACAAGCTTGAAATTCTTTGTAGTGCACTGAGTGATAACTATTTAGATGGGGTCATTATTCGCAAGAAGTCAATTGCTTTTATTATTGATAACATTGCTTCTTCAGAATTAAGCGGAGCAATTGAAATTGATTTAGAATTATTTTTAAACCATTCCGTAAAGCCAGATGTCTCAGATTACTTATCATCCTATCAGGAATATACACATAAAGCCTACAATAACTTTAAAACAGGTTTAACCATCCATGATGACCTAGAAAATATATATATTCGTGAAATGGATTTTAAAAAAGCGGATAAGGCTGCAGACCAATTCATTCAACATTTATTACAACATGTTTCAAAACAAACCCGCACATCCAACACATGCCACCGTCTTTTTGGAACAAATACAGCTGATGGTATAGTGAACATTGTTTCAGAGCTGATTCAGCCATTAAAGAGACGATATTATTTGAAAGGTCGAGCCGGAACTGGCAAATCTCACTTTATGAAAAAAGTTATGCGTGCATGTCGAAGCTATGGTTTTGATATTGAATTATACCATTGTAGTTTTGATCCAAACAGCATCGATATGGTTCTTATTCGGGAACTTGACTTTTGCATATTTGATAGTACAGATCCGCATGAATTCATGCCAGAAAGAAAAGAAGATGAGATTATTGATCTCTATGAAGAAACGGTTACACCTGGAACGGATGAAAAGTATGAAGAGGAAATTCAACATATTACTCTAAATTATAAATCATATCTGAAAAAAGGAATGAGCAATCTAAAAAAAGCGGGAGAGTATGTGGAAAAAATGGAAGTTCAATTTGAGTTTACAAATCATGATGTTCATTCTATTACAACCTTTATTTTAAATCAGGTGAAGTAAGCAGAACGTTATGGACTGGTTCACTTTTATAATGATTCAGTCCATAACAGAATAATTGCACTTCATTTACTTGTTTTTTTGAGAAAATTATTGTAAAATAAATTCACAGAATATTATGAGTACGACATTATTAGGAGGTGGGTGGAATGGTAAGTGTTAAAAGGTTACAGCCATATTATATAAAAGCGGATAGTGATTATGTCCGTGTGGTGCTAGCTTATCAATATTTTGCCGTATTAATAGAAGATCAAGTTTATCAGTTTGTACCACTGGAAGCAAAAGAAATACGAATCAATCGACGTACGCAAAGAATTGAAAATACAGAAGCAAGGTTTGCTTTCCAAAAAGGTAAAGATGTTCGATATATTACGATGACCAAATTAATTTCCCTCCCGGACTTTCTAGTACAAATACATGCGCTTACGAAAGCATATTATATTCAACCGCGAATTGAACATAAAAACGATTCACAAAATGAAAGCGTTGCCATGATTATTTCTGAGCTAGAATATTTAAATTTAAAGCGTTTAATTGATAAAGCTTTGGATGAGGAAAATAAAGAGGACTTCGATGCCTTAGTAAAGTTATTATAATTATAATAGTCATATATAAAGAAGCATTTCTTCATTTTAGAAGAGTGCTTCTTTTTCATGTATTGAGTACGAACATAAAAATATTTTCTATGTTTATGTTTCATTATAGCGGGTATACATATAGAACAAAGATATAAGCCCCGGAGGTGCAATCAATGGTTTCGGTAAAAAAGTTTAAACCTTATTACATTAAGTCTGATACAGATTATGTTCGTTTAATTTTAGGCTATCGGTATTTTACAATTTTTATTAATGGAGAAGAGTATCAGTTTATTCCCATCAGGTCGAAGGAAATTAAAATTAATCGAAAGACCAGAAAAATTGAAAACATCGAAGATCAATTCGCATTTCAAAAGGGTAATGATGTTATTTATATAACAATGAATGAGTTAATTTATCTCCCGGATTTTTTGATTCACGTCTATGATATTGCTAAACCCTACTATACGGATATACAGGAACAAAATGATGAGACAAATGAGATTATTATTGCAGAACTTGAGCGGTTAAACATAAAGAGATTGATTGATAAAGCATTGGATGAACGTGATGAACAATCATTTTTTACATTAATAAACTTACTTTAAATTAAAGGAGGCATACCTGGTCCAATGAAGGAATGCTTCTTTTTAATATTTAAAAACAATTTATTAGAGAAAAAGAAACTTTGAAAAAATTCCCCATTCTTAAATTCACTAAAATATGTTAACATAATATAGTTAGATGTTATGTTTTTATCACTATTAATCAAAATATTCACAACATTACGATATCAAAAAATGGGGAAGGTGTTTCTTGTGTCAAAAAAAGAAGCGAAGCCAGAATTTAAGCCATATATTCCAGCTTCTGAAAAACGTCCTGAATTTACAGTAACGGCCATGATTGTTGGGGCAATTTTAGCGGTTGTTTTTGGTGCGGCTAATGCGTACCTGGGACTTATCGTAGGGATGACTGTATCTGCATCCATACCTGCAGCTGTTATTTCTATGGCAGTCTTACGAGTTATCATGAAACGGACTTCAATCTTGGAAAATAATGTCGTGCAGACGATAACTTCGACAGGAGAATCATTAGCAGCAGGAATTATTTTTACCTTGCCGGCATTGTTCATTTGGCAGCTGCAGCCGAGCTTAACAACCATTGCAATTATTGCACTTGCTGGTGGTATTTTAGGGGTTGTTTTAATGATACCATTACGTCGTGCACTCATTGTAAAGGAACATAACACGTTACCGTATCCGGAAGGGACTGCTTGCGCAGAAGTGTTGGTTGCTGGAGAAGAAGGAGGCAAAGGTGCAAAATTAGTTTTTAGTGGGCTAGGAATTGGCGCTCTGTTCAAATTTTTAACAGATGCCGTAAAAGCATTCCCATCTACCGTAGAATGGGAAATTTATAAATTTAAAAATGCAATGATAGGTATGGATACCCTGCCCGCACTCTTGGGTGTTGGTTTCATTATTGGACCGCGTATTGCTGGTATTATGTTTGCTGGTGCAGTACTTGGCTGGATTGGTATTATTCCATTAATCAGTTATTTTGGCGAGTTTGCTAATACTGTCATATATCCGGGGGAAGTACCCATCAGTGAAATGAATTACCATGATATATGGGGAAGTTATTTACGTTATATTGGTGCGGGTGCTGTAGCATTTGGAGGGATAATTGGACTCGTAAAAACATTACCAACCATTTGGTCGTCATTCACTGGAGCCCTGAAAGGATTTAAAAACACCGGTAATGCAGAAGAATTAAGAACAGATAAAGATATTTCTATGTTATTTATTGTCCTATTAACAATTGCATTTATCGCTACTTTAATGTTCTTTCCTAATATTGAAATAGGGATAATAGGTGCTATTTTACTATTCATATTTGGATTTTTCTTTGTAACCGTTTCTTCACGGATTGTAGGTATTGTAGGAAGCTCCTCAAATCCAGTTTCAGGAATGGCGATAGCGGCTCTCATTCTTATATCTATTGTCCTGGTTGGTGTTGGTCAAACAGGTGAAAATGGAATGGTTACGGCCATTATCATTGGATCTGTTGTCTGTATCGCAGCAGCAATTGCAGGAGATACTTCGCAAGATTTAAAAACAGGTTATATTGTCGGGGCAACACCAAAATGGCAGCAAATAGCTCAGTTATATGGTGTACTTATTACAAGTATCATTATTGGCTTTATTTTAGTCTTGTTAGATAATGCATATGGCTTTGGATCAGCTGATTTACCTGCTCCACAAGCGGTACTCATGTCGATGGTTGTAGAAGGCATTATGAGTGGTGATCTACCTTGGAACTTAATTTTTATTGGGATGGCTGCGGCTGCAATGGTTGAATTGTTCGGTATAGGATCCCTGCCGTTTGCAGTAGGGCTATACTTGCCGATTACGCTGACAGCGCCAATTATGATAGGTGGTATACTTAAAGGAATTATCAAACGTCGTACCAAAACAGAAGGAGAATTCAAAGAGAAAAATGAACGGGGCGTTTTACTTGCATCCGGTTATATTGCCGGGGAGGCCCTTACAGGTGTCATTATTGCACTCGCAGTAACAGCTGGCTTAACGCTGCCTGAAGAGATTATTTTTGGCCCAATTGTTTCTCTTATAGCATTTGTAGTAGTGGCGTGGTTATTATTCCGTACCGCTAATAAGCGTGTAAGTAAGTAGAAGTAAGGAAAAAAAGAACGGCTTGGATCATTTGTGATCCTGGGCCGTTCTCTATTTTTTTATGTTTTTTATTATATCTGTTACCTGTTCAACAGCAACACCGCTGCCACCTTTTTTTTCGACATGCTCTCTCATTAAAGCAATCAATATATCTTGATCCTTTGTAGGATATCCCACAAACCATCCGTTTTCTTGGCCTTTTTCATCACTCGATTTTTTTAATTCTGCTGTTCCTGTTTTACCAGAAATTGCAAGTCCATCCATTTTAGCCTGTTTTGCTGTTCCCTCGGTGACTACTTTTCGAAGTGCATCCTGTAGTATTTTTGCTTGTTTTTCGTTGATAAGCTTTTCTTGCCAAACTTTACTTGTTTTCTCCGATAAAAGTAAAGTGGGTTTTAGCATATCACCCTTATTCAGTATAGGGGTATAGGTTAAAGCCATATGTAAAGCGCTTATTTCAACTTCCCCTTGTCCATAACTTGTATTTGCAAGTAAAACTTCATTTTCAATCTTTCCATTGGATGATATGGAAGATTTGGTGATCGGATATTTATAAGGGAGATCCTCTCCAAATCCAAATTGTTTTAATCCTTTTGTGTATGCCCCATTTCCCATCTCGACTGCTTTTTTGGCAAAATAGATATTATCTGATCGTACTAGTGCATCTGTTAAGTCGACCGGTCCATCCGACTCGGAGACACGACGCACTTTATAATCGCCCCAACCTTCATTACCCCATGTTAAACCTTTTATATTTATTCCTTCTCCGGGTTTTATCGATCCATTGGTTAATCCTATGGCCGCCGAAATTGGCTTCATAACAGAGCCAGGTGCGTAGGTTGCTGAGAATCGATTTAACAATGGATTTTGCTTGTCATTTTCTAGTGAATCTAGTTGGTCTTGCGTAATGCCGTATAAAAATTTTTCTGGATCAAATCCAGGACTACTCACTAGTGCCAAAGTTTCTCCTGTTTTCGGGTCAATAGCTGCAGCTGTGCCGGCACCATCATCATATGATTTATAGACTTCTTCTTGGATATTTGCATCAATGGTAAGTTGAATTGTCTCGCCATCCTTGACCTCACGTTCGGCCAGGATAACGTCTTCTTCTCCTTTTTTGACAACAAAGATTTTAACACCTTTTTCTCCTTTGAGCTTCTCCTCGTATAATTGCTCGAGACCGCGCTTACCTATCATATCGTTCGGATGGTACATTCCTGGCTCCGCTTTTTCCATTTCCTCTGCATTGATTTGTCCTATATAACCAACCAAATGGGAAGTAGCTTTATTTAGTGGATAAACCCGTCCGAGCACTTCATTTCCGACAACGCCATCTAATTCCCATAGTTGATCCGTATTTGGATTATCTTTGGAGATTTTTTTAAGTGGTACAAATAAGTTTGGCTCTACCCAATCAGCATTTAATGCCGTTTCAACTGTATCAACAGATATGTTAAGTAAGTCAGCAACTTTTTCCTTGGTCTGTTCAGCATTTGAACCTAAGTTTTCCGGGATGATACCTACTTCCCATATAGTGTCATTAATAGCTAATGGCATTTTATTACGGTCTAGAATTTCTCCTCGCCTAGGTTCCTCTGTTTCAATTTTAACTTCCCCGCCATCTTTTAGTTCCGGAAATATAAACCCCTGATCCCATTTAATAAACCAGTTTTTATTATCCTCTTTACCTTCATATAGAAGCGTTGCTTCATAATCAAACGTGATAGGTCCCGCTGCACTATCCATTTTCACAGTAAAAGGGAGTTTTGCAGTACCTTCTTTTTTACCCTTTTTAAGCTGTTTATCGCTTAATTTTTTATATTTAATTTCTAAGTTAGAAATATCAAGGTCTGTATAAATTTTCATATAGCGATCAGTAAATTGCTCTTTAGAATATGTTTCCTTGGACTTTGCAGCAAGCATTTTATACATTTCATCAAATTTTTGCTCATCCCAATGTTTTACATATGTATCAAAACGTTCATGTGGTGAAGTTGTATCTGTGGAACAACTAACAATAAACACTAAGAAAAATATACTTAACAAGCCTAATATTTTCTTCACGTTATCCCCCTCCATTCCAGCAAAAAGTATTTACGGCTTTCATCATAACATTTTGGAAATATATTTAGATATATTGTGAGGAAAAGTCATTCTATGACACAAATCTAGAATAACTTTTCTTACGGAATGATTTATTAAGCTTCCATGCTGTTTTTAATTTCAGTTTGTATTCGGTGAAGTCCCTGTTCAGATACAATATAATACCAAACCCCATTCCCTTGCATTCAAAACTGATCTCCGACTTTGTTATATAAATAATAACTGCCAGATACTAAAATCAACGCAAGGGAAATGCCTCCGATCCAACAAAGTTATTTACTTTTTCGAGTTGTTTTTATGTTATCAGATCTTGTACTCACGTATATGCTCCTTTTAATATTTAAAAAATAAAAATTCTAGGTAAAATTATAGCGGATAATGGACTATTAGTCTATGTCAAATGAGTATTTTTACTCATTTTGTATAAAACAGGTTTCATAAAAATGAAAGGGTTTATCTATTATTTCGATTAAATTTTTAGCATTTCCTTTATTTATCATTTCAATTCTTACCTGCTCCTCATCACAATCAATTTGATCATTTCCTTTTTTTCTTTGATTGCATATGCTGAAGTAAATGAGTATCACCAAGGATTTCAAGAAATTGTACATCGTATATTGGTGATGTCATTTTAGATATGTTCAGCGCGCTTTTGTGTATGTTTTTAAATAAAAAACATATCTATAAATAGCTATAATAAGAGTGCTGTAAATGTAAACAATATAATCGAAGGAATTTGACAAATTCATTAAAAAATCTAAATTATATCCCAAAATTCTATTCGGTGTGATAAAATAATTTTAATTGAAATTATACGCAATTGTACGCTGAACAATTTAAAGGTGGGAATGTGATGGGAGAACAGGAACAATATAAAAAAATATTAAAAAAAATAATTAAAGAAACAGAAAGTTTTAAGATTCAATCTTCAGAAGAGCTTATTCAGTCTTTGGTGAATGAGTTGGGACAATTCAATAAAATGGTAAATAAGTCCAACAACATTCAAACGAATTCAGTGTCAAAGTAACAATTGGAAAGAAAAACTACATTTCGAAATGAAATGTAGTTTTTTAAATGCGGGGTATAAATTTGTTAAGCTGTATAAAAAATAAACCTGATCTGTTAATCTGAAATAAAGGGGTGAGAACGTGTTAAGTTATTTACAACGATTAGGTAAATCATTGATGCTTCCTATTGCGATGTTGCCGGTAGCAGCTTTGCTCGTAAGACTTGGAGCTGATGATCTTTTTGACATTCCATTTGTACATGAGGCGGGTAATGGAATACTGAATAACTTGGCAATTATATTTGCTATCGGTATTGCAATTGGATTCTCAAGAGATGGAAGCGGGGCTGCTGCTCTTTCGGGCGCGGTTGGTTTTTTAGTTTTGAAAGGCGGTTACGAGGCAATTGATCCCGACTTAGACCTTGGTGTTTTTGCAGGGATTATTGCAGGTATTACAGCTGGGCATTTATATAATAAATTCCACGATATTCAACTGCCTCAATTTTTAGCCTTTTTTGGTGGTAAACGTTTTGTCCCTATTGTTACCTCTACTTTAATGGTTATTGCTTCAGGAATTATTGGTGTTATTTGGGGACCGATTCAAGACGGGATTAATGCCTTAGGTAACTGGTTTATTAATGCAGGAACAATAGGTGTAGGATCATATGGATTTTTTAATCGGCTATTAATACCAATTGGTCTGCATCATGTATTTAATTTCTTGATTTGGTTTGATTTTGGGTCCTTTACGGATGCTGCAGGGCAAGTTTGGAATGGTGAAATTAATCGTTTCTTAAAAGGGGACCCTAATGCAGGATATTTCCTGGCAGGATTTTTCCCAATTATGATGTTTGGTTTGCCGGGAGCTTGTTTGGCTATGTATTTAACAGCGAAAAAACACCGAAAAGCTGCGGTAGGCGGATTTTTAGGAAGTATTGCGTTTACAGCGTTTTTAACAGGGGTTACGGAACCAATTGAATTTTCATTTATGTTCTTATCTCCACTATTATATGTTGTACATGCTATATTAACAGGATTATCTATGATGACAGCGTATCTGCTTGATATAAGGCATGGATTCGGATTTTCTGCAGGTGCCATTGACTACATTCTAAATTTTGGGATTGCGCAGAAGCCGTTGTTATTAGCTCTACAGGGACTTGTATTTGCTTTTATTTATTTTGTCGTTTTCTATTTTCTTATTAAAAAGCTCGATTTAAAAACGCCGGGTCGGGAAGATGAGGATGAGGAATATAAAGAAACAAATGAACAAGCAGGTTTAGAGAAAAGTGGGGCAAATGACTATGATAATAAAGCGTACCACTATTTAGTCGCTCTAGGCGGACCAGAGAATATCGAATCACTTGATTACTGTGCTACACGACTCCGCCTGGAAATGAAGCGTATGGATGAAATAGATGAGAAAAAGATCAAACAACTTGGTGCCAATGGCGTGATGAAAATGGGCAGGAAGAATTTACAAGTAATTATAGGAACAACGGTAGAGTTTTTAGCTACCGCAATGCGCAAGCGTATGGAGCAAAATAATATGGAAGCCCCTAATCAACCTAGAGAAATTCCTGAGGCACATCAAGAATCATCTATGAATAATCTGTCTAGTAAGGATATTGTCATGCCTGTTAAAGGAAAGATTCTTAGTATAACGGATGTACCTGATCAGGTGTTTTCTGAAAAAATGATGGGAGACGGGTTTGCCGTTTCGCCTGTTGAAGGTGAGTTTGTTTCACCAGTAGAAGGCGTAATTCTCAATATATTCCCTTCGAAGCATGCAGTAGGAATCCGCTCCACACAAGGTCAGGAAATATTAGTTCATGTCGGCTTGGATACGGTGAATTTACAAGGAAAAGGCTTCGAAATTCGTGTAAAAGAAGGACAAAAAGTAAAACCCGGAGACTTACTTTTAAGCGTTGATCTGGACTATATTAAAAAATATGCATCTTCAACGATTTCACCGATTGTATTTACAAATTTAAGCGGCGAGGAAAAGGTAACAGTTAAACAATCAGGAATAGTTAATGCTGGAAGTGAAAATATAATTGAAATAAAATAAGATAAAAGCTAGTGTTCTTTTTAGGAAGGAAGTGCACTAGCTTTTTATACCTGGCTTAAGGCATTAACTCAAAACTTAGCCTTTGTGCACACATGAAATATAAAAGGAGTATTTAGACGGTGACTACTATTTATATTAAAAACACTACTATTTTTACCGAGAAAAATATCATTAAAGAAGGTGGCTTATTAATAAACGATAAACAGATTCAAAAAGTTTACCGGAATTCGGAAGCTCCCGATCATGTACCATCGGATACCGAAGTTATTGATGGCACGAATTGGAATGTTATCCCCGGTTTTATTGATGGGCATATTCATGGTGCAGACGGAGCGGATGTGATGGATGCAACAGAGGATGCACTTGATAAGATGGCAGACGTTTTGCCACAAGAAGGAACAACCAGCTTTCTAGCGACTACAATTACACAAGCGCCGGAAAATTTGGATAAAGCGCTGGAAAATGTGTCAAATTACTCAAATAAGCCAGGAAAAGCGGAAATCATCGGTATACATCTAGAAGGGCCATTTATCGAGAAAAATAAAGCGGGAGCACAACCGCTTGAATATATTATAGAGCCAGATATTCATCAATTTAAAAAATGGCAAGAATTATCCAATCATATGATTAAAACAATTACCCTTGCCCCAGAACATGATCACAATGGTGAATTTATTAAATATTTATATGAGATGGGGATTAATGTATCCGCTGGACATACAGAAGCAGATTTTTCCGGTATGAAAAAAGCCGTATCCTACGGCGTTCGACAAGTAACACACATTTGTAATGCAATGACAGGGATACACCATCGAGACATCGGTGTAGTTGGTGCAGCTTTTCAATTAGAACAATTACGTGCTGAATTGATCGCAGACGGAATACATGTCTCGCCAGAAATGCTACAATTAATATATAATAATATGGGGAGTGAACGTTTAATTCTGATCACAGATGCAATGCGAGCGAAATGTCTCCAAGCTGGTAATTATGAACTTGGAGGGCAGCCTGTAATAGTAACCGAGGATCGGGCCGTATTAACGAATGGGACATTGGCTGGAAGTATTTTAAAGATGAATCAAGGAGCACAAATTATGCTCAATTTAAAGGATGTTTCCATTTCTAATATTATTGAGATGACTTCTGTTAACCCGGCGAAACAACTTGGTGTATACGACAGGAAGGCAAGTATAGCAGAGGGAAAGGATGCGGATGTTTTGCTTGTCGACGATGAATTGAATCTTAAATATACAATTTGTCGTGGTGTTATTGCATACAAGGAGGAATAATGATGTTAGATATCATTCAAGCAAAGAATTATGAGGATATGAGTGAAAAGGCCTGTGAAATAATGGTTGACAGGTTAAATGCGTTGATTAATCCTATACTAGGATTTGCAACGGGCTCCACCCCCGAAGGAGTTTATAAACAATTAATTGAAAAAAATAAAGAAAAAGCAATATCTTTTCAAAATGTAATGTCCTTTAACTTGGATGAATATGTAGGTCTAAAGAAAGATGATCCAAACAGTTATTACCATTTCATGTTTCAAAAATTGTTTAAGCATATAGATATTTTAACAGATTGGATACACATACCAAATGGAGTTGCTCCTGACCTTGAAAAGGAATGTAAGGAGTATGAACAATTAATCCGTGATCATCCGATTGACTTTCAGATACTTGGTTTGGGCGTGAATGGACATATCGGTTTTAATGAGCCGAATACTTCATTTTCAAGCAGAACCCATATAGTTGAATTAGATGAATCAACACGCCAGGCAAATGCCCGCTTTTTTACTTCTATGAATGAAGTACCAACAAAAGCAATTACGATGGGGATCCAAACAATTATGGAAAGTAAAGAATTAATGTTGCTTGCTTCAGGAAGCCATAAAGCTGATGCAGTTGCTAAGTTGATCAATGGTGAAATTTCTGAGTCTTTCCCGGCTTCTGCATTAAAAAACCATCAGAAAGTAACAGTTATTGCAGATGAAGCAGCGCTTGCAAAAGCATAATTGAAATAAATGGAATTTGTTTCCTGTTACAAGGAAAAAGGGAAAACAGGAAAATAAATTGTCTCCCAACGTGTTTGGGGGACAATTTATTTTTCTTTTGTTGAAGAAACATCTATTTCTATATATGCTAAATCCATTTCTTCAATTGCTGCTTGATCATTTGTAAGGTCAATAATCCAGTCACTGAAATCTATTTTTTCCTCCATATTGACATAAACAATAAATTCGACTCGTTCAAGATAATTGATCGACTTTAAAATATGTTTTGAGTGACGTAATACATTTTCCAGTTTTCCAAGTAGTGCATAATCAACAGTAATAGAAAATCCTTGCATCAGTTGACGCCTAACAATACCAGTAGCTTGAATAGCTTGAGATGTTGTATTTCCATAAGCTCGAATTAAACCTCCTGCACCAAGCTTAATCCCTCCAAAATATCTCGTTACTACCACTGCAGTATCTTTTAAACCCTGCTTTTTCAAAACTTCCAGCATAGGAATACCAGCAGTACCACTCGGTTCACCATCATCATTTGCTTTTTGAATTTGATCATGTTCTCCAATCATATATGCAGAACAATTATGTGTTGCATCATGATGCTTTTTTTTAATTTCTTGTATAAATTTTTGTGCATTTTCTTCTGTTTCAACACGTTTAACATAACCAATGAATCTGGATTTTTGTATGTTTATTTCCACAGATCCCCTTTTTTTTACTGTAAAGTATTGGGTCAGCATTTAGTATGTACCTCCTATGACTATTATTTTAGTATATAATAGATGTATAATTACAATAATTAGATTTACTTTCTGTAGAATAGTCAATATACCCCATGAAATGTAGATGTAATTTCGTATTATTATACCATAGGTTGGTGGAAGCTTTTGAGAAAAAAGATAGATGAGAAAACGTTGGATCATATAGTGGAAGAAATGGTTAGTATGGTGGAAAATAGCAAGGATGAAATTTTTAATATTGGTGAAGAGGCGCGAAGAGAACATGAAAACTTGCTTCTTGAATTGCAAGATACGAAAGAAAAAGTAAGTCACCATATTGATAATGGAGATAAACTAGAACAGCAAGTTAAATCGTTTAAGAAAAGATTATCTGTGGTCAGTAAACATTTTGACCGTTACTCGGAAGCAGAGATTCAGGAAGTTTACGTAAACACGAATGATATGCAAACAAAACTAGCTGTTCTCAGGCAAGATGAAAAAGTCTTGAGAAAAAGAAGAGATGAGCTGGAACGAAGATTAGTGATGTTGAATCAAACGATTGAACGTGCCGAAAGTTTAGCAAGTAAAATATCCGTTATTTTAACCTATTTACATGACGATTTTAAACAAGTGAATGAAATCATTGCAGAAGCAAAAGAAAAGCAAGAATTCGGCTTAAAAATTATAGAGGCACAGGAAGACGAGCGTAAAAGGATATCAAGAGAGATCCATGATGGACCGGCGCAGATGCTTGCCAATATTCTTCTTCGATCTGAGATTGTTGAACGTTCCTTTAAACAAGGAACAATGGATAAAACGTTAACCGAAATTAAAAGTGTCCGCAGGATGATTCGTTCATCCCTGTATGAAGTAAGAAGAATTATTTATGATTTACGTCCTATGGCATTAGATGATTTAGGCTTACTTCCTACCATAAAAAAATATGTAGCTACAGTTGCAAGTTATCATGAATCGATAAAAATTGAATTCATTCCGTATGGTGAAGAAAAACGCTTGCCGCAAGAATATGAAGTAGCGTTATTCAGGCTCATTCAAGAGTCTTTACAAAATGCGGTGAAACATGCAAAAGCAACTCGCATCAAAGTAAAACTAGAAATAGGCAAAAGCAATTTAACTGTGATAGTAAGTGATAATGGCATCGGTTTTGATCCGGATTCGATAAAAGATAAATCATTTGGTCTCATAGGGATGAGAGAGCGTGTTGAAATGCTTGAAGGCAGATTATCGATTACAAGTAGTGAGGAAGGCACAAAAGTTTTTATTACAGTGCCATACAACGTCCCATTTTCAAACTCTTAGAAGATAAAGAGCAGAAATGAAATAAGATGAAAAATAAATAGCTCAGCATATAATCCATGTAGGAGGAAATCTAACAATGAAAATGACTGAAGTAATTGACATTGTATTAATAGATGATCATAAATTATTCCGTGAAGGAGTAAAAAAAATATTAGAATTCGAACCATCTTTTAAAGTGGTTGCAGAAGGCGGTGATGGAACAGAGGCCGAAAAATTAGTAGAGGAATACCAGCCTGATGTTGTTTTAATGGATATTAATATGCCTGATATGAACGGAGTACAAGCTACTTCTAAATTAGTGGATAAATTTCCGGACACCAATGTCATTATCCTGTCCATTCATGACGATGAGAGTTATGTTTCACATGCATTGCAAACAGGAGCACAAGGGTATTTATTAAAAGAAATGGATTCAGACTCATTGATAGAGGCAATCAAAGTGGTAAGTGAAGGTGGATCCTACTTGCATCCGAAAATTACGCATAACTTAGTCCAGGAATATCGAAAACTTGCCCAGGAAAATATCTCATCATTGGGAAGTAGCGACATTGAAATCCGCAAACCACTCCATTTATTAACGAAGCGTGAATGCCAGGTATTACAACTATTAACTAATGGTAAAAGCAACCGTGTTGTTGGTGAAACTTTGGATATCAGTGAAAAAACGGTTAAAAATCATGTCAGCAATATATTGCAAAAAATGGAAGTAAATGATCGAACGCAAGCCGTTGTTACCGCAATTAAAAAAGGATGGGTAGAAGTATAATAATAACGCAAGGCTAGCAGCATTATTATAGAAAAAACAGTCATAAGGCATGTCATTGTTCTTAAATTTACTAATGCATTTTTTATGCTAATCATGTAAAATACGAATAGATAAAATAATCGATTAGTATATTAGTAGAGGAGCAGTAAAATAATGAAGGTTGCTGTTATGACAGATAGTACGGCGTATATATCTGCAGATTTACGAAAAAAACATAATATCCATATGGTTCCCTTAAGTGTCGTCTTTGATGATCATTCTTACCAGGAAGAAATTGATATCACGACAGAAGCGTTTTATCAAAAAATAAAGAGGGCGGACGCTTTACCAAAAACTTCCCAGCCATCAATCGGTTATATTACGGATAAATTAGAAGAACTTGCAAAGGAATACGATGCAGTTATTTCAATACATCTTTCAAGTGGCATTAGCGGGACTTATCAGGCTGTTAGTAGTGCTGGAGAAATGGTGGAAGGAATCGAAGTTTATACCTATGATTCCGAAATTAGTTGTATGGCACAAGGCTTTTATGTGCTAGAAGCAGCTGACATGGTAAAGGCAAATGAAAAACCGAAAGAAATCATCGAACGGCTGGATGAAATGAAATCGACGATACGGGCCTATTTTATGGTTGATGATTTGAATAATCTCCAACGTGGCGGACGCTTAAACGGTGCACAAGCTATTATAGGAAGTCTGTTGCAAGTCAAACCTATTCTGCACTTCGTTGATAAAGTAATCGTTCCATTTGAAAAAATACGAACGCGTAAAAAGGCAATCAAGCGTATTAAAGAAATGTATGAAGCGGATGCTGATGCGAAAGGTCCGATCAAAATCGCATTTATCCATGGAAATTGCGAAGGTGCAGCTGAAGAATTAAAAAATGATTTTTTAAAGAAGTACCCCGATTCTGAGGCAGTAATTAGCTATTTTGGCCCAGTTATTGGAACACATCTAGGTGAAGGTGCTATCGGGGCAACCTGGTATAAAAAATAAAAAAACTTGCATTCAGTAAGGCTCTTAACCACTGGATGCAAGTTACTTCATTCATAATTGTATCCTCTAAAAAATTAATAAGGAAAGCGAGATATCTATGAATAGAAACCTCTTAGTACAATCTCAAGGAAATTTAATTGCTGAACTGGCAGCCCGCTTCTCAGGAAAGTTACTCCTGCGCAGAGAAATTCCCCTAGACGAAAAACTCTTTCAACGTTTAGTAAACCAATCTTATTTCACCCCAACCCTATCAATTAAACGAAATAAATTTCACTACATCTGTGAGCGCTGCGGCAATCGCAAGCGAAGATTATTTGCTAACATCCCTTGTAATTCCTGCAAAAAGGATCATTTATACTGTCGAAAATGTATTGATATGGGACGGGTGATGGAATGTGAACCCCTTTATTATTGGACTGGGCATGAACCAAAATGGAAGAAATATAAAAGCCCTTGTTCATGGACAGGTACTTTAACCCCGGAACAAAAGCGTGCAGCAAATAGAATTGTTCAAGCCGTTAAAAATGATGAACGTGAGCTACTAGTTTGGGCTGTAACCGGTGCCGGAAAAACAGAAATGCTCTTTCCCGCAATAAGTCACCTATTAGCATTGGGAAAACGAATTTGCATTGCTACTCCGAGAACAGATGTTGTAAGGGAATTAATACCACGTATGAAACAAGCTTTTATTCATGTTCCTATTCAAGGACTATATAGTGGAAGTCCTGATATGGAGGGAACCGCCCAGTTTATTATTGCTACCACACATCAATTACTGCGCTATCAATCAGCATTTGATTTGATTATCATTGATGAAATTGATGCATTTCCCTTTCACTCTGATCCATCTTTAGCTTTTGCCGTTCATCGGGCAAAAAAATCCGCAAGCACGTCTATTTATTTAACTGCTACTCCTCGAAAAAAGCAGAGAGTACGTATGTATAGCAAAAAACTCCCGCATATTTTTGTACCAATACGGTTTCATCGGACTCCTTTGCCTGTACCACGTCTTAAAATGTGTTTTCAATTAAAGAAGAACGTAAAACGATCCCTGCCTCCACCTGCTTTTATCCATTGGCTAAAAACAAGAAGTAATCCTGAAAGACAAATCCTTTTATTTGTTCCAACAATTTTGTTAGCTCAAAAGATGGATCAGAAATTAGGTGAGCTTTTGGTGAAAGAAAAAATGATAAGAAGAGAAGGTTTATTAGAAACAGTTCACGCTGCTGACCAAGATCGGGAAGAGAAAATACAATTATTTCGCAGTCAAAACATACAGATTTTGATAACAACAACAATTCTTGAACGAGGGGTTACGTTCCCATCTGTAGATGTTGCAGTAATTGATGCAGGACATACTGTCTTTGATGAAGCAGCACTTGTTCAAATTGCTGGCAGGGCGGGAAGAAGCCCAAGTGATCCAACAGGAGAAGTTATTTTTTTCCATGACGGAAAAACAGAAGCAATGGAGCATGCAATTGAGGCCATTGTTTCCATGAATAAGCGGGGAGGGTTCCGGTAATATGTACTGTGTATGGTGTGATGGGCTTTGTATTCCAGAAATGAACTGGGAGAATTTATGGTCTATGGGAAGAACAAAAACACTTTGTAACCAATGTGAAAATGCCTTAAAGGTCATCGAGGGAAATCGATGCAAAAAATGCAGTTGCCAACTGAAAGAGAAACAATACATATGCTCTGATTGTATGCAATGGGAACAAAGATTCAAGCAAGACCCATTAAAGTTTAATTACTCTATATTTAATTACAATGAACGGATGCAGGATATGGTCACAAGGTGGAAATATCGCGGTGATTACCATTTGTCCTGTGCTTTTGAACAAATCTTTATCGAAACATTTAAGAACACGTTTGCTTTTTTATCTAAAAAAGTATGTGTTATCTCGATACCTTTAAGCAGTGAGAGGATCTTAGAACGTGGGTTTAATCAAGCAAAAGTGTTAGCGGATTATTTAATTCCCAAAAGGGAGGAATTCATAACCAGAGTATATAGTGAGAAACAGTCCAAGAAAACACGTAAAGAGCGTTTGGCTACAAAAAATCCATTTTTCCTAACAAAAAAAGTTAACAAACCCGTTATTCTTGTCGATGATATATATACAACAGGCAGAACATTACGCCATGCTGCAGAACTATTATTAGAAAATGGCTGCCCTGCAGTATATGCTTATACATTAATACGTAGCTGATCAAACCTGCTCGTTACGTTATGCTATAATGTGCAAATGGAGGATGGCAAAAAATGACTGAAATAGCAAATTGCTCTCGCTGTGATTCAGTTTATGTGAAAAATATTCGTGACATTTGCCGAAAATGTTACGAAGAAGAAGAAAAAGCATTTGAGACAGTTTATCGCTTCTTAATAAAGCGAAAGAATAGAGAAGCAACAATATCAGAAATTGCTGCGGTTACTGATGTCGATGAGTTGCTGATTATTAAGTTTATGAAAGAAGGACGATTAAGTACGTCCAAGTTCTCTAAATTAGCATATCCATGTAAAAAATGCGGAGTGCCAATCAATTCTGGGAGGTTATGCGGCCGTTGCTCAGAAACATTACTAGAAGAATTAGAACAACATGAAAAGGCAAAAAAAGAAAAAACTATGAATAAGAAAATACGAGTTTATTATACACTCGATAAGAATAATGAATAGCCGATCAAAGTTTTTGAGATAAATGATTTCATGTAATAAGGATAGTGAACGATTTTGCATTAAATGAGAAGCGAGGTGTGTGTTTTACGATGAAAATACATGGTCCTAATCATTCAAATTTTAATCTATATAAAAAACAATTACAAAGCCAAGCTGAACAAAAGAAGGAGATAGATCAACAGGATCGATTGGAGATTTCCAATCGTGCAAAGCAGCTACAAGAAAACAATCAGCCAAGCACAAAGCGAAAAGCCTATGTACAGGACATAAAAAAACAAATTGAATCTGGCAAATATCAAGTAAATCACGAAGTTTTAGCGAAAAAAATGTTCGATTTTTGGTCGAAGCAATAACGAGGGGAAGATAAAAGGTGTCTGTAAAAGCCATTATACAAGTCATAGAAAATCTTATTCGTTTACATGATGCATTATTAGAAAATGCCAAGCAAAAAACCGAGGCTGTTAAAGAGGGCTCTTTAGACAAGTTACAAATGGTGCTCATTGAGGAACGGAAATATATTCAATTGCTAGAACAATCAGAATCAGACAGGAAAGCTGCGATAGATCATTGGTTTTTACAGAATAATTACCCATTAAATAATAGGCCTACATTGACAGAGTTGTTGAACTTGCTCTCCAATCAAAAAGAAAAAAATGAATTGGAAAGGAAATCACATCTTCTGAAGGACCTTATTCTGCTTTTAAAACAACAGGAGCAGCTTAACCACGCCTTAATTCAGCAGTCGATGCAATTTGTGCAATTATCACTTAACGTGCTGAATCCTTCTATAAACAATATGAACTATGGAAACAAATCAAAAAAGGTATCAGTAAAAAGAACTGTTTTTGACTCGAAAGCTTAAGAGATAAATTTCTGCAGGGAGAGTGAGAAGATGAGTACCTTTCATGGATTAGAAATGGCAAAACAAGCCCTATCTACGCAGCGTTCAGCTTTATATACAACAGGTCATAATATTTCTAATGTGAATACCGAGGGATACTCGAGACAGCGGGTTCATTTCGAAACAGCAAGACCATATCCATCAGCTTCAAGAAATCGTCCTCAAATTGCCGGACAAATGGGAAACGGTGTGGAAACAGGGTCTATTGAAAGGATTCGCAATCAGTTTTTAGATTATCAATATCGTACGGAAAATAGCAAGGCAGGATATTGGGTTGAAATGTCTGATGCTATCAGTCGAATGGAAAGATTAATGCATGAACAATCAAAAAATGGATTAGGTAGCACAATGAATCAATTTAGGGATTCTCTGCAAGAATTATCCGCCCATCCTACCAATTCAGGGGCTAGGTCTGTTGTTGTTCAACGTGGGCTTGCAGTTGCTGAAACATTTAATTATTTATCCGAATCGCTAAACGCGAATCGATCAGACTTACAAAATAAAATCGGTATAACTGTAAAAGGTGCAAACAGTTTATTGGGGCAAGTAAACGAAATAAATGAACAAATAAAACATCTGGAATCTAGTGGATATTTAGCGAATGATCTTTATGATCATCGCGATCGTTTGCTTGATGGATTATCTGAAATTGTCAATATAAAGGTTACCTATCATAAAAGCAGTGAAAACGCGCTAGACGTTGCAGATGGAGTAGCAACAATTGAATTGGTTGATGCCAAAGGACAACCGTTCACCCCTCCAGCAACTTTAATAGATGGACAAACAGGTGAAGTACAAACATTATCCGTCTATTATTCACCGGATAATCAAGCTGTAACATCTTTACAAACAGGTGAAAAGACAATACCAATAAAGCAAACAACTGGTTCTTTAGCCGGTATCATTGAATCTTACGGATATATGCATAAAGATAAATTAGAAGGTATCTATCCGGATATGTTAGCAAACCTAGACAAGTTAGCAGCAACATTTGCTACAGCTTTTAATGGAGTCCATCAAGAAGGATATGATCTAAACGAAAATAAAGGAAAGGCTCTGTTTGAATTTAAGAAAGGTTATGGTGCTGCAGGATCAATAACGGTTTCTCGGGAAATATTGGATGAACCGGATTTGATAGCAGCTAGTATTGATGAGAATTCAGGCAACGGGGACAATGCAGCATCTTTAGCAAATATTTTTGATGAAAAGCTTACAAGTCTGGGAAGCAATACAACGTTAAATAGCTTTTATGAATCTTTGATTGGTGATTTAGGAGTCCGTGGACAGGAAGCGCACAGAATGGCTAAAAATACAGAAATTCTTCGTTCTCAAGTAGATAATCAGCGGCTTTCAGTTAGTTCTGTGTCATTAGACGAAGAAATCACAAATATGGTCAAATATCAACATGCATATAACGCTGCAGCTAGAAGTATGACAACGTTAGATGAAATGCTCGATCGGATTATTAATAACATGGGGCTAGTAGGAAGGTAGGCGGTGATATATATGCGAATTACACAAGGAATGCTAACGAATAATATGTTAAGAAATTTAACAAACAGTTATAAGAAGTTTAATACTTATTTTGAACAGTTAAATACTGGGAAGAAAATCAGTCTCCCTTCTCAAGATCCAGTTGTAGCCATGCAAGGGGTAAACTTTCGTTCACAGGTAGCAGAAATTCACCAGTATAAACGAAATATCAATGAAGTTTATAGCTGGATGGACAGCTCTGATACAGCTTTAGACAAGGCTACACAAACAATGCAAAAATTAAGTGAATTAGCTGTACAAGCAAGTAATGATACATATGATGAGCTAGGAAGGCAAAGCATGAAGGAAGAAGTAAAACAACTCAAAGAACATTTAATGGAAATTGCAAATACAAACGTAAATGGCAAACATATTTTTAATGGAACGGACATAGAGAATGCACCTATTCAAACAGATGGGACAGGCAATGTGCAATTAAAAAATAATTCTAATCCTGTAGAAATTGAAGTATCCAAAGGAACTAAGCTCAAGGTTAATGTGGATGGGTCGGCTTTATTTACGGAAACATTATTCGAAGACATTAATTCATTTATAGGAGCGTTAGAGGAAAATAATCGAGATGAGATTGAAAAGAGTATTGCAACATTGAATAATCATGCTGACAATGTTGTTAATATGAGAGCAGATCTAGGTGCGCGCATCAATCGTCTAGAATTGATAGAAAACCGCTTGAATGATCAAGAAATCATAACAAAGAAAGCGATGTCCGATAATGAAAATATAGATTATGAGGAAGCGATTACGAATTTGCTCACACAAGAAAGCCTTCATCGCGCTGCCCTATCTGCCGGGTCAAGAATCATACAGCCTTCGTTAATAGACTTTCTGCGCTAGTAAAGAATGAGAATGGACCCTGGATTGATGTCCAGGGTTTTATTAGCAAGTTTAATTTTATCACTGAATCCGACTAAAAAATTTAGAAAAACGGTGTAAAGGAGGTTCCAACGTGAACATTTTAACTAAATATACAGGTGAAGTAGCAATAAAAAATCAAAATATTATCAGTTTTTCCCACGGCCTGCCGGGTTTTGCTAAGGAAACTAAATTTATGTTATTGGATTTGACTGGAAACCCCTTGTTTCAAATTTTACAATCTGTTAAATCACAAGATATAGCTTTTATAGTCACGGATCCTTATCATTTCTACTGTGATTATGAATTTGAAATAGATAATAACTTGCTTGAAAATTTACAGATACAAGATAAAAATGATGTTTTTGTTTTAACGATTGTAACGTTAAAAAGCCCCTTTGATAAGAGTACAATCAATTTAAAAGCCCCGTTGATTATAAATCGAACGAATAAACAAGGAAAACAGTATATATTAACAGAAATCGATTATACTACAAAAGCTCCAATCGCACCTCAAGCTGTTTCGAAAGCGAAAGGAGATTAATGATGCTTGTGCTTACCAGAAAAAAGAATGAATCCATTCAAATAGGAGAAGACATCGAAATAAAGGTGCTGGCAATAGAAGGAGATCAAATTAAGTTAGGTGTATCAGCTCCGAATTCAATCGACATATATCGAAAGGAAATATATCTTGATATTCAAAAGCAAAATAATGAAGCAGCAAATGTTTCCTCTGATTTACTCCACTTATTAAATGAAAAGAATTAGTAAAAGAAAAATACTTAACAATACAAGCAGCGAAGCCGATATAAGATTTGAAAATAAATTTAAAAACGACAGAACTTCATTTATGCAGTAATTCTTGAATTTCTTTATGAGGTGATATTGATGCGTATCGGCGGTTTAGCAACAGGGATGGATATTGACCAGCTTGTCAATAAATTAATGACGGCTGAAAGAGTGCCCTTAGATCGAATGAATCAAGATAAAACAACCTTAACGTGGAAACGTGATGCTTTTCGCGATATAAATAAAACTTTATTGGAATTAGATAATGTGATGCTGGACATGAAATTAAGTAATACTTATCATTCAAAATCTGTCCATTCCTCTCAGGAGAGTGCTATCAAAGCTATTGCTTCGGCAAATTCTGCAAATGGCACATACCAGATTAAGGTAACAAAACTGGCAAGTTCAGCTATTAATATAAGCACAGAAGAAATAGATCCAAATCAAGTTTTAAAGCCTGGAACTATTGAGTTTTTTACATATGATGATGCAGGGGAAAAGAAAAACCATGAAATAAAAATAAATGAAAATGATTCCATAGAGGATGTATTGAAAAAAATAACGGATGGAGATAACAATGTCCGGGCTTTTTATGATTCACAAACAAATAATGTGATGATGGAAGCGACAAGAACCGGAAAATATAGTCCAAATGGAGAACCAGAAATAAATTTTACGGAAGACTCTTTCTTCGCTAAATCACTTAAAATGGATCCAAAGAAGGAAAAAAATGGAACAAATGCGGAGTTTGAATATAATGGGCTCCAAATGGAATCCAAAATAAATTCGTATGAACTAAATGGTGTAACTTTTCAATTTAACGATGTATCAAAAGGCAATACAAATATTACGATTGAGAATGATGCGGAATCGCCTTTTGAGTCAATCATGGAATTTATTGACAAATATAATGAAGTGATTGAAAAGCTGAATGCATCTCAAAGAGAGGAAAGATTTCGTGATTTTAAACCGCTTACCGTGGAACAAAAAGAAGAAATGTCTGAAGATCAAATTAAAAAATGGGAGGAAAAAGCGAAGAGCGGTATATTAAAAGGAGAATCGGTGATAAAAGATGGTATGTTTTCCATGAGACGAAGCTGGTACACGAATGTAGACACCGGTGGGGCATTTTCATCTTTAACAGAGATTGGAATAACAACTTCTAGTAATTATATGGATGGCGGAAAATTAATCATTAAAAATGAAGATGATTTAAAAAATGCTTTGCGTGATAATCCGAATGATGTGATGAAACTTTTTTCTAACAATGCAGAAGGAACTAGCCGTGGCATTGTTAATCGTTTAGAGGATGTTCTTGAAGAAACCATGAATAAAGTCAAAAAGCGGGCCGGAAGCGGAACAAGTACTTTAGAAACTTATACACTTGGTAAGCGGATGAAAGATTTGAACCAGAGAATTACAGCTTTTGAAGATCGATTAGTACAAGTGGAAACTAGATACTGGAATCAATTTACAGCAATGGAAAAAGCAATTCAAAGAATGAATATGCAATCAGCACAATTGATGTCCCAGTTTGGTGCAAATGGATGAATGTAATATTATCTATTTGCACATTAAAAGGAGGTATAATATATGTCCATCAATAAGGGATATCAGACATATCAGCATAATGCAGTCCATACTGCTTCCAGCGGAGAATTGACTCTTATGTTATATAATGGCTGTATAAAGTTTATAAAGCAAGCAATGAAAGATATAGATGAACATAATTATGAAGCTAAAAATAATAATATTCAAAAGGCACAAAATATTATTCAGGAATTAATGCTAACATTGGATCCGAAAATTGAAATATCAAAACAAATTCTACCATTATATGAATATATGCATCATCTGCTTAAGGAAGCAAATATACAAAATGAAATAACTGAACTAGAAGAAGTCCTACAGCTTGTCAGCGAGTTTAGAGATACCTGGAAACAAGTCATTTTAAAAAATCGAAAAACAGAGCAATCTGTTCAAGGTGCACAGGTATAATGAATCGTTTAGAAGAGGTTTATACAATAACCAAACAATTGGAACACGTATTAGATCAGCCAATTACTTCAAAAAATAGAGAGAACGTGATTAAACAAATTAATGAGCTGATCGATCAAAGAGGAGAACACTTGCATCATCTTTCTTCTCCTTTCACTGGCAACGAAAAAATAGTTGGAAAAAAGCTGGTTCTGCTCAATAAAAAAATTCAGAAGCAAATGCTTTGTATCTTTCAAGATTTAAAACAGGAGATGAAATTAGTTAAAAAAAAGAAGAAATCAAATCAAACTTACGTTAATCTGTATAACAAGATAGAATCAATCGATGGAATGTTTATGGATAGTAAACAGTAAATCTGCCTAACAACGAATCTTTCACAAAAATTGATGTAGTTTTTTCGACAAATTTCCTAAAAAATTATTTAAAATAAGTTGTTCAGGCAGGAAATTTATTCGGAAAAATAGTATACTATATATATAAGATGAAAGGAGGACACTTATATGAAATATAATATTCGTGGTGAAAATATTGAGGTGACTGAAGCAATAAGAGACTATGTAGAAAAAAAGATTGGTAAACTTGAACGCTACTTTGATACACCGCCATCATCCGAAGTACATGTGAATTTAAGTGTCTATAATGAAGAACAGCAAATAGAAGTTACTATTCCAATGACAGATCTGCTTTTAAGAGCGGAAGAACAGCATATTGACTTATATGCTGCAATTGATCTTGTAGTTGATAAGTTAGAAAGACAAATAAGAAAGTATAAGACGAAGATTAATCGTAAATTCAGACAAAAAGGTTCTCCAAAGCATATATTTGCAGAACTTGAAAAAGAAGCTAGTCAAGCAGTTTTAGATAAGGAAAACGAAGAAGATGAAATAGATATTGTTAGAACGAAAAGATTTGATTTAAAACCAATGGACTCTGAAGAAGCAGTTTTACAGATGGATATGTTAGGACATGCATTTTATGTGTTTACAAATGCAGTGACAAACGATACAAACGTCGTATATCGGCGTAAGGATGGTAAGTATGGTTTAATCGAACCGAATTAATTGGTAAAACAATAGTTCAAGGGCGACCTCTTTAACACGGGGGGGTCGTCTTTTTATATGCTTTTTAAAAATTATTTAAATGTAGATTAAATTTAAATTTCAGCTTATATTAAAGTCAAAAAAATGATGACATAATTTATGAAATCATATAAAAATTGAAAAAATACCCAAAAACGATAGGAAATTTAACGTTAAAATTTAAATTTTGCTATTCGCCAGATAATTGGAAACATGGTATAACTGTACCAACAGACAAAGAGGGGGTGAAATGGTGAGTGAAAATTCACATGAAAGGGTAATGAATGACTTGATAAAAAAAGTACAGCAGCATGAAAAAACAATTAGCCAGCTGGTTGAAATTGTTGGTGCAACAAACTATCGGCTATCAGAGCTTGATTCAAAACAAAAGAATGTAAATCAGCCAGTATTTTCAACATCATAAATTTGTCCACGTAAGAATTAACCTCAGACAGTCCTCATGAATTCCCCGATCATTCTTCATAGCAAAGAGTAGTTTTTCCTCGAACTACTCTTTTTTT